>NZ_JBEXEX010000003.1:190447-304964 GCF_040606445.1 Streptomyces sp. NPDC005408 | reverse complement strand
CCGCGTGATACCGCTGCTCGACCACGCTCAGCTCCACCAGCACGGCCCCGGCCCTCCCTGCACGCGGATCAGACGCGCACAGCCAAGCCGAGGCACGCGGTGTCAAGCATCAAGTGAAGCCACAACGTCAAGCATCAACCGAGACAAGACAGACCCGAGGACCGTAGATCGGTCGAAACTTTCTCCACTTCCTCAAGGGCGCGCCTGCGGCGCGCCGGGCAGCCCGGCCGCCCCGGCCGGGCGTGCGGCGTGGCCGCCGGTCCCGGCCGGTCGCCCGGTGCCCTACGCCTCAACGCGCTCGAAATGGAGAGGCGGCGCCCCGTCGACAGTGGCCGGGGCCCGCTTGGCTTGGGGTCGACGGCCTCCGAGGCTTTAGGCAGCTCCCATGGGGCGAGCCTCGAAGAGCAGGGGGCCCATCGGGCACAACAGCGGGCAGGGCAGGTGCCTGCCCGATTCGCCGGGCCAGCGTAGGGCCCCCTGCTCACTCGCCCCATGGCAGCTACCGCCCAAAGCCTCTGCGGCCGGCGACGTGCCCACATGCGGCGCTCACCAAGGAAAAGGCGCCTCACGACGCACCGCCTGTGCCGTCCGCGGCCGACTCCAGGAACCCGGCGAGTCGGTCGACGGCGTCCGGCCAGCCAGCGACACGCACGACTCCGCGCCCGCCCCCATCCGTCGACGCGACCGCCCGCACCTCCGACAGCTCGAACCCGGCACCGAGCAGCGCCCGGTTCAGCCGATCCGCAGCCTCGCCAGCCTTGCGCCAGCCCGCCACGTAGTCGACGCCGGGCACCCACAGACCGGAGTCTGCGCCCACGACGTCGAGACCATCGCTCAGCCAGTCCTCACCCGCGCCAGTCAACTTGCTCACCTCTGCCCCGATCTAGGTAACGGATCATCAACTTCTTTTGGTCCAGGGCAGAAACGCAGCGCAGCGGCCCCGGTACCATCAGGCACCGGGGACCGCTGCGTCCCCTTGCCGGGCCACCCTTCGCTTTCCACGGCTGACGGGGTGGCCCGGTCTCGGTTTTCGGTTGTTGTGCAGGGCGCGGCCGCTCAGCCGGGAGGGGATCCCGGGAGCCGCTGAGAGGCCGCGCCCCTCGGCCGGTGCGGTCTGGACCGGCCGGTTACCGGGGCGTCGCCTTCCTCCCGATCGCGTGGGAGGAGCTAGGTAGGCGACGCCCCGGAGCTCTCTACGACGAAGAGCCGTCGAGGTCGAAGCGGCAGAACACGGTCTTGCCGCCCGCTTCTTCCGGTGACCACCAGAGCGCGTCGGCCAGCCCCTGAACGATCCGCAGGCCACGGCCACAGTCCGGCAATACGGCCTCGGGGAAGCCGCCGACCAGCTCAGGCGAGAAGACCTCACCCGTCGGAAGCGTCGGTGGGCTGGAGTCCTCGTCAGTCACGCCAACGAACAGCCACCTCGGCCACTTCCGGATCGAGACATCGAGCCGCCGAGCGGCGCCGGGGTGAGCGAGACAGTCGTCAGGGACCGCGTGATGCACAACGTTGCCGACGAGCTCCGAAACAACCAGCCGCACATCTTCGACGAGATGAGCGAGGCCCCAGTCCAGAACGGCGGACCGCGCCATGTCACGTGCCGCCTTCACCGAATCCGGAGACTCGACGAACAGCGTCAGAGCACGGAACTGCTCCACCTCCCCCGGCGTGACAGTTTCGTGCTGGGTCAGCATCGCCGGAGTGTTCGCTAACCGTCTGCTTTGCCAGGCATTCATCGCGTCCCCTCCCGAAGTTGGCGGGTCCTGTGTCCCGCCCTTTTCCGTGCTGACCAGTGAACGGGGACGGCGGCACGATCGGGAGCGTTCACCTGGGGGTTCACGTGAACACCGGGAAGGCAGAAGGGGGTTCACGAATGAACCCCCTCTGTCAGCGGGCTGTGCCACGATGAACACAAGCCGTCATTCTCGGGTTGGCAGGGGAGCATGGACCGAGAGCCGAACGCGCAATTGATCGCAGTCATGGACGCAGCGAAGGTCTCGAACAAGGGCCTCGCGAAGCGCATGCGTGACGCCGCCGAACAGCGCGGATCAAGTCTCGGGACGACGCACGTCGCTGTGCAGCGATGGCGGGACGGCGCAGGCATCCAGCCACAGACAGCGGCGATCATGGCGGAGGTACTCGGCGCAAAGCTGAGCCGCCGCATCACGCCCGGCGATCTCGGATTCTTCGGCCAGCCGGAGCCGTCAGCACCACAGCCGGTCGGCTACCCGGGCACCGTGCCCGATGTGTTGTCGATGCTCGACGGACTCGCCGAGGAGCGCGCGGAGACCCCGTCGAGCGGGCAACTGATCGTCGCGGACGCCGATCTCAACTCTGCCGTCCTGTCATGGATGGTGGCCCGCCCGGACGGAGTCCAGGCCGACAGGCCCGTCTCCCAGCGTGTAGGCATGCGCGACGTCAAGGCGATCCGAGCAGCCGCCGACATGTTCATGCAGCTCGACTTCAAGTTCGGCGGAGGCCACGGCCACAAGGCGCTGCGTCACTACTTCCGCCACGAGGTCCTGCCCCTGCTCAGCACCAGCTACAGCGAGCGGGTCGGCACCGCGTTATTCGGCGCTGCCTCCGAAATCTCGCAGTTGCTTGCCTGGACCGCGTACGACTCGGGAAACCATCACCTCGCGCACCGCTACCTGACATCCACACTGCGCCTGTCCCAGGTCATCGGCGATCGCATGTTTGGCGCCCGCATTCTGTCCAACCTCAGCCATCAGGCCAACTACCTGGGCAACCACGCCCAGGCCATCCAACTCGCCCGCGCGGGAGTCGAAGGCGCCACGGGGAAGGCAACCCCGCGCGCCATGGCGCTGTTCTCAGCCATGGAGGCCCGCGCTTTCTCCAACGCGGGGGATCCGATCGGGGCAGGCCGGGCCATGAACGAAGCGGAACGCCACTTCGAGCGCGCCGACACAGCCGAGGACCCCGAATGGCTGGGCTACTTCGACTCCGCGGAACTCATGGGCGAGTTGTGCCACTGCTTCCGCGACCTCAAGATGCGCCGCGAATCCGTGGAGCATGCGGAGCGAGCCGTAAACGACACTGACCCGAAGTACGCCCGCACCCTGGGCTTCTGCCGCATGGTGCTCGCCCAAAGTCAGCTACTTAACGGCGAGTTGGAGGCAGCCGTCACCACAGCAAGCCTCGCGGTCGACGGTGGCGACTCTCTCCAGTCCGCCCGCTTCCAGCGCTATGTCACCGACTTCCAGACCGAGGTCAGCGCCCACTCCATGAAACCCACAGTGTCCGCGTTCAACGACCAAGTACGCGACGCACTCGCCCGCCTCGAGGACGAGTAGCAGTCAGCGTCTGGCTCATGAATGCTTCGATCAATTTCAGCGCCAGCCAATGCCCGCACCCTTCGGCGAAACTACGGGCATCCCGACCTTTCCCATCCTTGAGTCGCGGATCGGCACCGCTACTCAACAAGTAGGCCGTGGTGTCCACATGCAGCGGCTGCCCCGACTGCAACGCACCATCGGCCTCAGTGTCGATCGCGTGATGCAGCAACGGCATCCCCATGTAGGTCTCGTTCACGTCCGCGCCAGCGTCCAACAGCTCACGAAGCCGTTCGAGATCCTCGTTTTCCACTGCGAACCGAGCTTCGCTCCACTGCTCATCCGGGACGGTCACCAGGGCCGCCAGTCCCGGGGCCCGTCGTCGTTCCGCAGCCCGGCGATGCGCCGGCGGTACTCCGCTGCCGTCTGCTCGTCCTCCTGCACGTTCTGCATGAGCCACGTCGTCATGCCGAACTCTTGCAGGCCGCGCAGCGTCTCGTACCCCTCCCAGTCGTACAGGTCCCGCCCGTACGCGGCCACGAAGTCGGCGTACTGTTCGTCGGTCTGCCACCCAAGGCTGTGGTGCTCCACAGCCGTGACCATCAGGTCCCACTCCGGGTGATCGAAGCAGAAAGCTTCGAAGTCGATCAGGATCACTTGCCCCTGGTCGTCCACCATGAGGTTCTGCACATGGGCGTCACCGTGAACAGGCCCCTTGGGCGTGGAGAACCGCAGCTCTGCGTACTTGTCCTTGAGTTCCAGCCAGCGCTTTCGCAGAAAGACCTTGTCGTCCTCAGGGATCACGGCCCGGTCGAGTCGCAGCTCTTGCTTGTCGAACGGCTCGAACGACGGCAGATGCAGGCCATCCGGCACCGACAGAGAATGCAGGTCCCGCAGGACACCGCCCAGTTCCCCGTACGTAGCCTTGCGATCCCCCTCAACGATCAGATGCCAGAACGTCACAGGGTGACCGTCGATCAACAGCGGCTGCTCCAGGTCCTCCACAGCTTGCGCGGCATGGAACCCCTCGCCCGTCAGCCAGCGCGAGACAGCGACTTCAGTGTGTGCCTTCGGCAGCCACTCTTCGCCACGCGCCACACGCACGATCAACGGCGCCGAGGCCAGCCGGAACAACGCGTTCTCTCCGAGGCGGATCAACTCCGCGCCTCTGTCATCGAGCCCAGCAGCCCGGCACGCGGCAACCATCACCCGCGTTGCCCCCGCCGACGTGAACCCCTCTTCCAAACCCCGAGCAGCGTCAACCGCCATGCCCGAACCAGCTCCCCTTAGTCGCGCGCGATCAACCGACGCACGAGTACGGGCGACCAACCCGACGTGCACCGGACACGGCATCGACGGTATCGGTGAGTAGGGAGCAAAGACGAGAGGAGGCCTATACGACTCTGGGCCCTCAGAGAGGGCACTTGCCGGAGATTCCTCGACTTCCGGAACGTTCCCGCAGCGATGTCCTGGAGCGATGCGCCCTCAGCCGCCGCACCGCCAAACCGCTCCGTGATGCTTTTGGCCATCCCGCGTGGAACGTGAGCCTCAGTGAGGATCACCCACCAGCGCCGCGGTCAGCCATCGGTACCTACATCGCGAGTACCAGTTGAGACAACCCTCCGGCAAACGGCGTATTGCCTGGATACCCTGCACTCGTGAGCGACAAATCTGACATCCCTATGGTTTCTCCCATAGGTGCAGCCATCGCGAGGCGTGCCGTAGCACCGCTGGTCGAGCGTCTGAACGAGCAGATGCGGCAGGCAGTGGCACCGTTGGTAGAGATGCAGAGCGAGCAACTCCGCCAAGCCATGGAGCCACTGCTCGAACACCTAAAGGAGCAAACTCGTCAAGCCATGGCGCCCATCAGTGAAGCCATGGCTGAACAGACAAGGCAAGCGATGGCACCCATCAGGATGGCTTTCGAGGATCAACTGAGAGGGCTGGTCCCACCGGTCCGTCTGGCCGAGATCCTGCTCGTCAGTCAACGGGCAATGTCCGTGATCCCAGACTCTCGATGGAGAGGCCTGTTCGACGAACTTCAGCCGCAGCTCTCCTTCGTTTCAAGTGCCGCGTGGAGGCACGCGCTGGATGACTACCGCAGCGCGGATCCCAACAGCGTTGAACGCCTGATTGCGAAGCAGACGCCCTCGACTGGAGCCTCCCCAATCGGCGATGAGTTGGCCGAAGGAGTTCATGACATAACTGCACCGCTGTTGGAGCGCACCCCAGAAGGCGGTGACCACCCTGGCGTAGAGGGCAGTTGGCACAGCCTCATCACGCCGATGAATGTGATCGTGGTCATGGCCGTGTTGTACGCATTGGCGGCCACCGCGCTCTCGGTAGTGGTGCCAGACAGCGACGTGGTCAAGCGGCTGAACGGTGCCGATACCCACTTCGCTCTCGCCCTTGCGCTGCTCGCATACATCGACGGCAGAGACAGGGACCGGTGAGACGAGGCGACCCGCGCCGGGCGATGCCCCGATCACCCGAGGCATCGCCGTCCACTGGATCTCAGTCGGCGAGCGGCAGGTAGACCCGATTCCCCGCCTCCGCGAACTCCTTCGACTTCCGGAGCATCCCCTCAGCAACCTCCTCGGCCGTCGCCCCCGCGGCCGCAGTACCGCCAAACTGCTCTGTGATGCTTTGGCTAATCTTCATGCTGCAGAACTTCGGACCGCACATCGAGCAGAAGTGCGCGGTCTTCGCCGGCTCGGCCGGCAGCGTCTCGTCGTGGAACTCCCGTGCCGTGTCCGGGTCGAGGGCCAGATTGAACTGGTCCTCCCACCGGAACTCGAAACGGGCGTCGGACAGCGCGTCGTCCCACTCCTGCGCGCCCGGGTGCCCCTTGGCGAGATCGGCCGCATGAGCGGCGATCTTGTAGGTGATGACGCCGGTCTTCACGTCGTCGCGGTTGGGCAGGCCCAAGTGCTCCTTGGGCGTGACGTAGCAGAGCATCGCGGTGCCCCACCAGGCGATCATCGCCGCCCCGATGCCGGAGGTGATGTGGTCATACGCCGGGGCCACGTCCGTCGTGAGCGGGCCGAGCGTATAGAACGGGGCCTCCTCGCAGATCTCCTGCTGGAGGTCGATGTTCTCCTTGATCTTGTGCATCGGGACGTGACCAGGTCCTTCGATCATCGTCTGCACATTGAAACGCTTGGCGATCGAGTTGAGTTCCCCGAGTGTGCGCAACTCGGCGAACTGCGCCTCGTCGTTGGCGTCCGCGATCGAGCCGGGCCGAAGACCGTCGCCGAGCGAGTACGTCACGTCGTACGCGGCGAGGATCTCGCAGAGCTCCTCGAAGTTCTCGTAGAGGAACGACTCCTTGTGGTGCGCCAGGCACCACGCCGCCATGATCGATCCGCCGCGCGAGACGATGCCCGTCTTGCGGTTGGCGGTCAGCGGGACGTACGGCAGCCGCACACCCGCGTGGACGGTCATGTAGTCGACGCCCTGCTCGGCCTGCTCGATGACCGTGTCCTTGTAGATCTCCCAGGTCAGCTCTTCGGCCTTGCCGTCGACCTTCTCGAGCGCCTGGTAGAGCGGCACGGTGCCGATCGGCACGGGGGAATTGCGCAGCACCCACTCGCGGGTGGTGTGGATGTTGCGGCCGGTGGAGAGGTCCATGACCGTGTCCGCGCCCCAGCGCGTGGCCCAGGTCATCTTCTCGACCTCCTCCTCGATGGAGGAGGTGACCGCGGAGTTGCCGATGTTGGCGTTGACCTTCACCAGGAACCGCTTGCCGATGATCATCGGCTCGATCTCCGGGTGGTTGACGTTGGCCGGCAGGACGGCCCGGCCCGCGGCGATCTCCTCGCGTACGACCTCGGGGGAGACGTTCTCGCGGATCGCGACGTACTCCATCTCGGGCGTGATCTCGTCACGACGGGCGTACGCGAGCTGCGTCACCGCCTGTCCGTCGCGGCCCCGGCGGGGCTGGCGCGGACGGCCGGGGAAGACCGCGTCGAGGTTGCGCAGACCGCCCCTCGGCGAGGTGTGCTTGATCCCGTCGTCCTCGGGGCGGACCGGGCGGCCCGCGTACTCCTCGGTGTCGCCACGGCCGATGATCCAGTTCTCCCGCAGCGGCGAAAGTCCGCGGCGGACGTCGGTCTCGACGTTCGGATCGGTGTACGGGCCGGACGTGTCGTACAGCGTCACGTCCTTGCCGTTGGTGAGGTGCACCTGGCGGACCGGCACCCGGAGGTCGGGGCGCGAACCCTCGACGTATCCCTTGTGCCAGCCGATGGACTTCCCGGCCTCGGGCTGATTCGAGGCAGGCGTGCGTGCGTCCTGAACGGTCATCGTGACCTACTCCCTACGCCGGCATTACCCGGTAACAGGTTCGGCGGTCGGCGCAGCCACTTCCGTACAGTTCGTACGGATTTCAGCGCCCTCTCAGCCCGGTGCTCCGAGCTCCCGCGTGTGCAAAGGTGCCACCACGCTAGCGTCACTTCTGGCGCGCTGAACAGAGGGCCCCCTCGTTCTTGCGATGATCGGTCGGTGACCTCATCGCCGACACCTCCGCCGCAGACGCCCGACCCCCATGGCCACACGCACAGCCATGGGCCCGCCGCGCCCGTCTCGCAGCACCTCCGCAAGGTCATCGCCGCGGTGCTGATTCCTTTCGCCGCGGCCGTCGTCGTCGGCCTGGTCGTGCTCTGGCCGGGTGGCGCCCCCGGCCATGAGCGCACCGGTGTCGGCTTCGACCGGCAGACCGAGCAGGGCAAGGTGGTGCGGGTCGAGAAGGTCAATTGCAAGGACGTGAACGCCGCGCAGGTCCCGCCGACCGGCGACACCTCCACACCCGAGGGACGCGAGGCGGTCAACGCCCAGAAGGGCAGCTGCGGGAAGGCGACGATCAAGGTCACCACCGGCAAGGACAAGGGCCGCACCTTCACCGAGATCGTCCAGCCGGACGCGCCCCGTCAGCTGAGCCAGGGCCAGGGTGTGGTGGTGGCGTACGCCCCCGACGCGCCCCGTGATCTGCAGTACTCAGTGACCGATGTGGACCGCGGCTTCCCGATGGCACTGCTGGCTGGGATCTTCGCGGTCGTGGTGGTGCTGGTGGGGCGGATGCGCGGCGTGATGGCGCTGATCGCGCTCGCCGCATCCTTCGCCGTACTGACTCTGTTCATCCTGCCCGCGATCCTGCAGGGCTCCAATCCGCTGATCGTCGCGGTGGTCGGAGCGAGCGCGATCATGCTGATTGCGCTCTATCTGTGCCACGGGCTCACCGCGCGCACCTCGGTCGCTGTCCTCGGCACGCTGATCTCTCTGCTGCTGATCGGGCTGCTCGGCTCGCTCTTCATCGGCTGGGCGAGTCTGACCGGCAACACCGACGACAGCACCGGCCTGATCCACGGCCTCTATCCGAACATCGACCTGAGCGGTCTGCTGCTGGCGAGCGTCATCATCGGCTCGCTGGGTGTGCTCGACGATGTGACGGTGACCCAGACCTCGGCGGTGTGGGAACTGCACCAGGCGGACCCGGACATGGGCCCGCGGGGGCTCTACCGGGCGGGCATCCGCATCGGCCGGGACCACATCGCGTCCGTCGTCAACACGCTCGTACTGGCCTACGCAGGCGCCGCGTTGCCTCTGCTGCTGCTCTTCTCGATCGCACAGAGCAGCGTGGGAACGGTGGCCAGCAGCGAGCTGGTGGCGACCGAGATCGTACGGACCCTGATCGGGTCGATCGGCCTCGTCGCCTCGGTGCCGGTGACCACCGCCCTCGCGGCGCTGGTGGTCTCCGCCGACCGGCCGGGCCTTTCGGCGGCCGCGGGCAGGGCAGCGCTGAGAGGCGGTAGGGGCCGCCGCCGCAAGAAGTAGGGGGAAGATGGCGGCGGTTGGCGCCGCGGCGGACGATTCCGAAGGCCGCGGCCGCTCAGCCGGCGCTCTCCTCCGCGAGAATGCGCCCGAGCGCCTCTTCGAGATTGCACTCGAAGTCACCGAACGTACGCTCCTGCCCCAGCGGCACCAGCTTGTCCGTGCGGTCGAGGAAGGCCACAAGCGGCGCCGCACTCACCCGGAACAGCGCCCGGTCGCAGCCGACCTGGAGCCGGACGATCACATCGGACAGCCCCTCGGGACGCGTCGGCGCGATGTGCACATCGCCGTCCCCGCTCGGGCCGTTGATGCCGTCCACCAGCAACTCGCGACCGAAGGCCCAGGTCACAGGGGCATCTCCGGGCAGGTGGAAGGTCATCCGGACCGCGTACGGATCCTTCGTCTCGTACCGGAGCTCCACCGGGATCCGGAATGAGAGCTCCTCGGAGACAAGGAAACTCATCAGAACCTCGGCCTGGACCGACTCGCGCATCGTGTACCCCGCATTGGATGAACCAGTGAACGAAAAGCTCGGCAGAAAACGGCCAGGAATGATCCACTATGGCCCTCTTGACGTAATCGTCCAGTACGCACTACCAGATCACAAGGAGTGATTTTTCAGATACTGATAGAGAACGCGAGGGAGCTGAGGAGTCCCCCTATTCCGTTGCGTAGTTGCTCGACCGCAGGGAGCAACCGTCCTTCCTGGTGAAGGGGGAGAGAAATGGCCATCGCCGCGGCGCCGGATCCGGCCGTGATCGGGATTGCGGCACAGACCGTGCCGAGCGCATATTCCTGTCGCTCCACGACTGGTTGCATCCGCTCCATCGAAGCGAGCCGGTCGAGCAACGTGCGACGGTCGCGTACTGAATAGGGAGTCACCGGCTGCACGCGGTGGCGATCCAGATGATCGCGGCGGCCCTGCTCGTCGAGCTGGCTCAGCAGACACTGGCCGAGCGCATGCGCATGTCCGGTCTCACGGAAGTCGGCCCACTCGTCGACCGCGGGCGCGTACGGGGTGTCGGCGACGGCGACGATCTCGATCTCACCCTCGCGGTAGACCGCGAAGTAGACCGGGACGCCGATCGCGTCCCGCCAGTGCACAAGCGAGTCCTCGAGCCTGCTGCGACGATTCTGCAGAGCTCCGCCGAGAGCGAGCTTGCCGACCGCGTCACCAAGGACGAACACGCCCTTCTCACGGCGCAGATAGTCCTCGTGCGTCAGCGTCCGCAGCAGGTGGTACGCGGTGGGAAGCGGAAGGCCCGCCTCGCGCGCGAGCTGCTTCGCCGGAGCCCCGTCCCGATGGGAGCCCACGGCCTCCAGAAGCCTCAGCGCCCGTTGCACCGACCCGATCAGGGTAGGGGCAGCTGCGTGTGTAGCCGTGGCCAAAGGTCACCCCCAGGCATGGTGACGGGCAGATTGCCCGCCCGCCGCACGGACTTCCCAAGGGGCGGATTTCCCGAGGGGCGGCAGCGGATTGTCACTGTAATGGCCGCCCCTGTGCGGGACTGGGGGTTTATCGGGGTGTTCCCCCGGCCGGGCTAACGCCCGTCCGGGTCTGTCCAGTTGGTCACTACCAGTCGCTGCGCGAACTGGAGGACGACATGAACTTCCGTACGACAAAGATGAGTCCACCGACAAGCGCGACGAACAGCAGAACCTTGAAGAGCAGTCCGATCACAAAGCCGATCACGCTCGCGATCAGGCCTCCGAACAGCACAAGGGCGATGACCGGCACGGCGACCCACTTCACCCACCACGGCATCCCCGCGAATATCTCCCGCACAGCCATCGTCCTTACCTCGTTTCTCTGAGTTCCTGGCTTCGATGCTATGCGGGAGGGGGTGGTGTCCGGGGGCCTGCGAGCCCTTGATCTCCCCTGACTGAACCCCTAGGGACAGGGCAGGGTTCCGGTCAGCTCTCAGGGGGAGAAAAGACCACCATCACTCGCAGATCCTCCGCGATGTGGTGGAACTTATGGGCCACTCCGGCCGGGACATAGACCACGCTGCCGCGTCCGACCTGCGTCGTCTCCATCCCGACCGTGATGGAGGCACGGCCGCTGACGACGAAGTAGACCTCGTCCTGGCGGTGGGGCAGCTGAGGGTCCAGTTCGCCGGCGTCCAGCGCGTACAGCCCGACCGACATGTTCCGCTCGCGCAGGAACTGCAGATATGCGCCGTCGTTGGCGGCGCGCTCCGCCTCCAGCTCGTCCAGTCGGAATGCCTTCATGGCCGTTCGCCCCTGCCCTTGGTCCGATCACGTCTGCCACGATCAGACACATGAAGAATTTTGTAGTCAAGACGATCGCCAATGCGGCGGCCCTGCTGGTGGCCATCTGGCTGCTCCAGGACATAACCCTCACCGGGGACAGCACCGGCAAGAAGGCCTGGACCCTGGTCCTGGTGGCGCTGCTCTTCGGCCTGGTCAACTTCCTCGTCAAGCCGGTGGTGAAGCTGCTGACGCTGCCGCTGTTCATCCTCACCCTCGGGTTGATCACACTCGTCGTCAATGCCCTGATGCTGCTGCTGACGTCCTGGCTGGCCGACAAGCTCGATCTGAACTTCCATGTGGAGGGCTTCTGGACCGCAGTGCTCGGTGGCCTGATCATCTCGGTCGTTTCGTGGGCGATGAATGTCGCTCTGCCGGACAAGGACTGAACGCCGAGTGAGTTCTGTGTATCGCGTCTGCTTCGTCTGCACCGGCAACATCTGCCGCTCACCCATGGCCGAGTCCGTCTTCCGCGCGCGGGTGGCGGAGGCCGGACTCGCCGGGGTGGTGGAGGTGGACAGCGCGGGCACCGGAGGCTGGCACGAGGGCGACGGTGCGGACCACCGCACCGTCGCCGTGCTGGAGGCGAACGGCTACGAGTCCGGGCACAGCGCACGGCAGTTCCGCGCCGCCTGGTTCCCGCTGCTCGATCTGGTGATCGCGCTGGACGAGGGGCATGTGAGGGAACTGCGGCGGCTCGCGCCGACGGCCGTTGACGCCGCGAAAGTGCGGCTGCTGCGGGAGTACGACCCCTCCGCGCCCGGGGACCTGGATGTTCCTGATCCGTATTACGGCGGTATAGACGGTTTCAAGGACTGCCTGGAGATGGTGGAGGCGTCGAGCGAGGGGCTGCTCGACGCTGTACGAACCGCAGTGGAGGAGCGTGCGGCATGAGCGACGGCAGGAGTACGAGCGACGGCGCGGGCGTGGGAGACGGCACCAGGGCGGTACGGGCCGGTCTGCCCGAGCCGGTGAAGTACGAACCGACCCTGCCGGGACCGGTCTTCGCGGCCCACTTCCATCTGCCGGGCGAGCCGACCGGTCCGTACACCTACGGCCGTGACGAGAACCCGACCTGGACCCATCTGGAACGGGCGATCGGCGAGCTCGAGGCGCCGGGGGAGTCCGTCGAGACCGTGGCCTTCGCCTCGGGGATGGCGGCGATCTCGGCCGTGCTGTTCTCACAGCTGAAGGCCGGGGACGCGGTGGTGCTGCCGGACGACGGCTATCAGGCGCTGCCCCTGCTGCGGGAACGTCTTGAGGCGTACGGCGTCGACGTCAGGACCGCGCCGACGGGCGGCGACGCGCAACTGGCCGTGCTCGACGGGGCGCGGCTGCTGTGGATCGAGACACCGTCCAATCCGGGGCTCGATGTGTGCGACGTACGGCGGCTGGTGGAGGCTGCGCACGCGGCCGGCGCGCTGGTCGCGGTCGACAACACCCTCGCGACTCCGCTCGGGCAGCGGCCGCTGGAACTGGGCGCGGACTTCTCGGTGGCCAGCGACACCAAGGGCATGACGGGCCACGGTGACATCCTGCTCGGCCATGTGACCTGCCGGGATCCGGAGTTGGCGGCGGGTGTACGGCGCTGGCGCAAGGTCGTCGGGGCGATTCCGGGCCCGATGGAGGCATGGCTCGCGCACAGGTCGCTGGCCACGCTGCACCTGCGGATCGAGCGGCAGTGCGCGACTGCGCTGGCGCTCGCGGAGGCGCTGGGCGGGCGGGGCGAGGTGACCGGGCTGCGTTATCCGGGACTGCCGTCGGACCCCTCGTACAAGATCGCCTCGCAGCAGATGCGGCGCTACGGCTGTGTGGTCTCGTTCGTACTGCCCGATCGCGGGCACGCCGAGCGCTTCTTGGGCGGGCTGCGGCTGGTGGACGACGCGACGAGCTTCGGCGGGGTGCGCTCCACGGCGGAACGGCGCGGGCGCTGGGGCGGTGACGCGGTTCCGGAGGGCTTCATCCGCTTCTCGGTGGGGGCCGAGGATGCGGTCGACCTGGTGGCGGACGTGCTGCGGGCGCTGGACGAGGCGGCGGGGTAGGGGCGGGGCGGTCCGTGGTGCTGTTCCGGCGAGCTGCGGACCGGGCCTCGGACCACGCTCGGCGTGGACCGGGGGGCGTACGCCGGAGTACGACGGCGCGCTGAGCGGCGCTACGTACAACGGGCGGCCCGAGCCTCCCCCCTCATGGCTCGGACCGCCCTCGGTTCCACACGCGAAGAACCGCGCGACCAAGGCTAGTTGACTCTGCGTCAGTGTCCAATCACAGTAGCGACAGCGACCTATCGACTTATTTATAGTTGTCCGGTCCGCGGGCACAGTCGGTCGAGAGGGGCTTGGCATGGATCTGGCCCTGCTGCGCACATTCGTCACGGTGCACCGGGCCGGCTCCTTCACCCGCGCCGCCGCACTGCTGGGACTCTCCCAGCCCGCCGTGACCGGGCAGATCCGGACGCTGGAGAAGCAGTTGGGGCGGCCGCTGTTCCTGCGCCAGGCCCGCGGCGTCACCCCCACGACCATCGGCGACGAACTCGCGCACCGGGCAGCCCCTCATCTCGACGCCCTGGTGGAGATCGCCGAGACCGGTCTCGACGAGGAATCGGGCGTACGGACCCTGCATCTCGCCGGTCCCCCGGAGTTCGTCTCGCTTCGCGCCCTGCCCGCGCTCACCCCGCTGATCTCCCAGGGCCTGGCGCTTCGGGCCTCGTTCGGGAACGCCGAGGAGACGCTGGAGGGGCTCGCCGCCGGACACCACGATCTGGCCATCGCCACCGCCCGGCCGCGCGGCGGGCTGCTCACCGCGACGCCGCTCTGCGACGAGGAGCACGTACTGGTCGCCTCGCCGCGCTGGGCGGCCCGGCTGGGGCCCGGAGTGCTGCGCGCCGGGCATGTGGTGCTCGAGCAGTTACCCGTCGTGGAAGTCCACGAATCCCTGCCGTTCGTCTCGCGCTACTGGTCCGCCGTCTTCGACTCCCGGCCGGCCGCCGCGGGCGCCGTGATCGCCCCCGACCTGCGGGCCGTCCTGGAGGCCGCGGCCTCGGGAGCGGGCCTCGCCGTGCTGCCGCGCTATCTGTGCGAGGAGGACCTCCAGCGCGGGCGCGTGGTGGCCCTGCTCGACCCTCCCGTACCCCCGCTGCGCACGTACTTTCTCGTCGTCCGGACCGGCACACTTGCACTCCCGCCCATCGCGCGAGCGCACGAGTGGCTGCTGCGCGCTGCGGTCGACTGGTGAGAGCACTGCGGACAGGAGTTTCAGAACGGGCCTGGCGGGCCATTTTCTAGCCATGACCGAACGGCCAGTGGTCAAGCGCACCGCACGCGCCATCCTGCTCGACGGCGACGATCTCGTCCTCATCAAGCGCACCAAGCCCGGCGTGGATCCCTACTGGCTCACGCCCGGCGGCGGGGTCGAGCCCGAGGACGCCACCGTGGTGGACGCGCTCCACCGGGAGGTGGACGAAGAGCTCGGCGCCAAGATCACTGATGTGGTCCCCTGCTTCGTCGACACTGTCGAGCACATCGCCGACGGCGGTGTGACGGGGGTGAAGGTGCA
The DNA here is from genome assembly GCF_040606445.1 of Streptomyces sp. NPDC005408. Taxonomy (NCBI): domain Bacteria; kingdom Bacillati; phylum Actinomycetota; class Actinomycetes; order Kitasatosporales; family Streptomycetaceae; genus Streptomyces; species Streptomyces sp. NPDC005408. The sequence continues at coordinate 290,019 of NZ_JBEXEX010000003.1, read as the reverse complement.
GCACTTCTTCGTCTGCCGACTGGAGTCCATGGACCCCGCACGGCGGCACGGCCCTGAGATCGACGAACCCTGCGGGGAGTACGAGATCGTACGGGTGCCGTTCAGCCGGGTCGGCATTGCCGCCGTCCATCTCGTACCGCTGTCACTGCGGCACTACCTGGACGGCAATATCGAGGGAGTACGGGCGATGCACGCCCCTGACCTGGGCTGACCCCTGTCTCCCTCGGCTACCGCGCGCTAGTCGCCCGCAGCGACGAGCTCTTCGAGCGAGTCGTGGCGGATCCGGTCGTACGGGATGCCGAGGCCGCGCAGTGCGTGCACGCCGCTGCGGATCATGCCGGGCGGCCCTGAGAGATAGGCGTCGTACTCGTACCACGGGCCGAATTCCCGCACGGCGTCGGGGAACTGCGCGCGGTTGTCCACAACGGGCCGCACCGACAGCCACGGGTGTGACTGCTGGAGCCGGAGCATGGTGTCGATGTCGTACAGGTCGTAGTCGGTACGCGCCCCGTAGAAGACCTCCACCGGGCGCCGCTCACCGTGCTCGGCGACATCCTCGACCAGCGCCTTGATGGGCGCGATACCGGTGCCGCCGCCCAGACAGAGCAGGCCGTTGTCGGTGGAGTGGTCGACGGTCATCGATCCCGCGGGCGGCCCGAGGCGCAGCACGTCACCCGGGCGGGCGTGGTGGACCAGGGCGTTGGAGACCCAGCCGGCCGGGACCGCCTTGACATGAAAGGACAGCAGACCGTCGGCGCGGGGCGCACTGGCGAACGAGTAGTGCCGCCAGATCCGCGGCCACCAGGGCGTCTCCAGGCTCGTGTACTGCCCGGCCAGGAAGGCGTACGGCTGGTCCGGCCGGACGGTGATGATCGCGATGTCGGGTGTCCTGAGGTCGTGCGACACCACCTCGGCATGCCACCAGGCGGGCGCGTCCCGCTCGTTCTCGGCGGCCGCGTCGATCATGATCTGGGAGATCGTGGTGTACGTGCGCACCCAGGCGGCCTCGGTCTCCTCGTCCCAGGTCGTCGTGGCGTACCGGCTCAGCGCGCCGAGCAGCGCCTCACCGACGGCTGGGTAGTGCTCGGGCTGGGTGCCGTATTTGCGGTGGCCGCGGCCCAGGTGCTTGAGGTAGTCGGTGAGCACCTCCGCGTTGTCCATGTGCTCGGCGGCGGTGAGCAGGGCCTTGAGGAGCCGGTCACGCTGGGCGTCCATGGCTGCGGGGAACAGGCCCCGCAGTTCGGGGTGGCGGACGAAGAGCAGGGCGTAGAAGTACGAGGTGACCTTGTCCGCGACGGACCCGATCTCCCCCATGGTGCGGCGGATGAGGATCGCGTCGGGGGACGCGTCGTCGGCCGGTGCGGCAGGCTGCGCGGGCGGAGCCTGGTGGTCTGCCGGTTCGTGGTGAGCTTCACCCGACGGGACGTCTCCGCGGAACCCGGCGCCTCCGAGCGGCCGGCCGGCTTCGCGCGGCTGAGTGTCATCGCGCTGCTGGGTGTCTTCGCGCGGTTCTACGGCCCCGTAGGGCCGCTCCGCGGCTTCGTGGTGCCGGTCCGGCTGGCCCGCGATATGGAGCCGTCCTGCGGTCTCGGTGGGCCAGACCGCCTCGCGGGGCCAGGAGCCATCGTGGGAGTGGAGGGCTTCGCGCGGGCTCGGTACCCGGGGGTCCGCCTGGCTTTCGCGGGCGCCGGGGTCCTGGCGCGGACCCGCGGTCTCATGGGTCCCGTGCGCGTTGTGGGCTTCCGCGACCGGGCCTCTGTCATCCCGGGTCCGCTCCGGCCGGGCGAACCCGGAGGGACCGTGCTCGGCAGGAACGTCATCAGCGGACCGAGCGTCGCTCGGCGCCTCGGGCGGCGATGCCCCGTCGACGGGAGCCGCGGGCCCTCGCGCGTCCCTCACCGGCGGCGCGGGACGAGAGGCCCCGGAGCCCACCGGACGTATGGGGGCGACTGGGCGCCTCGGAGCCGCTATTCGTTCCTGGCCTGCGTCACCTGCGGAAGGCCCCTCAGCGGGGTCGGTCCGGCCGGGGGTCGGTCGCTTGCGAGGGGTGAACCATCCGCCCCCGCCGCTCTCGTCCGAAGTGCCATTGTCGGCCGACGTGGTGGTCGGAGCGTCCATTGTCTGCCTCGCCTCGAACATCTTTCGGTCGGTCCACGCACTTCCGCCGGCTCGGAAGGTGCCTCATTCCCCGCTCTGCTTCAGGACTACTGCCAGCCCACACTAACCACGACCGCAAGCTGAATCGGGACGACTGAGCCAGAAGTGTGACATTGCCCGCAGCGCCCGTCGTCGCAGCATGCCAGGCAGCACCACTACAGGGGACAAAGAGCGGAAAGTCCGGGCATCCGGACCCGCTTTTTCGTTAGGCTCCATTGCCCCCATGCCCAAATGACGGGTCGCCCGGACCACCCCCGAGCTCGTGAACTAACTGCGGAATCGCACCAGTTCATATGCCTCGCGCAGATCGCCCCCCGTATAGGCATGTGTGGCCAGACCCGACAGATGGTGATCGGCATTCATCGCCACCGTTGTGGGCACTACCCCGAAGATCTCCGCGTCGGACATGGAATCACCATATGCAACGCATGTGTCCAGGCCCACCCCCAACTCTGCACAGAGCTGGTTCGCGATCTTCACTTTCGCGGCCGCGTTGAGAATGCCCGACGGCTCCACAGGCTGGGTGAACGGCAACGCGGGAAAGCGTGATCCGTGCGCCGCATGAGCTCCCCAGCTCAGCAGCCGTTCCACAAAGAAGGAGGGCGAGAGTGAAATGACGGCGCAGTAGTCCCCGCGCCCACGGATCTCTCGCCATACCTCCTGGATGCCGTCGAGCCAGGGCGCCGCCTCGAAGGCTGCCGCGACATGAGCATCGGTGAGATCGCCCCACAGGGCATGCACACGCACCGCATACTCCGGCGGGCCTATCCTGCGGGCGATCAACTCCCGCTCCAGCTCGCCGATCTCCTCCAGCAGCCCCAGCTGCCGGGATATCTCCACAGCCGCCGCCGAGCCGCGGATCAAAGTGCCGTCGAGATCGAAGATATGGAGCCTGCGGCTTCTCTCCATGTACGCCATGTACGCCGAGGTTAGTATCCGCGGTTACTCCCGCTGTCAGACGCGATACGTCTGCCCGCCCGGCACGGTGTTTCACGTGAAACCACTCAAGCGCCCCGCTCGCCGGGCCCTCCTCGTCGTCCATGTCGCCGCATCCGCCGGCTGGCTCGGGCTCACGCTCGGCCTGCTGGCACTTGCCCTCACCGCAGCCACCACAGAGTCCGCAGCCATGATCGAGGCCGCCTGCCGCTCGATGAAGGTCTTCACGGACTGGTTGGTGATTCCTCTCGCCCTGCTGACCCTCCTCAGCGGTCTTGTTCTGTCCCTTCGCACGAAATGGGGTCTCGCACAGCACCGCTGGGTCTATACGAAGTTCTGGCTGACGCTCATCACCGTCGCCGCATCGATCTTCGCGCTGCGTCCGGGCGTCAATGCCGCGGTCGACACCGTCGCTTCCGGCGCTGCGCCGGCGGACCCTCTGGGCCTGGTGATGGGACCGGTCGTCTCCTTCACCACGTATGTCTTCATGACGGTTGTCTCCATGCTCAAGCCATGGGGTCTCACCCGTCGCGGTCGGCGCCTGCGCGTCGTGCCAACTTCTCGGAAAGCACTGGACGAGCGATCACTGCGTCCGACAGCCTGACTCTTATGTCGACACCGCTCTCCGAGCTGCCCATCCGGCGTCTGACCACGGACGACCTCACTTCCTGCGCAGATCTCTCCGAGGACCGCGGCTGGCCGCGCGAGGAGCACAAGTGGGGCCTACTGCTCACGGCCGGCACGGGGTACGGAATCGACGACCCTGTGGGCAAGGGTCTGGTGACCGCCTGCGTGGTGACCTCCTACGGCAAAGGGCTCGCCGCGATCGGGATGGTGCTCGTCGCCGGGCGATACGCCCGTCAGGGCGTCGGGCGCCGCCTGATGCAGCACGTTCTCAACGAGGCCGGAGACACCCCGCTCACGCTGCACGCCACGCAGTACGGGCAGCCGCTCTATGAGCAGCTGGGCTTCGTCGACATCGGCCGCGTCGAGATGGTCCGGGGCCACCTGCTGGCCCCGGAGCCGGACCCCGGTTCGAAGGTGAGCACCCGCCCGGCGACCGCCGAGGACCTTCCCGGGATCCTGCGCCTGGATGCCGAGGTCTTCGGCCTGGACCGCACCCACATGGTCACTCGGCTTCCCGCCTTCGCCGACCAGCTGCGCGTTGCGGAGGAGGACGGCGTCCTCACCGGATACGCGTCGGCTTGGCCGAACATGCACACCCATGTCATCGGCCCGCTGATCGCCCGGGACACGGAGACCGCGAAGGCTCTGGTCGCCTCCCTGGCGGCGGGCACGGACCATCCGCTCCGTACGGACATCGACGTACGTCACGAGGAACTGATCGCCTGGGTCAAGGAGCACGGCATGGAGACGGTCGCCTTCAACACGGTGATGACCTACGGCATCCCGGACCTCCCGGGCGACTGGACCCGCCGCTTCGCACCGCTGTCGGTGGCCGCGGTCTAGCGTGATGAGCGCCAGATAATTGCAAACGCGGGATATTGCGTTTGTCGTCTATCCTGGGGAGAGCCGCTCCGGCACGGAGGAGGAAGACAGATGACCGCGACCGACCCTGCACTCACCGCGCTCTCCCAGAGCTGGTGCGCCCTCTCTCTGCTTCACGGGAAGATCGAGGCACACATCGAGCGCGCCCTGGAGAGCAAGCACGGCCTGAGCCTGCGCGAGTACTCACTCCTCGATGTCCTCAGCCGTCAGCACAGCGGCCCCGGCGGCCACCTGCAGATGAAGCAGGTGGCCGACGCCGTCGTCCTCAGCCAGAGCGCCACGACCCGGCTCGTCACCCGGCTCGAGGACCGCGGCCTGCTGACCCGCTATCTCTGCGACACCGACCGCCGCGGCATCTACACCGATGTCACCGAGTCCGGCCTGGCTCTGCTCGCCGAGGCCCGGCCGACCAATGACACAGCGCTGCGCGAGGCCCTCGACGAGGCGGCCAGGAACCCAGAGCTCGCTCCCCTGGTCAGGGCCGTGGAGGAACTGCGGGTCCCCGCGTAGTCTGCGGATCATGAGCGATCTTGAAATACGGCACGCGGAACTCGCCGACATCCCGGCGATCGTGACGATGCTCGCCGACGACCCGCTGGGCGCGCAGCGCGAATCGCCGGACGACCTCACCCCGTACACCGCCGCATTCGAGCGCCTGGACGAGGACCCGAACCAGATCCAGGCCGTCGCCGTGCGCGAGGACCGTGTCGTCGGGACCCTGCAGCTCACGATCATCCCCGGCCTTTCCCGGCGCGGCTCGACCCGCTCGATCATCGAAGGCGTACGGATCCACGCCGACGAACGCGGCAGCGGTCTGGGTACCCGGCTGATCGAATGGGCCATCGACGAATCCCGGCGCCAGGACTGCCAGTTGGTGCAGCTGACCTCCGATGCCACCCGCACCGACGCCCGCCGCTTCTACGAGCGGCTGGGCTTCGAGGCATCCCACGTAGGTTTCAAACTCCAGCTCTGAGCAAGGGAGTTCACGGTGCACCGGATCAGTGACGAGCAGCGCCGCATCCGGCTGGGCCGTCGCCATCTGCTGGCCCCGTCCGTACGCGCGTACTCACCGGTGGCGGCCGCCGACGCCGTCGTCGCGTTGCACGCCACCGATGCTGCGACCGTCTTCCTCTCCGCCTGCGCACGCCTCAGCGCCCCGAGCGTCCAGGCCGTGGAGCAGTCACTGTACGAGGACGTCACGCTGGTCCGGCTCCTCTCCATGCGGCGCACACTCTTCGCCGTATCCGCCGAACTCGCCCCGTACGTCGATGCCTCCACCGCTCGCGCCATCGCGGTCAAGGAGCGCAAGACACTGCTCAGTCACCTGGCGGAGGACGCGAACGGTCTGGACGAGAGCTGGCTGGCCGAGGCTGAGAAATCGGTGCTGGCCGCCCTTGCCGCACGCGGCTCCGCCACCGGCAGCCAGCTCTCCGCCGACGTGCCGGCGCTGAAGACGAAGATCACCGTCTTCCCTGGCAAGAAGTACGAGACGATGCAGGGCGTCGCCACGCGTGTCATCCGCGTGCTCGCCGCCGACAGCCGGATCCGCCGGGACCGGCCGCGCGGCTCCTGGACCTCCAGCCAGTTCCGCTGGACGGCGAGCGACCCCTGGCCCACCCTGTCGGCCACCGAGGCTCGCGCCGAGCTGGCCCGCCGCTGGCTGCTCTCCTACGGGCCGGCCACCGAGTCAGACCTCAAGTGGTGGACGGGGTGGACGCTCGGCGACGTACGAAAAGCGGTCTCTGCCGTCGGGGCGGAGGAGGTCGAACTCGATACGGGTACCGGCTATGTGGCTCCCGGAGATACCGCGCCCGAACAGCCCCTGGAGCCCTGGGCCGCACTGCTTCCCGCGCTCGACCCGAGCGCCATGGCCTGGGCCGACCGCGGCTTCCATCTGACCGGGGACCACAGCGCGGCGCTCTTCGACCGCTCCGGCAATGTCGGCCCGACCGTGTGGTGGAACGGCCAGATCGTCGGCGGCTGGGCCCAGCGCGCGGACGGAGAGATCGTCTGGCGTCTGCTGACCGAACCCGGCCGTGAGGCCGCCGCGGCCATCGCAGCAGAGGCCTCACGGCTGTCGGGCTGGGTGGCCGATGCTCGGATCACCCCCCGCTTCCGTACGCCGCTGGAGCGGGAGTTGACGACCTGAAGGCAGCCCAGGATCGGTCTCGCTCCCGTTTCACGTGAAACATCAGATCCGTTTCACGCTTTGAGGCCGCGCCAGCCCTCCTCATCCACACCACCCGGAACCGCCGCACCCGGCCCGTACGGCTCACGAGTGAAGACGAACGAGCCCAGGTCGAGATGGCTCACCGAGCCGTCCTCGAGACGCACCACACGCAGTGTCTCCCCCGCGTAGTAACCATCGAGTCCGGTCCAGGTCCCGTCCGCCTCAGCGGCGAATTGCGACCCGCGGCCGCTGCCCCCGAGCGGCTGCAACTCCACACCTCGGTCGGCGAGCAGACGCAGCCCGAAGGAGTAAGTCCCCCAGTACCAGGGCCCGGTCAGCTCCAGCAGAGCCTGGTCGACCTCCGGCAGCGGCCGCCAGGGCTCGGGAATGCGCGGCTCGGCCTCGGCCACGATCCCTACGAGATCGGCGGCCACGGCCCCGGTGAGCGGACCCGAAGTGGCATTGGCGAGCGCGACGGCCGCGATGCCGTCCTCCACGCTCACCCAGAGCCCGGCGAGGAAGCCGGGCAACGAGCCCGTATGCCCGACGAGGGTACGGCCGCCCTTCCGTACGATCTGCATCCCCAGACCGTAGGAGCTGTCCCAGTCCCCGGCCTCGGTCGGCACGGACGGCGTACGCATCTCCCGAACGGATGCTGCACGCAGCACGCGCTCGTCGCCCTCGGCGAGGAACGCGGCAAAGCGGCAGAGGTCGGCGGCCGTGGACCAGAGCTGTCCGGCCGGCGCCATCAGACCGAGGTCCTCGGAGGGTTCGGGGAGCATCACATCGGCCCAGGGATGCACCGCCCAGCCGCCGGCATGCGTGACCTCGGGCTGCGTGCTCGTACGGCGCAGGCCCAGCGGCTCGAGGATCTCGCGCCGCAGCACGTCCTCCCAGGAGTCCCCGCGTACGGCTTCGATCAGTGAACCGAGCAGCGTATAGCCGGGGTTGGAGTAATGGTGGCGACGGCCCACGGGATGCATTCGCGACTTGTCACCGAGGACATCGGCGAGTTCGGGACGCAGCGAGCCCGGCGTGCGCTCCCACCACGGCGCCGGGGACTCCGCGCTCAGGCCTGCGCTGTGACCGAGCAGCTGAGCGATGGTCACATCGCCGACCCCGGTGTCAGGCAGGTGCTTCTCCAGGGAGTCGTTCAGATCGAGCAGCCCCTCGTCCCGCAGCCTCAGCACCAGGACAGCCGTGAAGGTCTTGGTAATGGAGCCGATGCGGTACTGGGTGTCGGCATCCGGCGCATGCCCGTCGACGCAGGTGCGGGAACCCGACCACACGAGCTGCCCGTCGCGCTGTACACCGGCGACGAACGAGGGAGCGCGGCCTTCGGACTGGGCAACGGCGATGCGATGAAGAAGGGCCCGCTGTGTGGCGGGAAGAAGCTCGTCAAAAGGTGAGGTCATGAGGCAGGTCTATCGGCGCCGCCTCGCCACGTCGAGCGCATTAGACGGCGAGTGCTGCCGGTCAGGTCTGCGCCATGTCCACGAAGCGGGAGTAGTGACCCTGGAATGCGACCGTGATCGTCGCCGTCGGACCGTTACGGTGCTTGGCGACGATCAGGTCCGCCTCGCCCGCGCGCGGTGACTCCTTCTCGTACGCATCCTCGCGGTGCAGCAGGATGACCATGTCGGCGTCCTGCTCGATGGAGCCTGATTCACGCAGGTCGGAGACCATCGGCTTCTTGTCCGTGCGCTGCTCGGGACCACGGTTCAGCTGCGACAGCGCGATCACCGGGAGCTCCAGCTCCTTCGCCAGCAGCTTGAGGTTTCGGGACATGTCCGAAACCTCCTGCTGTCGGCTCTCGGCGCGCTTCGAACCACCGGACTGCATCAGCTGCAGATAGTCGATGACAACCAGCTTCAGATCATTGCGCTGCTTCAGCCGTCGGCACTTCGCCCGGATCTCCATCATCGAGAGATTCGGGGAGTCGTCGATATAGAGCGGGGCCTGCGAGATATCCGGCATCCGGCGCGCCAGCCGGGTCCAGTCCTCGTCCGTCATCGTTCCTGAGCGCATGTGGTGCAGCGCCACGCGTGCCTCGGCGGACAGCAGTCGCATCGCGATCTCGTTGCGGCCCATTTCGAGGGAGAAGATCACGCTCGGCAGGTTGTTCTTGATCGAGCAGGCGCGGGCGAAGTCCAGCGCCAGGGTGGACTTACCCATCGCGGGACGGGCCGCGATGACGATCATCTGGCCGGGGTGCAGACCGTTGGTGAGCGAGTCGAAGTCCGTGAACCCAGTGGGAACACCGGTCATCTCGCCGCTGCGTGACCCGATTGCCTCGATCTCGTCGAGCGCGCCCTCCATGATGTCGCCGAGCGGCAGATAGTCCTCGCTGGTGCGCTGCTCGGTAACGGCATAGATCTCCGCCTGGGCGGAGTTGACGATCTCGTCGACATCGCCATCCGCGGCATATCCCATCTGCGTGATCTTGGTGCCTGCCTCCACGAGGCGTCGCAGCACCGCACGTTCATGGACGATCTCTGCGTAGTACGAGGCGTTCGCCGCAGTCGGGACCGACTGGACCAGGGTGTGGAGGTACGGGGCACCGCCGACCCTGGTGATCTCGCCCCGCTTGACCAATTCGGCAGCGACGGTGATGGGGTCGGCCGGCTCGCCCTTGGCATAGAGGTCGAGGATCGCCGTATAGACGGTCTCGTGGGCGGGCCGGTAGAAGTCATGGCCCTTGATGATCTCCACGACGTCGGCGATGGCGTCCTTGGAGAGCAGCATGCCGCCGAGGACGGACTGCTCGGCATCCAGGTCCTGCGGGGGCACGCGCTCGAAGCCGGGAGAGCCGCCGTCCCAGCCTCCGGTGTCCCTGCCGCGGTCGTGCTGGTCCTCGCGGCCACCTCGGCCTTCGTTGCGGCGCTGGCGGGAGACGGGCAGACGGTCGCCGGGAATGCCGTCGGCTGCCCACGGGTCGTCCAAGGGCTCGGAAATGCTCACCCGGGCCACCTCCTCCCGTCCGCCCCGCGGACCTCGCCGTGCCACTCTTTCTACGGCACGACACTGACAAAACGAACGGCCAGACTCCGCTTCCGGCGCGTCGGGCGACGGTCCACGGTAGGCCCCTCGGCACCGTCAGCCAATCTGGTTATCCACAGGCCGTGTGGACGAAGGTCCAGATGCTGTGGAGAACCCTCCGGAACCTGTGCACGGACCGGGGGACAGCTCTGTGGACAAAGTCATAGCCACCCAGGCACACATGCTCTGACCTGGTGTTTTTCCGTCCACCGGCTGTGGGGGAGAAAAACTTTCCCGACTGGACCAAGATCAGAACAAACGGCGCACAGCCGAACCCGTAACCCGAGGCTCGGTAAGGACTGCAAAGCAATTGCATCTCTTACCTGTGGAAGATTAGATTGCTGCCATGACACAGGCTCCAACGGCACCGAAGGCTCTCCGGCGACGCCACGACCGCGAGATCGTCGCGCTCGCCCTCCCCGCCTTCGGTGCACTCGTCGCCGAGCCGCTCTTCGTGATGGTCGACAGCGCCATCGTCGGCCATCTCGGCACCCCCCAACTCGCCGGGCTGGGAGTCGCGGCGGCACTGCTGATGACCGCCGTGAGCGTCTTCGTCTTCCTCGCCTACGCCACCACGGCAGCCGTAGCCCGCCGCGTCGGCGCGGGCGATCTCGCGGCCGCCATCCGCCAGGGAATGGACGGCATCTGGCTCGCGCTGCTCCTCGGTATCGCCGTCGTCGTCGTCACCCTGCCCACGGCCCCCTGGCTCGTCCAGGCCTTCGGGGCCTCCGACACCGCCGCCCCGTACGCCACCACCTACCTCCGGATCTCCAGCCTCGGCATCCCGGCCATGCTCATCGTGCTGGCGGCCACCGGAGTACTCCGCGGACTCCAGGACACCCGGACCCCGCTGTACGTGGCCATCGGCGGCTTCGCCGCCAACGCGGCGCTCAACGTGGGACTTGTCTATGGCGCCGGCCTCGGCATCGCAGGCTCCGCCTGGGGCACCGTCATCGCGCAGGCCGGCATGGCCGCGGCCTATCTGATCGTCGTCGTGCGGGGGGCACGTCGGCACGGGGCCTCATTGCGCCCCGATGCGGCGGGCATACGGGCCAGCGCGCAGGCGGGCGTCCCGCTCCTCGTCCGTACGCTCTCGTTGCGTGCCGTCCTGATGATCGCCACCGCAGTGGCGGCTCGCATGGGTGACACCGAAATCGCAGCTCACCAAATCGTTCTCTCCCTGTGGAGCCTGATGGCCTTCGCGCTCGATGCGATCGCCATCGCCGGACAGGCGATCATCGGCCGCTATCTCGGTGCCGGTGACGCCGAGGGAGCACGCCAGGCCTGCCGCCGCATGGTGCAGTGGGGCATTGCCTCCGGTGTGGTGCTCGGCATCCTGGTCGTGGCCTCCCGACCGCTCCTCATCCCGCTGTTCACCAGTGACTCGGCCGTGCACGACACTCTGCTCCCGGCCTTGCTGGTGGTTGCCGTCTCCCAGCCGATCGCGGGCGTGGTCTTCGTCCTCGACGGCGTACTGATGGGAGCAGGCGACGGCCCCTATCTGGCCTGGGCGATGCTGGTGACGCTGGCGGTCTTCGCTCCGGTGGCCCTGCTCGTCCCCATGCTGGGCGGCGGCCTCACGGCTCTGTGGTGGGCCATGACGCTGATGATGACGGTCCGCATGCTGACGCTCTGGCTGCGAGCGCGCTCGGGCCGCTGGATCGTCACCGGCGCGACCCGCTGAACCGCGATCGCTGAACATTCGTGTTTCACGTGAAACACGGCGTAGCAGAAGGGCTGTACCCCGTGGGGTACAGCCCTTCGTACTACTCAGCCGAGCGCAGCGTTACGCGGCGACGACCTCGACGCCCAGCTTGGCGGCAACCTCGGGGTGCAGACGCACAGACACCTGGTGCGAGCCCAGGGTCTTGATCGGCGAACCGAGCTCAACGCGACGCTTGTCGACGTCCGGACCACCAGCGGCCTTGATCGCCGAGGCGATGTCGGCCGGGGTGACGGAGCCGAAGAGGCGGCCGGCGTCGCCGGAGCGAACAGCCAGACGCACCTTCACGGCCTCGAGCCGGGCCTTGATCTCGTTGGCCTGCTCGATCGTCGCGATCTCGTGGATCTTGCGGGCGCGGCGGATCTGCGCCACGTCCTTCTCGCCACCCTTGGTCCAGCGGATCGCGAAACCGCGCGGGACCAGGTAGTTGCGAGCGTATCCGTCCTTGACGTCAACAACGTCGCCGGCGGCACCGAGGCCGGACACCTCGTGGGTGAGGATGATCTTCATTATTCGGTCACCCTTCCCTTATCGCGCGGTGGACGTGTAGGGCAGCAGCGCCATCTCACGGCTGTTCTTCACGGCCGTGGCGACGTCACGCTGGTGCTGCGTGCAGTTGCCGGTAACGCGGCGGGCACGGATCTTGCCGCGGTCGGAAATGAACTTCCGCAGCATGTTCGTGTCCTTGTAGTCCACGTACACGGTCTTGTCCTTGCAGAATGCGCAGACCTTCTTCTTCGGCTTGCGCACAGGCGGCTTCGCCATGGTGTATCTCCTGTGTGATCAAGAAGTGGGGTACGAGCAGCCCTTAGAAGGGAGGCTCGTCCGAGTAGCCGCCGCCGGAACCGCCGGAGCTTCCGCCCCAGCCGCCCCCACTGCCCTGCTGCTGGCCGCCGCCGGCCGGCGCGCTGGTGGCCCAGGGATCGTCGGCGGGTGCACCGCCGCCGCCCTGCTGCTGGCCACCACCACTGGGACCACCGCCCCAGTTGCCGCCGCCCTGCTGCTGACCGCCGCCATAGCCACCCTGGCCACCGCGACCGGTGGTCTTGGTGACCTTGGCCGTGGCGTTCTTCAGGCTGGGGCCGACTTCCTCGACGTCCAGCTCGTAGACCGTGCGCTTGACGCCCTCGCGGTCTTCGTAGGACCGCTGCTTCAGCCGGCCCTGCACGACGACGCGCATGCCTCGCGTAAGCGACTCCGCGACGTTCTCCGCCGCCTGACGCCAGACCGAGCAAGTGAGGAACAGGCCTTCGCCGTCCTTCCACTCATTGGTCTGCTTGTCGAAAATGCGGGGAGTGGACGCGACACGGAACTTCGCGACCGCCGCACCGGAGGGGGTGAAGCGCAGCTCGGGGTCGTCGACGAGATTGCCGACGACCGTGATGACGGTCTCGCCTGCCATGGGTGAACCTCTCGGCGGGATTGCTGCTGGCTGCTTGCTGCTACTCGAACCCGATGACTTCTGAGCTAGATGCTCAGTGGGTCTCGGGACGGAGGACCTTGGTCCGGAGGACCGACTCGTTCAGGTTCATCTGGCGGTCGAGCTCCTTGACGACCGCAGGCTCGGCCTGCAGGTCGATGACCGAGTAGATGCCCTCGGGCTTCTTCTTGATCTCGTAAGCGAGACGACGACGGCCCCAGGTGTCGACCTTCTCAACCTTTCCGTTGCCCTCACGGACGACGGAGAGGAAGTTCTCGATCAGCGGGGAGACTGCGCGCTCCTCGAGATCGGGGTCGAGGATGACCATCACCTCGTAGTGACGCATGTGGAACCCACCTCCTTTGGACTCAGCGGCCACGGTCGTTCCGTGGCAGGAGGGTCGTGATGCGTAAGCAACGGTAGCCGCCGCCACTGACAATCCCGAGGGATTGTGTCCTGGCCTGGGCAGACACCGGTGCAGACCGTACAGAGTACCCGCTGACGCCCTTCCGGTTGAAATCCAGTGCCCAGGGGCCTCACCCTGTACCCATAAAGTGTGGGCGGGGTCACAGTGCGCCGCCTTTCCGGGAAGGCCAGGAGGTGCTTCATGGCACAAACAATGCGACCGAACCCCACAGGCTCTCTCTTTGCCACGGACGGCAAACCTCATCCGCTCCAGGACACCCTGATGGTGGTGACCCTGGTGCTGGGCGCGCTGGCCTTTGTGTCCGCGCAGTTCGACAACCTTCATCTGCTCAGCTCGTGGTCCGGACTGATCGGGATTGTCGCGGGTGCCTACGGCCAGTTCGTCTCGGTCACAACCCGCGAACGCTTCCTCTTGATCGTCGGACTCGGCGCCTCGGCCGTCGGCTTTTTCCTCGGGATGGCACACGGCGGGCTCTTCGGTGGCCTGATCGGCTACTAGCCCCGGTGTCACACGGCCATTCGGGGCGCTCCCCCAGCGCAGTAGGCTTCGGCGCGAGAGCCGGAGCCCCTGTACCCATGGGGACACACCTGCCGAGGAGCGCCCCGCATGAGCCTGACCTTGAGGACCATCAGCCGAGAGCAGCATCTGGCGTACATCCAGACCCTGCCCTCGGCAAGTCATTGCCAGGTCCCGGCATGGGCTGACGTGAAGACCGAATGGCGTTCGGAGAACCTGGGCTGGTTCGACAAGAGCGGTGAACTGGTGGGCGTGGGCATGGTGTTGTACCGCCAGCTGCCCAAGATCAAGCGCTATCTCGCCTACCTGCCCGAGGGCCCGGTGATCAACTGGTATGCCCCGAACCTGGACGACTGGCTGCAGCCGATGCTCGCCCACCTCAAGCAGCAGGGCGCCTTCTCCGTGAAGATGGGCCCGCCGGTGGTCATCCGCCGCTGGGACGCACCGGCGATCAAGGCCGGTATCCAGGACCCGGATGTGAAGCGGCTGCGCGACGTCGAGGCGACGCACATCGAGCCCCGTGCCTTCGAAGTCGCCGACCGGCTGCGCAAGATGGGCTGGCAGCAGGGCGAGGACGGCGGCGCCGGCTTCGGTGACGTACAGCCGCGGTACGTCTATCAGGTGCCGCTGGCGAACCGTTCGCTCGACGATGTCCTCAAGGGCTTCAACCAGCTGTGGCGCCGCAACATCAAGAAGGCCGAGAAGGCCGGTGTCGAGGTGGTCCAGGGCGGTTACGACGACCTGGCCGAGTGGCAGCGGCTGTACGAGATCACCGCGGTGCGCGACCACTTCCGGCCGCGCCCGCTCTCATACTTCCAGCGCATGTGGACGGTCCTGAACAACGAGGACTCCAACCGCATGCGGCTGTACTTCGCGCGGCACGACGGCGTGAACCTGTCCGCGGCCACCATGCTGGTCGTCGGCGGCCATGTCTGGTACTCCTACGGCGCTTCCGACAACATCGGCCGCGAGGTCAGGCCCTCGAACGCGATGCAGTGGCGGATGCTTCGCGACGCCTATGCGATGGGCGCGACCGTCTACGACCTTCGCGGCATCAGCGACTCCCTCGACGAGACCGACCATCTCTTCGGTCTGATCCAGTTCAAGGTGGGCACGGGCGGCGAGGCCGTCGAGTACGTCGGCGAGTGGGACTTCCCGCTCAACAAGCTGCTGCACAAGGCGCTCGACATCTACATGTCGCGACGCTGACGATGCGGCCGACGTCTTCACGGGCGACGCCGTAATCTCGTAGATCTCGTACATACCTCTGATACACCGCAGCCACCAGAAAGGTTCCGGGCCGGCCATGGCGCTCTCCCTCTACGTCGACACCGCGCGCTGGCGGGCGCACCAGAAGTCCGTGATCGACCAGTTCCCCGGCCTCGTACCGGTCTGCAAGGGCAACGGCTACGGCTTCGGTCACGAGCGGCTGTCGGAGGAGGCATCCCGCTTCGGCTCCGACATGCTGGCCGTCGGCACCACGTACGAAGCGGCCCGGATCAAGGACTGGTTCAGCGGCGATCTCCTCGTCCTCACGCCCTTCCGCCGCGGCGAGGAGCCGGTTCCGCTGCCCGATCGCGTCATCCGCTCCGTCTCCTCGGTCGACGGTGTGCACGCGCTGGTGGGCGCGCGGGTGGTCATCGAGTGCATGAGCTCCATGAAGCGGCACGGCGTCGCCGAGCAGGACCTGGGCCAGCTGCACGCCGCCATCGAGGACGTACGGCTCGAAGGCTTCGCCCTCCACCTGCCCCTCGACCGTACAGACGGCTCCGACGCGGTCGAGGAGGTCATCGGCTGGATGGACCGGCTGCGTGCGGCCCGGCTGCCGCTGCACACCATGTTCGTCAGTCATCTGCGCGCCGAGGAACTGGCCCGTCTCCAGCGGCAGTTCCCGCAGACCCGCTTCCGCGCCCGCATCGGTACGCGGCTGTGGCTCGGCGACCACGACGCTACGGAGTACCGCGGCGCGGTCCTCGACGTCACCCGCGTCGCCAAGGGCGACCGTTTCGGCTACCGCCAGCAGAAGGCCGCGTCCGACGGCTGGCTGGTCGTGGTCGCGGGCGGTACGTCCCACGGTGTCGGCCTGGAGGCCCCGAAGGCGCTGCACGGTGTGATGCCGCGCGCCAAGGGCGTCGCCCGCGCGGGTCTGGCGACCGTCAACCGGAACCTTTCGCCGTTCGTCTGGGCGGGCAAGCAGCGCTGGTTCGCCGAGCCCCCGCACATGCAGGTCTCGATCCTCTTCGTGCCGGCGGACTCGCAGGAGCCCAAGGTCGGCGACGAGCTGGTGGCTCATCTGCGCCATACGACAACCCAGTTCGACCGCCTCGTGGACCGCTAGGCCGTACGACAGCGTCGTCCGGGGTCTCCGGCAGGTCCGGGGCTCCCCGGTCGCCAGGGGGCCACGCCAGGCCTACGGACGGGCCTCTCCGGGCTCCTGGGACGGCGTACCCCACTCCACCCTGGGCCCCTCCACCGCGTGCGCCGCATGCCGCGGCGGATGGGCCGCGGCTCCCACCACGAACACGTCCTCGGCCCCGTCGAGCACACCGCCCGACGGGTCGTCCGATCCGTCCTGCCGTACGCCGTCCCGCTCCGGCATCAGGATGTCCCGGACGACCACCGCGCACAGGTACAGCGTCCCCAGCAGATGCAGGGCGATCGCCACCTGGTAACCCTCGGGCGGCAGCCCCTGGTGCTTGGGGCTGGTGGTGTACGCGAGGTACATCCAGATGCCCGTGAAGTACATGACCTCGCAGGCCTGCCAGATCAGGAAGTCCCGCCAGCGCGGCCTGGCCAGCGCGGCGAGCGGAATCAGCCACAGTACGTACTGCGGCGAGTAGACCTTGTTGGTGATGATGAACGCGGCGACGACCAGGAACACGAGCTGCGCGAAACGTGGGCGCCTGGGCGCTGCGAGCGCGAGAGCCGCGATACCCGCGCACGCCAGGAGCATCAGCAGCGTCGCGTAGGTGTTCACCGAGTCGACGTCCAGCGGCTCGCCCGTGCGCTGCGTGATGATCAGCCAGAACGAGCCGAAGTCGACCTGCCGCTCCTGGCTGAAGGTGTAGAACTTCTTCCACCCCTCGGGCGCCATCAGCATCACCGGCAGGTTCACCACCAGCCAGGCGCCTGCCGATCCGAGCGCCGCCGTGGCGAACTCCCGCCACTTACCGGCCCGCCAGCACAGCAGCAGCAGCGGTCCGAGCAGCAGTACGGGATAGAGCTTGGCGGCGGTCGCCAGCCCGATGAGGATGCCGAAGGCCAGTGCCCGGCCACGTGACCACATCAGCATCGCGGCGGCCGTGAGCGCCACTGCCAGCAGGTCCCAGTTGATGGTGGCGGTCAGTGCGAAGGCGGGTGCCAGAGCCACCAGCAGGGCGTCCCAGGGGCGGTGGCGGTGTGTGCGGGCCACACAGACGGCGATGACCGCAGTGCAGATCATCAGCATGCCCGCATTGACCATCCAGTAGGTCTGCTCCTGGTTCTGGATGGAGCCGCCGGCGAGATCGAGCCACGAGGCGACCTGCATGAACAGACCCGTCAGGACGGGGTACTCGAGGTACTGCATGTCGCCAGGCAGGCGGTCGAAGTACGGAATGAGCCCTTCCGAGAAACCGCGCCCCACATAGAGGTGCGGAATATCGGAGTAGCACGCGTGCGTGTACTGGGAACTGGCGCCTCTGAACCAGGCCCAGTTGTAACACGGCATCTTCTGCACCATGCCCAGCGCAAACATCCCGATGGCCACCAAAGCGACGACGCGTACGGGCGTGAACCAGCCGGCGCTGCCGCGCAGGGCGAAGCGGCCGATCGGACCGCCGATCAGCTCACTGCCGGACGCGGCGACGGAGTCCCGCCGCGTGGGCGGTACGTCCGGCCGCTGCGTCCGGTCCTGGTACACGCTCGTCTCTTCTGCGCTGGGCATGCTGCACATCCTGCCGTACGGAGTCGGGGATACGGCGAGGGCCGCCGCCCCCGGGCGCACAAGGTGCTGTGCGCTCCGGGTGCGGCGGCCCTGGCATTGCTGGAGCTGGTCCGGGGGCTGCTACCCCGAGCCTCCGATGAAGCCCCCATTGCCGTTGCCTCCTGGTGGCGTCGTCGACGGACTGATCGTCGGGGAGGTGGTGGGTCCGCCGTTACCTCCGCCGTTGCCACCCGTGGTGCTGCAGGTGGGGTCCTGCCACGGATTGCAGGACTGGCTCGGGTCGGGAGTGCCGGACGGCGTGATCGACGGCGTGATCGACGGCGTCGAGGACGGCGTGCCGGACGGCGTGGTGGTCGGTGTCGGCGCCGGGCTGGAGGCGCCGCCGCCCCAGACGGCCTCACCGTCGATGGGCTCCGGCTCGGGGAATGTCTCGACGGGCTCACCCTTGAGCGCTTGCGACATGTACGTCTGCCAGATCTCGGACGGGAAGGACGCACCGTGGATCTTGTCCTGGCCGCCAGTGCCGTACATCTCGAGGAACTTGCGCTTCTTGTTCTTCTCGTTGTCGTCGAGGCGGTACATGTCGATCGCGGTCGAGAGCTGCGGCGTGTAGCCCACGAACCAGGCCGACTTGTTTCCGTCGGTCGTACCGGTCTTGCCTGCGACCTGACGGCCGGGGAGCCGGGCGTTCTTACCGGTGCCCTCGGGGTCGTCGACGACGGACCTGAGCACGTCGGTCACATTGCTCGCGACAGCGGTGGTGAAGGGCTGCTTGGGCTTCACCTCGTGCTTGAAGACCGTCTTGCCCTCGCGCTTGACCTCGGTGACCGAGAACGGGTCGTTCTGCTTGCCGTTCGCCGCGAAGGTCGCGTAGGCGCCGGCCATGCGGATCGCGCTCGGAGAGGAAATACCGATCGAGAAGGAGGGGACGTTCGACTTGTTCAGGCTGGACTCGAGCAGACCCGCGTCTGTGGCCGACTTCCTGACCGTCGGGATACCGATGTCCATGCCCAGCTGCACGAAAGGCGCGTTGGCGGAGTGGACCATGGCTTCACGCAGGTCGATGTCCCCGAACGACTCGCCGCCGTCGTTGGTCTGGAGCCACTCCTGCCCCTTCTCGTTGCGCCAGATGGAACCGTCCCACTTCTTGATCTTCAGCTTGTTCTTGCCGTTGTACTTGCTCTTGTCGGGGTCGACGATATGGCGCTCGGACGTGCCCTGTTCCTCTGGGAGCTTGGGATCGCGCACACCATCCCGCATCGCTGCGGCCAGCACGAACGGCTTGAACGTCGATCCGACCTGGGCACCGGTCTCGTTGGCGTTGTTCGTGAAGTGCTTGGTCGCATTCTCACCGCCGTAGATGGCGACGATCGCTCCGGTCTTGGGATCGACCGAGGCACCACCGAACTGGACGTGGGTGTCCGTGTCCGGGCGCTTCTTGGGCTTGATGTTGGCGTCCTGGACCTTCTTGACCGCGGCCTTGAGCTTGTCGACCTTCTTCTTGTCGAAGGTCGTGTGGATCTCGTAGCCGCCCTGGGCGAGCTTGTTGGCGTCGATGTTCTGGTCGTTGTTGTTGAGGAGGTACGACTTGGCGAGGTCCACCAGATAACCGACCTGCCCACCCAGCTGCGCGTTCTTCGTCGGCTTGTTCGGCATCGGGAACGCCTTGGCCTTGGCCCGCTCGGCAGGCGGAAGGTGGCGGTCCTTGACCATCTCGTCGAGGATCCAGTTCCAGCGCTCAGTGGCGCGGGCCGTATTGGCCTCCGGCGTCGCCGTGGGGTCGATGTCAACGGAACCGGCCGGGTCGAAGTAGGTCGCACCCTTGAGGAGCGAGGCAAGGAATGCACACTGTCCGGCGTCGAGGTCCTGGGCGTTCTTTCCGTAGTACGTACGGGCCGCGGCCTGAATGCCGTAGGCACCACGTCCGTAGTACGAGGTGTTGAGATAGCCGGCCATGATTTCCTGCTTGTCCAGGTCCGCGCCGACCCTTATGGAGATGAACATCTCCTTGAACTTCCGGGTCAGGGTCTGGGACTGGTCGCCGAGCATGGCGTTCTTCACGTACTGCTGGGTGATCGTGGAGCCACCCTGGGTCTGGCCGCCCGTGGCCATGTTCTTCAAGGCTCGGGCGATACCCATCGGGTCGATGCCGGAGTCTGTCTTGAATGTCTTGTTCTCGGCCGAGATCACCGCGTTCTGCATGTTCAGGGGGATCTGGTCTATCGGGATGATCTGCCGGTTGATCTCACCGCCAGTGGCGGCCATCTGCGAGCCGTCTTCCCAGTAGTAGACGTTGTTCTGCGCCTTGGCCGTCAAGTCCGGGTCCGGCACCTGCACCATCGCGTACGCGATGGTCGCTGCGGCCATCAGGCTCCCGACGAAGCCCAGGGTGAGCCCGGTGACCAGCTTCCACGACGGCACCCACCGTCGCCATCCGTACTTGTTGTGGCGCGGGTAGTCGATCAGGCGCTTCTTGGACGGCCGTCCGCCACGACCGCGGCCCGGACCCTCATGGCCCCCGCCACCGCCGCCTCCGCGACGGCCGCCGCCCCGGCCTCCATGGCCGGCGCCCGCGCCCTCGTCGACGCGCCTGCGGCTGCCGCCGCGCTGGGCTGCGCGGCGGGCCTCGGCCCGGCCGCCGTACGTACGCTCCTCACCGGACGAAGCGGAGGGTGATCCTGAGGTGGTACCCCGGGACGGGGCTGCGCGGCGGCCAGAGGGCTGCTGGGCAGCACGCCTGGCTCCGGCACGCCCGCCACCCTGCGACTGCGGCGGTTTGCGACGGTGCTCGCTCATCGAACGACTACTCCTCGGGCAGGCGAGACGCCTGGAAGCGGCAGTTGAGTTCCGGTCCCCCCGAAATGGATACGGACCAGTCCCGCGAAGGACTCATCCGCTGTGCATCCACGGCGATGACGCCCTCAGGCGTCACTTGGTTCCCGGTGGTCTGCATGGCGCACAGACTACGCACGGTCAAAACCCACCTAGGGTCGAAGTTCACCCCAAATCAGGCAACTCGCTCCCTATGAATCGAGGATTGAGTTGACGATGTGACGCCGTTCACCATGGCCCCTCTTGTCGCAGCAGCCACGTCGTTCTATCGTGCTGATGTATCGAGTCGATACATCAGCACGACATAAGCGACCTGGACGGCGAGGGAGGCGACGATGAGCAGGCGCTCCGGCATCCTCGAGTTCGCCGTGCTCGGTCTGCTCCGTGAGGCCCCGATGCACGGGTATGAGCTGCGGAAACGGCTCAATACCTCGCTGGGAATCTTCCGGGCCTTCAGTTACGGAACTCTCTACCCCTGCCTCAAGACGCTGGTTACCAACGGCTGGTTGATCGAGGAGCCGGGAAGCGCTCCCGAAGACGCGCTCGCCGCATCACTCGCAGGGCGCCGCGCCAAGATCGTCTACCGGTTGACGGCGGAAGGTAAGGAACACTTCGAGGAGCTGCTCTCGCACACCGGCCCGGACACCTGGGAGGACGAGCACTTCGCGGCTCGTTTCGCCTTCTTCGGGCAGACGGAGCGCGAGGTGCGGATGCGAGTGCTGGAGGGTCGTCGCAGCCGGCTGGAGGAGCGCCTGGAGAAGATGCGCGCCTCCCTGGCCCGCACCCGCGAGCGCCTCGACGACTACACGCTTGAGCTGCAGCGACACGGCATGGAATCCGTGGAGCGCGAAGTGCGCTGGCTGAACGAGCTCATTGAGAGCGAGCGGGCGGGACGGGATCAGCGACAGCCCGACTCCGAAAGCTCCGCTCAGCAGGACAACACATCTGGAGAGACGGGCGGCCTGCCCCGGCACAGGGGTGCCGAGTCCTCCGGGGGCACATCCCCCGGAAGCTCCACCCCGCCGGATCCGTCCGACGACACCGCCAAGTGAGGCTCTGCGATCCGCAGGGTTTCATCCGGAATACCGAGATCACACAGGGAGCAACCGGAATGGGTTCGGTTCGCGTAGCCATCGTCGGCGTGGGCAACTGCGCCGCCTCGCTGGTGCAGGGCGTCGAGTACTACAAGGACGCCGACCCCACCGCCAAGGTGCCGGGTCTGATGCACGTCCAGTTCGGCGACTACCACATCTCTGACATCGAGTTCGTGGCCGCCTTCGACGTGGACGCCAAGAAGGTCGGCCTCGACCTTGCGGACGCCATCGGCGCCAGCGAGAACAACACCATCAAGATCTGCGACGTGCCGAACTCCGGCGTGACCGTTCAGCGCGGCCACACCCTGGACGGCCTGGGCAAGTACTACCGCCAGACCATCGAGGAGTCCGCCGAGGCCCCGGTCGACATCGTCCAGACCCTCAAGGACAAGCAGGTCGACGTTCTGATCTGCTACCTGCCCGTCGGTTCCGAGGACGCTGCCAAGTACTACGCGCAGTGCGCCATCGATGCCAAGGTCGCCTTCGTCAACGCTCTCCCGGTCTTCATCGCCGGCACCAAGGAGTGGGCGGACAAGTTCACCGAGGCGGGCGTCCCGATCGTCGGCGACGACATCAAGTCCCAGGTCGGCGCCACGATCACCCACCGTGTGATGGCGAAGCTCTTCGAGGACCGCGGTGTCCGCCTCGAGCGCACCATGCAGCTGAACGTCGGCGGCAACATGGACTTCAAGAACATGCTCGAGCGTGACCGCCTGGAGTCCAAGAAGATCTCCAAGACGCAGTCCGTCACCTCGCAGATCCGCGACCGTGACATGGGTGCCGACAACGTCCACATCGGCCCGTCGGACTACGTGGCCTGGCTCGACGACCGCAAGTGGGCGTACGTGCGCCTCGAGGGCCGCGCCTTCGGCGATGTCCCGCTGAGCCTTGAGTACAAGCTCGAGGTGTGGGACTCCCCGAACTCCGCGGGTGTCATCATCGACGCCCTGCGCGCCGCGAAGATCGCCAAGGACCGCGGCATCGGCGGCCCGATCCTCTCCGCGTCCTCGTACTTCATGAAGTCCCCGCCGGTGCAGTACTTCGACGACGAGGCTCTGGAGAACGTCGAGAAGTTCATCAAGGGCGAGGTCGAGCGCTAAGCGTTCAGCTGATCGTCTGCCGAGGGTCCCCGGGTTATCCGCCCGGGGACCCTCGGCGTATGTGACGCTTGATCGCATGCCTGTCGTACGTGATCTGCGCGTACTCCTGCGCCTGACCAACTTTCGCCGGCTACTGGCGGTCCGCCTGCTCTCCCAGTCGGCCGACGGCGTCTATCAGGTCGCGCTCGCCACGTATGTGGTCTTCTCCCCGGAGAAACAGACCTCACCGACCGCGATCGCCTCTGCCATGGCGGTGCTGCTGCTGCCGTACTCCGTGATCGGTCCCTTTGCCGGCGTCCTGCTGGACCGCTGGCAGCGCAGGCAGGTCTTCTTCTACGGCAATCTCCTGCGGGCGCTCCTCGCGAGCGGCACCGCGGTGCTGATTCTGCTCTCCGTACCCGACTGGCTCTTCTACGCCTCGGCCCTGTCCGTCACGGCCGTCAACCGCTTTGTGCTGGCCGGCATCTCCGCCGCACTGCCACGGGTCGTCGACGCGGACCGGCTCGTCATGGCCAACTCCCTCTCACCGACAGCCGGCACCCTCGCGGCGACGGCGGGCGGCGGGCTCGCCTTCGCGGTACGCCTGCTGTCCGAGGACTCCGACGCAGCAGTGGTGATGGTCGGCGCTGTGCTCTATCTCCTTTCCGCGCTTGCCTCGCTGCGGATGGCACGCGAACTGCTCGGCCCCGACCAGCAGTCGGTCCGGCCCCGGCTGACTGCCGCGCTGGCGTTCACGGCGCGGGGCCTGGTGGGCGGGCTGCGGCATCTGGCCGAGCGCCGCGCCGCCGCCCGTGTGCTGGTCGCGATGACCCTGATGCGCTTCTGCTACGGCGCCCTGACCGTGATGGTGCTGATGCTGTGCCGGTACGCCTGGTACGAGAAGGAGTCCGACGGCCTGGCCCTGCTCGGTCTGGCCATCCTCATCTCGGGGGCAGGGTTCTTCGCTGCGGCCGTGGTGACTCCGTATGCCGTCAGCCGACTCGGCCAGTTCGGCTGGGTGGTGGCGTGCGCGGGAGTGGCAGCCGTCCTCGAACCGGCCCTGGGGCTTCCCTTCGAGCCCGCGCCGATACTGGTCGCCGCGTTCATCCTGGGGCTGATCACCCAGGGCGCAAAGATCGCCACTGACACGGTGATCCAAATGTCGGTGGACGACGCCTACCGCGGCAGGGTCTTCTCCCTCTACGACGTGCTGTTCAACGTCGCCTTTGTGAGTGCTGCAGCGATCGCCGCGCTGATGCTGCCTCCTGACGGCCGGTCGGTTCAGCTGGTGGTCGTCGTGGCGGTGATCTACGCGGCCGTGGCAGTAACCATGGCCCGTTGGAGCCGTGTTGGCGCGGTGATATAGCGTGCGCGCGTCAAACGATCGATCGCACACGCCAATCGGGGGACTCCCGCACGACCTATCCGCCGCAGCAGGGCCCAGGCGCCTACGGACATCCTGACCCGTACGCACAGCAGCAGCCTCAGCAGCCGTACCCGCCGCAGCCCGGCTACGGATACCCGCAGCAGCAGCCCCACCCGCAGCAGCCTCAGCCGGGATACGGGTACCCCCAGCAGCAGACGCAGCCGTACCCGCCGCAGCAGCAGTGGGGCACGCCGCCGCCCCCACCGCCGTCGTCCGGACGTGGTGGCCTCGGCATCAAGAACATCCTGAAGATCATCGGCGTTGTCATCGCCCTCATAGTCTTCGCGATCGTCTACTTCACGAGCCAGGACGACGCCGACAAGGCCAAGGTCGGCGACTGCATGCACAACAGCGGCTCCGAAATCACTCCCGACCTTGAGGTCGTGGACTGCGGCGACAGCGCGAAGGCCGATTACAAGGTGGTCGAGGTTCACGCCAACACGAGCGACCAAAAGCTCTGCGAGGGCAAGTCCGACGTTGGCTACTTCGAGCAGACGCGCGGCGGCCGCCGCAGCTCGGGCAAGCAGTTCGTGCTCTGCCTGAACAAGGTCAAGAAGTAGTCGCGGAAGCAGCCGCATACGCCGAGGGGCGATGTTTCACGTGAAACATCGCCCCATCGCTCATCGATCCGGCGCCATGTTTCACGTGAAACATGGCGCCGCTTCACGCTCAGCGCCCGCACTCAGCTCTGCGTCGCCCACCATTCCTTCAGGGCCGCGACCGCCGCATCATGCTCCATCGGTCCGTTCTCCAGGCGCAACTCCAGCAGGAACGCGTACGCCTTGCCGATCACCGGGCCGGGACCAACACCCAAGATCTCCTGGATCTGGTTGCCGTCCAGATCGGGCCGGATCGCATCCAGCTCCTCCTGCTCCTTCAGCTGCGCGATGCGCTCCTCAAGCCCGTCGTAGGCCCGGGACAGGGCACTCGCTTTGCGCTTATTGCGCGTGGTGCAGTCCGAGCGGGTCAGCTTGTGGAGCCGGTCCAGCAGCGGGCCGGCGTCGCGTACGTACCGCCGCACCGCCGAGTCGGTCCACTCTCCGGTCCCGTAGCCGTGGAACCGCAGATGCAGTTCCACAAGTCGCGAGACGTCCTTGACCATGTCGTTGGAGTACTTGAGGGCGGCCATCCGCTTCTTGGCCATCTTCGCGCCCACCACCTCGTGGTGATGGAAGGAGACCCCACCGTCGGACTCGAAGCGCCGGGTGCGCGGCTTTCCGATGTCATGGAGCAGCGCGGCCAGCCGCAGCACCAGATCCGGCCCGTTCTCCTCCAGATCAATGGCTTGATCCAGAACGGTCAGAGAGTGCTCGTACACATCCTTGTGACGGTGGTGCTCATCACTCTCCAGCCGCAGCGCAGGCAGCTCGGGCAGCACATGGTCGGCCAGGCCGGAGTCGACGAGCAGGCCCAGCCCCTTGCGAGGGTGGGCGGAGAGGATCAGCTTGTTCAGCTCATCGCGCACCCGTTCGGCGGAGACAATCTCGATGCGGTCCGCCATCTCCTTCATCGCGGTGACGACGTCGGGCGCGACCTCGAAGTCGAGCTGCGCGGCGAAACGGGCGGCCCGCATCATGCGCAGCGGATCGTCGGAGAAAGACTCCTCGGGCGTACCGGGGGTCCTCAGGACGCGCTCGGCGAGATCCTCCAGGCCTCCGTGCGGGTCGATGAACTCCTTCTCCGGCAGCGCCACGGCCATCGCGTTCACGGTGAAATCGCGCCGTACGAGGTCTTCCTCGATCGAGTCGCCGTAGGACACCTCGGGCTTGCGCGAAGTCCTGTCGTACGCCTCGGAGCGGTAGGTGGTGACCTCGATCTGGTAGCCCTGCTTCTGGCAGCCCACCGTGCCGAAGGCGATCCCGACCTCCCAGACCGTGTCCGCCCATGGACGGATGATCTTCAATACGTCCTCGGGGCGGGCTTCGGTGGTGAAGTCCAGGTCATTGCCGAGCCGGCCGAGCAGCGCATCCCGAACCGAGCCGCCGACCAGGGCAAGACTGAACCCGGCCTCCTGAAAGCGGCGGGCAAGGTCGTCGGCGACAGGGGAAACCCGCAGCAGTTCGCTCACCGCGCGGCGTTGCACCTGGCTCAGTGCAGTGGGGTTGTCTTCATTGGCGTTCGGCACAACAGAAAAGGGTACGTGCCCCGGCCGACCGGAGCGCCCCCGTTTATGGCGGCCCCGGAAGTCCCTTCCGATCTTGTGGGGCACTCCGCGGCACTTCGGCACAGCGCACCTCGTTACCATGCGTGGACGCAGGAACCGAGAACCACCACTGGCAGCAGACGACAAGGGACGGGCGAGCGCGTGGCCGACGCGGCAGACTTCCAGGGGATGAGTCCTTCTCCTGCCCGCCGGTGGCTGCGCCGCACAGCCTCCCTGATCTTGGGCGCCCCGCTTGTGGCCGGACTGCTGTGCGGTCCCGTCACACCGGCCGCACAGGCCGCCGAGGGGGCCTCAGGGCGCGGTGTGGATGTGTCTCTCGACACTCTGACGCCGACTGCCCCAGGCAAGAGCGACACGCTCACGATCTCCGGCACGGCGACCAACCGTGACAAGCAGACCGTCACCGACGCCGAGATCGATCTACGGGTCGGGCCGAGGCTGTCCGGCAGGACCGCCGTCGACCGCGCCGCCGAGCGGACCGGCAACACGGCGGACTTCGATGCCTCGAAGGTCGACGCCAAGTACACGATCAAGATTCCGCAGCTCGTCTCCGGCATCAGCAGGGACTTCACGCTCACTGTCCCGGTCAGTGCGCTGCACCTCGACGAGGACGGTGTCTACCAGCTCGGCGTGTACCTCTCGGGCCAGACCCGGGACGCACAGTTCGAGCACGTGCTGGGCGCGGGGCGGACCTTCCTTCCCTGGCAGCCCGACGCGACCGAGAAGAAGACCCAGTTCACCTATCTCTGGCCGCTCATCTCCTCGACCCATCTCACCTCGGAAACCGGGTCGGACGAGCAGCAGACGCCCGTCTTCGAGGACGAGACGCTGGCCAAGGAGCTTGCCCCGGGCGGCCGGCTGGAACAGCTCGTCTCGCTCGGCAGCGAGCTGCCCGTGACCTGGGTCATCGACCCGGACCTGCTCGCCACGGTCGACGCGATGACCAGGAGCTACCGGGTCAAGAGCGGGAACACCACCGTCGCGGGCAAGAACCAGGCCGTCGCCAAGCGATGGCTGAGCTCCGTCGAGGCCGCGGTCCAGGGCAGCAAGGTCGTCGCCCTGCCGTTCGCCGACCCGGATCTCGCGTCGCTGGCACATCGGGGCAAGAACGTCTCCGGATCACTGAGCCATCTGCAGCCGGCCACCGAAGTCGCCGAGACGACCGTCGAGACCATCGTCCATGTGAAGCCGTCCACCGACTTCGCCTGGCCCGTGGACGGCGCGATCGACTCGTCGATCGTGGATGTGGCGACCTCGGCAGGCGCCCACAAGGTGATCGCCCGTAGCGACAGCCTGCAGGACAACCTGTCGTACACGCCCACCGCCGCACGCCCGATCGGCGGCGGAACAACGGCAGTGGTCGCCGACACCCGGCTCTCCACTGCCTTCCAGGGCGACATGATCAAGACCGGGAACTCCACGCTCGCGGTCCAGGAGTTCCTCGCCCAGACGCTGGCGCTGACCCTCCAGGACCCGGACAAGCAGCGGAGCATCGTCGTCGCCCCACAGCGCCGTCCGACCGCGTCCCAGGCGCAGTCCATGGCGCGTGCGCTCCAGGCACTCGACGCTCAGCGCTGGACGCAGCCGCTCGACCTGATCGCGGCGGCTGGCGCCGCTCCCGACGCCGACGCCACGACCAAGGTGCCCGCGACGTCCCGCTACCCCGACCGGCTGCGCAAGCACGAGCTGCCGGTCCAGGCCTTCCAGGACATCAGGGCCACGCAGAACACCCTCGACAACTTCAAGGTCATCCTCACCGCGCAGGACCGGGTGGAGACCCCCTTCGGCAGGGCGATCGACCGGGAGATGTCCACCTCGTGGCGGGGCAACCGGGTGGATGCCCAGTTGTACCGCGACCAGGTGCAGGCCTATCTGCTGAGCCTCACGGACGAGGTGCAGCTGATCGAGAAGTCGGCCATCACACTCTCGGGGCGCAGCGCGACGATCCCGGTCACCGTGCAGAACCGGCTGGTCCAGGGGATCGACCATCTCGTGCTGCGGCTGAGGTCGGAGAACCCCACTCGCCTCAACCTCGACGGCGACAAGGGTGTCGCCGAAGAGCCGATCAAGGTCGAGGGCGGCCACAGCCAGTCGGTGAAGTTCGCCGCGTCGGCCAACGCCAACGGCCCGGTGCAGATGAGGGCACAACTCTTCACCGAGGACGGCAAGCCGTACGGCGACCCCATGATGTTCACGGTGAAGGTCTCCGAGGTCACTCCCACGGTGATGCTCGTCATCGCGGGTGGCGTCCTGCTGCTCGTCCTCGCAGGCGTCAGGATGTACAGCCAGCGCAAGCGCTCGGCTGCCCGCCAGGCGGCCACGGAAGACGCTGACAGCCCCGAGTCGGCCGACGCTTCGGAGGATGCGGACAGCCCCGAGTCGGCCGATGTGCCGGAGGACCCGGGGCACACGGACGGCGCACAGAGATCGGACAGTGACATCGAGAGCGCCGATCCCGGGCAGGCGAGTGACCCGACACCGGACACCGGACCCGAAAGCGGCGACCCGTCGGGCACGGGTGAGAAAGTGGACCGTTGAGACCGTTGAGCGATGTCGTGGCCGGTCGGCCGGGGACGATGAGGTGGGGTAGCAATGAACGCGCCGTACGACGGTGATCGCGGTCAGGGCGCGGGCGCAGACCCGGCAGCCCAGGGTTCTCCGCCGCCCCAGCCCGCCCCGGACCCGTATTCACAGGACCCGTATGTCCAGGACGCCTACGCCCCCGATCCGTACCGGGCGCAGGACCTGTCCGCCCAGGACCCGGTGGCCGAGGCCCTCTACGACCGCGCCTCGCACCCTCCGCCGCCCCCCGGCACCTACCAGGAGCCCCAGCCGCTCTACCAGCAGCCGCCGAGCCCCCAGCACGCCCCGGACCCTCGTATCTGGGCGCAGACGCCTCCGCCCGAGCCCGCCGGTCCCTCCCGTCATCTGCCCTACGGGGACGACGCCAGGACCACCCAGTTCACCGGCGTCGACGACCTGGTCACCCGGGCCGGCGAACAGGAGCCCGAGCCCGACGCCTTCGCTCACCTCTTCCGGGACCAGCAGACGTCGGGGCAGCCGATTCCGGACCCTGAGCCGGTCCCGGCGGCACCCGCGCCCAAGAAGTCCGGCGGCCGGGCTTCGGGCCTGCTGAAGTCCAGCGCGGTGATGGCGGCAGGCACGCTGGCCTCCCGCCTCACCGGTTTCGTACGCAGCCTGGTGATCACCGCCGCGCTCGGTGCCGCTCTCCTCGGCGACACATTCACCGTCGCGTACACCCTGCCGACGATGATCTACATCCTCACAGTCGGCGGCGGCCTCAACTCCGTCTTCGTCCCGCAGCTGGTGCGCGCGATGAAGAACGACGAGGACGGCGGCGAGGCCTACGCCAACCGCCTGCTGACCCTCGTCATGGTGTCGCTCGCCGCGATCGTCGCCGTTGCGGTCTTCGCGGCCCCGCTGCTGGTCCAGCTGATGTCGGACACGATCGCCAGCAACGAGGCCGCCAACAGCGTCGCTGTCACCTTCGCCCGCTACTGCCTGCCCACGATCTTCTTCATGGGCGTACACGTGGTCATGGGCCAAATCCTCAACGCCCGTGGCAAGTTCGGCGCGATGATGTGGACCCCGGTCCTGAACAACATCGTCATGATCACCACGTTCGGCCTCTTCATCTGGGTGTACGGCACCTCCGCCGAGTCACACATGGGTGTCCAGTCGATCCCGCCCGAGGGTGTCCGGCTGCTGGGTATCGGCACCCTCCTCGGACTTGCCGTCCAGGCGCTCGCGATGATCCCGTACCTGCGGGAGACCGGCTTCCGCTTCCGTCCGCGCTTCGACTGGAAGGGCCACGGCCTCGGCAAGACCGTCAAGCTGGCCAAGTGGACCGTGCTGTTCGTCCTCGCCAACCAGGCGGGTGTGCTGGTCGTCACCCAGCTCGCCACCGCTGCCGGTGAGACCTCCGGCAAGCAGGGCGCGGGCTTCATCGCCTACACCAACGCACAGCTGATCTGGGGCATGCCGCAGGCCATCATCACCGTCTCGGTCATGGCCGCCCTCCTGCCCCGTATCTCGCGTGCCGCCCACGACAACGACCCGGGCGCCGTACGCGACGACATCTCCCAGGGGCTGCGCAACTCCGCGGTCGCGATCGTCCCGGTCGCCTTCGCCTTCCTGGCGCTCGGCGTCCCGATGTCCACGCTGCTGTTCTCCTCCAGCGGCCTCGAAGCCGCCCGGGGCATGGGCTTCATCCTCATGGCGTTCGGCCTCGGTCTCATCCCGTACTCCGTGCAGTACGTGGTGCTGCGCGGCTTCTACGCGTACGAAGACACGCGCACGCCCTTCTACAACACGGTCATCGTCGCCGCGGTCAACGCAGCGGCCTCCGCGCTCTGTTACGTGCTTCTGCCGGCCCAGTGGGCCGTGGTCGGCATGGGTGCCTCGTACGGTCTCGCCTACGCCGTCGGCGTGGGCATCGCCTGGCGCAGGCTGAAGAACCGCCTCGGCGGCGATCTGGACGGCACCCATGTCATGCGTACGTACGCACGCCTGTGCATGGCTTCTGTTCCGGCCGCGGCGGCCGGAGGAGCGGTCGCCTTCTTCGTCCTCAAGGGGCTCGGCAGTGGGGCCCTCGGATCGCTCGCCGCGCTGGTCGGCGGCGGAATCGTGCTGCTCGGCGTCTTCTTCGTCGCTGCGAAGCGGATGCGTATCGCCGAGCTGAACGCCATGGTCGGCATGGTGCGCGGACGCCTCGGACGCTAGGAGCGCGCCGTACCGCACAACCATCGTCGGCCGCCGTGTGTCGTGCATAGCGGCCGACTGTGGGCACAATTGGCATGGCTGTTGGATATGCGCAACGGATGGGGAGGCAGGAACGACGGTGGCGGAACGTAGCACGGCTGCCGTCGACGTGGCCGACAACGGCGGAGATGATCCGCTGACCGCGCAAGCGGGCAAGGCCACGACCGACGGGGCGGCGGAATCCCAGGACACGGCGGAGAAGACCGCACCGGACACGGGCAGCGAACGGCAGGGCACCGAACCCACCATCGCGACGCCCGAACTGCACAGTGGTCACAAGCTCGCCAGACGCTACCGGCTCGAGGAGTGCGTCACCCGTCTGGACGGTTTCAGCAGCTGGCGTGCGGTCGACGAGAAACTGCGCCGCGCCGTTGGCGTACATCTGCTCCCTGCAGACCACCCGCGGGCCCGCTCCGTACTCGCGGCGGCCCGCTCCTCGGCGCTTCTCGGCGACCCTCGTTTCGTACAGGTCCTGGACGCCGTCGAGGAGAACGACCTCGTCTATGTCGTCCACGAGTGGCTGCCGGACGCGACCGAGCTCACCGCTCTGCTCGCCATGGGACCCATGGATCCACACGACGCCTACCAGCTCGTGGATCAGCTCTCCCAGGCCATGGCGGCGGCGCACCGCGAGGGGCTGGCCCACCTCAGGCTCACCCCGGGCGCGGTGCTGCGGAGTTCGACCGGGCAGTACCGGATCCGCGGGCTCGCGGTGAATGCCGCCCTGCGCGGAATCACCGCCGACGGGCCTCAGCGCGCCGACACCGAAGCCATCGGCGCCCTTCTCTACGCGGCGCTGACTCAGCGGTGGCCGTACGAGAACGACGCGTACGGCCTCTCCGGGCTCCCCAAGGGCGTCGGGCTGATCGCTCCCGACCAGGTACGGGCGGGCGTCCACCGCGGGCTCTCAGAGCTCGCCATGCGCGCCCTGGTCAACGACGGCGCCACCGCCTCCCGCCAGGAGCCTCCCTGCACCACACCGGACGAACTGGCGAAGGCCGTCGCGGCGATGCCCCGCATCCGCCCGCCGGAGCCCGCGTTCACCTCCCCGCCCGACTACCAGCGCACGACGTACCAGCAGGGCACATACGGCCGTCCTGCGGCCCGTCCCGGCCCCACGGCAGCCCAGCCGGTGGCTGCCCCGCCGCCACCGCTGCAGAGCCGCACGGGCAAGGTCCTCAAGTGGACCGTGGCCGCGCTGCTCATCGCCGCGCTGGGACTCGGCAGCTGGCAGATCGCCGACAAGCTGATCGACCGCGACAAGGACCCGGTCGATCCGGGCACCTCGCAGACGAACGGCGGCGAGAAGAACACCGACGACAAGTCGGGTAAGCCGGTCGGCATCTCCAGCGCCCGCGACTTCGACCCGCTGGGGGACCAATCCGAGAAGCCTGACGGGATAAGCAAGAGCTACGACGGCGACCCGACAACGTACTGGAACACCGACGGTTACAAAGGCAGCGGGGACTTCGGGCATCTCAAGGCAGGCGTCGGCATCGTTCTGGACCTGGGCAAGGTCCAGCAGGTCGGCACCGTGGATGTGTCCTTCCTCGGTGGCAACACATCGGTGGAACTGCGAACTGCGCCCGCGGATACTGCGTCAGAGCCCACAAGTCTCGACGGCTTCAAAAAGGTCTCGGCGGGAACCGGTACGAATGTCTCCCTCAAGCCCGGCAAGCCCGTGCAGGCGCGATACGTTCTGCTCTGGCTGACCGAGCTCCCGCCGTCGGGCGACGGCGACTTCCGGGGCAAGGTCTCGGAGATCAAGATCACCAGCTGACGCACCAGGGGAGGGGGCTCACCGTTGGAAGACGCGACACTCGGCGACACAAGCGACCAGGACCTTCTGGCCCGCCACGTCGCAGGGGACCCGGATGCCTTCGGTGAGCTCGTACGGCGCCACCGCGACAGGCTCTGGGCTGTCGCCCTGCGCACCCTGGGAGACCGTGAGGAGGCCGCGGACGCCGTCCAGGACGCTCTGGTGTCAGCCTTCCGGGCCGCCCATACGTTCCGAGGCCAGTCCGCCGTCACCACCTGGCTTCATCGCATCACCGTGAACGCCTGCCTTGACCGAGCCCGCAAGGCGGCCTCCCGCAAGACCTCCCCCGTCGATGACACGGAGCGCCTGGAGCAGCTCCTCGAGCCTCATGAGTCTGCCGAGGCCCCGGCAGAGCGTCAGGATCTGCATCGCGAGCTCCTGGCGGCGCTGGCGAAGCTGCCCGTCGATCAGCGGGCCGCACTGGTGCTGGTGGACATGCAGGGCTATCCCGTCGCCGAGGCGGCCCGTGTCCTCGATGTACCGACCGGAACGGTCAAAAGCCGGTGTGCTCGCGGTCGGGCACGACTGTTGCCGATGCTCACTCATCTGCGCGGTGATGGCGGGGACAACACCGAGCTCAGCCTGGGAAGGAACCGGACGCCGGGGACATCCGTCCCACCGGCGTCGGGACAAAGGGACGCAGGGCCAAGTGACCCTGCAGCCGTGAAGGGCGGAGGTGGGCGCGCGTGACATCCACGACCGACACGAGTCGGCACCCGGACGTCTCGGAGATCTCCGACCTCACCGAGGGTCTGCTCCCTCCCTCCCGTACGGCCGACGTGCGCGAGCATCTGGACGGCTGTCCCTTGTGTGCCGACGTACGCGCGTCTCTTGAGGAAATCCGCGGTCTGCTCGGCACTCTTCCGGGGGCTCATCGGATGCCGGCCGACGTCGCCGGCCGCATCGACGCGGCTCTGGCCGCCGAAGCTCTACTCAACTCCACCGCGCCCGACGAGACACCGCATGTTTCACGTGAAACAGCGACCGCCTCTCAGTCGGCCGAGACCACTTCCGCAGACCGTCCCTCGGGACACGCGCGCGCTTCAACCGGTCCTGGCCGCAGCCGTCAGGGACGGCGGCGGCGCAAAGCCGTCCTGGGTGCCGTCTTCGGGGCTGCCGCAGTCGGCATGAGCGTCCTGCTCCTCCAGT
Source organism: Streptomyces sp. NPDC005408 (assembly GCF_040606445.1). Classification (NCBI taxonomy): domain Bacteria; kingdom Bacillati; phylum Actinomycetota; class Actinomycetes; order Kitasatosporales; family Streptomycetaceae; genus Streptomyces; species Streptomyces sp. NPDC005408. The sequence goes on along the minus strand of NZ_JBEXEX010000003.1, from coordinate 255,852 downwards.
CGCTGCAGTCCACCGGCGTCAATGACGCCGACGCAAAGAAGGATGCGAGCGTCAGCTCCGCGGCGGGCGCCTCCCAGGAGTTCTCGGCCGCCGACCTCAAGGGCCATGTCCAGGCGCTGCTCACCGAGGCCCCCGGTTCGGCGGAGCCGCGGCTGGAAAAGAAGGGGCCGTCGACCGAAAGCCAGTCCAAGACCTTCTCGCCCAAGCAGAAGCCGGCTGTGAGCGTGCCGCCCTGTGTCCAGAAGGGCACCGGCCGGACCGATGCCCCCATCGCCGCCGAGCAGGGCGAGTACAAGGGCGACGACGCGTACCTTGTCGTGCTGCCCCACTCCACGGACAGCCAGCGGGTCCAGGCGTACGTGATCGATGCGACCTGCGTCGACAAGGCGCCCGCTTCTGCGGGGAAGCTCCTGCTCACAAACTCGTACCCTCTGCACTGACACACGCCACGGCGCCGCGCGGGCGTCCCGGGAATGCAAGCCCCGTAGGATCCGTTGGGTGGGGTGAGAGTCAGTGACCCGGCCCCCGTAGGCAGCAGGCAGTCCGCAGAGACGAGGAAGAAACCCGTGAGCGACGTCCGTAACGTGATCATCATCGGCTCCGGGCCGGCCGGCTACACGGCGGCGCTCTACACCGCGCGCGCATCGCTGCAGCCGCTGGTCTTCGAGGGAGCCGTCACCGCCGGCGGTGCACTGATGAACACGACCGAGGTGGAGAACTTCCCCGGCTTCCGCGACGGCATCATGGGTCCGGACCTGATGGACAACATGCGTGCGCAGGCTGAGCGCTTCGGCGCCGAGCTTGTCCCGGACGACGTTGTCTCCGTCGACCTCAACGGCGAGATCAAGACCGTCACCGACACTGCGGGCACCGTCCACCGGGCCAAGGCCGTCATCATCACCACCGGCTCCCAGCACCGCAAGCTCGGCCTGCCGAACGAGGACGCGCTCTCCGGACGCGGCGTCTCCTGGTGCGCGACCTGTGACGGGTTCTTCTTCAAGGACCAGGACATTGCCGTGATCGGCGGCGGCGACACCGCGATGGAGGAGGCGACCTTCCTCTCCCGGTTCGCCAAGTCCGTCACCATCGTCCACCGCCGTGACACCCTGCGTGCCTCCAAGGCCATGCAGGACCGCGCCTTCGCCGACCCGAAGATCTCCTTCGCCTGGAACAGCGAGGTCGCCGAGATCCACGGCGAGCAGAAGCTCTCGGGTCTGACCCTGCGCAACACCAAGACCAGCGAGACCTCTGAGCTCCCTGTCACCGGGCTGTTCATCGCCGTTGGCCATGACCCGCGCACCGAGCTCTTCAAGGGCCAGCTGGAACTGGACGACGAGGGTTACCTGAAGGTGGATGCGCCGTCGACACGCACGAACCTGACTGGCGTCTTCGCCGCGGGTGACGTCGTCGACCACACCTACCGCCAGGCCATCACCGCCGCCGGCACCGGCTGCTCCGCCGCTCTCGACGCCGAGCGCTACCTCGCGGCGCTCGCCGACAGCGAGAAGGCCGCCGAACCGGAGAAGACCCCCGCGGTCTGACCCCCTGCACCCCATCCCCCTCATACCCCGCAAAGTAGTAAGGAGGCCGCCGTGGCCGGCGCCCTGAAGAACGTGACCGACGACACCTTCGAAGAGGAAGTCCTCAAGAGCGACAAGCCCGTGCTGGTGGACTTCTGGGCCGCCTGGTGCGGACCGTGCCGCCAGATCGCGCCTTCCCTCGAAGCCATCGCGGCCGAGCACGGCGACAAGATCGAGATCGTCAAGCTCAACATCGACGAGAACCCGGCCACCGCCGCCAAGTACGGCGTCATGTCCATCCCGACGCTGAACGTCTACCAGAACGGCGAGGTCGCCAAGACCATCGTCGGCGCCAAGCCGAAGGCCGCCATCGTCCGCGACCTCGAGGGCTTCATCGGCGAGTAATCAGCGCCGCCGTTTCACGTGAAACATGAATGGGCTCATCCCTCACGGGAATGAGCCCATTTTCGTGTTCGCCCTCACAGGGGCCGCAGTACCGGTTCCTTCTGCACGGCTCCGAGCAGACGGTCCAGGGCCAGCTCCACGTCTTCCTTCCAGGACAGCGTCGTCCGCAGTTCCAGCCGCAGCCGGGGATACGTCGGATGCGGACGCACCGTTTTGAAGCCCACGGCCAGCAGATGCTCGGCGGGCAGCACACAGGCAGGTTCCTTCCAGCGCGCATCGCCGAATGCCTCGATCGCGCGGAACCCCCTCCGCAGCAGATCCTTGGCCACCGTCTGCACGATGACCCTGCCCAGCCCCTGTCCCTGATAGCCAGGATTGATCCAGGCGGTCATCAACTGGACGGCGTCCGGCGAGACAGGACTCGTGGGGAAGGCCGTGGAACGAGGTACATAGGCCGGAGGCGCGTACAGCACGAAGCCGACCGGGACCTCGTCGACATAAACGACTCGGCCGCAGGAACCCCACTCCAGCAGCACCGCCGAGATCCAGGCCTCTTTCTCCAGCTGAGGTGTTCCCGCTCTTACCGCGGCTTCCCCACTGACCGGATCAAGCTCCCAGAAGACGCACGCACGACAACGCTTGGGAAGGTCCGAAAGGTTGTCCAGCGTGAGCGGTACAAGCCGACGCCCCATGAAGGCTGTCCCTCGCTTCCTTCACCCGCCGCGCTACGAGCGGCTGCCAGCGCGCTCCGCTCCTGGAGCAGGCCGCTGATGAAGCCACCGACTGCCCCAAGGCCCAAGCCTGCTGTCACCAGTTGGCTGCGGCTCACCGTTCGCATTGGCCCTCGCCCTCCTCTGAGGTGGATCAAGGTGGATGCGCTATACCAGAACGCATCGTATCCACCCAGCCCCGACACGGGTACAGGCCTACAGCAAAGGACGGGCCATGTCCGGTCAACGCACCGGAACATAGCCCGCCCTTTACGACATTGCTGAGGGCCTCAGCCCTCGTCGTCCTCCCCGGACTCCTCGGAGAGCCCCTTTTCCAGGACTCGTCCCTCACCGGGGGCAAGGGTGCCGAGGATGCGCTCCAGATCGTCTATCGACGCGAACTCGACGACGATCTTCCCCTTCTTCTGGCCGAGGTCGACCTTCACCCTGGTCTCGAAGCGGTCGGAGAGCCGTGATGCGAGATCAGTGAGGGCCGGCGACAGCCGGGCCCCTGCCCGCGGGCTCTTCGGCTTGGAGGTGCTCTTGGGGCTCGAGTTGATCACCGTGACGATCTCCTCGACCGCACGCACGGAAAGCCCCTCGGCCACGATCCGGTGCGCAAGTCGGTCCTGCTCCTCGGAATCCTCCACTGAGAGCAGCGCCCGCGCATGACCGGCCGAGAGCACCCCAGCAGCGACCCTGCGCTGGACGGGGGGCGACAGGCGCAGCAGGCGCAGAGTGTTGGACACCTGCGGCCGCGAGCGTCCGATCCGGTCGGCCAGCTGGTCGTGGGTGCAGTTGAAGTCCTTGAGCAGCTGGTCGTAGGCGGCTGCCTCTTCCAGCGGGTTCAGCTGTGCGCGGTGCAGGTTCTCCAACAGCGCATCCAGCAGGAGCTTGTCGTCGTCCGTGTCCCGGACGATCGCGGGAATCCGCTCCAGGCCGGCCTCACGGCAGGCCCTCCAGCGGCGCTCGCCCATGATGAGCTCGTAGCGCTCCGAGCTCAGCTGCCGTACGACGACGGGCTGGAGAAGGCCCACTTCCTTGATGGAAGTGACCAGCTCTGCGAGAGCGTCCTCGTCGAACACCTCACGCGGCTGACGCGGGTTGGGCGTAATGGCATCGAGCGGCAGCTCGGCAAAGTGCGCGCCGGCCGGCTCCGCGGGCTGCGGTACCGCCTCCGGCTCCGGCGCCTGAGTGATCGAATCCGGCGCAACGGCGGCCGACGGCAGCGTCGTCACCTTGGCCGCCGCCACGCCCCGCTCCGCGGTCAGCACCGGAGCCGCTCCCGGAGAGCTCGAAGCCCCAGCAGGGGGCACCTGCTTCTCCTGGGGAGCGGCAGGGATCAGCGCACCGAGCCCACGCCCCAATCCTCTACGTCGCTCGCTCACTGGATCCCCTCCGAGATGTTCTGCTGGCTGTTCTGGCTGCCCACCTGGGCATGCTGCGGGTCGTAGTGGATCCCGACCCCTCGCAGCGCGATCTCACGAGCCGCTTCGAGGTACGACAGGGATCCGCTGGAACCCGGATCGTAGGTCAGCACTGTCTGTCCGTAGCTGGGGGCCTCCGAGATACGCACCGAGCGGGGGATGCTCGTGCGGAGCACCTCCTCGCCGAAGTGGCTGCGCACTTCGTCCGCCACCTGCGAGGCAAGCCGGGTTCTGCCGTCGTACATGGTCAGCAGAATCGTCGACACATGAAGCGTCGGGTTGAGATGCCCGCGCACCAGATCCACGTTCCTCAGCAGCTGTCCCAGACCCTCCAGCGCGTAGTACTCGCACTGGATGGGGATCAGCACCTCGGCACCGGCGACCAGCGCGTTGACGGTCAGGAGACCGAGCGACGGCGGGCAGTCGATGAGGATGTAGTCCAGCGGCTGCTCATAGGCCTGGATTGCTCGCTGAAGTCGGCTCTCCCGCGCCACCAGTGACACCAGCTCGATCTCCGCACCGGCGAGATCGATGGTGGCTGGGGCGCAGAAGAGACCTTCGACGTCGGGGACAGGCTGGACCACCTCGGAGAGCGGCTTGCTCTCCACCAGGACGTCATAGATCGAGGGGACTTCGGCGTGGTGATCGATCCCCAGCGCCGTGGAGGCGTTGCCCTGTGGATCCAGATCGACAACCAGAACACGCGCGCCATGCAGCGCGAGTGAGGCAGCGAGGTTGACCGTGGTGGTGGTCTTCCCTACGCCGCCCTTCTGATTGGCGACAACCATGATGCGTGTCTGCTCAGGTCGGGGCAGACCCTCGCCGGCACGCCCCAGCGCCTCCACGGCCAGCTGGGCAGCACGGCCGATGGGGGTGTCGTCCATCGGGGGCGGTGTTTCACGTGAAACATCCTCCCCCGGTGACTCGGTACGGGGACCGGGGACCGGATCGGTCATCGGTCCCGCGATGTTGGCGTCGGACCGCAAGGATTCACTCTCCTCGACTTCAGGCTCGCGATGAACAGAGCCTGCCATGCTTTCGGGGTCGTGAACCAGCGAGGCAGGTGGTTCTGTGGGTGAATCCACCTCTGTGGACAACTCCGTAGCCCTCACGAAGGGCTTACGGTCCCGCATTGGGGCGGCAGCACGGCCGCGACTGATGATTCCCTGCAGCAGTGAGCGACGTTTCACGTGAAACACGATGCACGCGCCGCAGGACTACACCCGCCCGACACTCCGAAATGCGTAGGTATGGCAGCTTGTATGGAGCATTACTCATAGACAGTACGAACTGTATGGATCAGCGACGCCGACGAGTGCGGCTGGTCCGGGCGGCCTTGGCCCGCTTCGCCGCGAAGCGCACTCCGCCCGGGCTCTCCCCGACCTCCACACGCACCACCGTGGACAGTGGATCGACAATCCCCTCACCGACGTGCAGCACCGAGGTTTCCACAACACCGAGCTTGCTCAGGGCGGCACGCGCCCCCTGAATCTCCTCCTCGGCCGTGTCGCCCTTGAGCGCCAGCATCTCTCCGTACGGGCGCAGCAAGGGCACTCCCCAGCCCGCCAGCCGGTCCAGCGGCGCCACGGCGCGCGCCGTCACCACATGCACCGGAGGAAGCGTGCCCAGCACCTCCTCGGCCCGGCCCCGGACCACGGTCACATGGTCCAGGCCCAGCAATTCGACGACTTCCTGGAGGAAGTTCGTGCGGCGCAGGAGCGGTTCAAGGAGCGTGATCTTCAGATCCGGGCGTACGAGCGCCAGCGGAATGCCCGGAAGACCGGCCCCCGAGCCCACATCGCAGACCGTGACACCCTCCGGCACGACCTCGGAGAGCACCGCGCAGTTCAGCAGATGCCGTTCCCACAGCCGCGGCACCTCGCGGGGACCGATCAGTCCACGCTTCACTCCGGTGTCCGCGAGCAGCTCCGCGTACCGCACGGCCTCCGGAAAGAGCTCTCCGAAAACCGTCCGAGCCTCTTCGGGCGCCTGGGGAAGCTCTGCTGCCTCCGTCACGGGAACCGTCCTTCCGTACCGCACTGTCGCACTGTGGACTGTGGTGGCTGACTATCAGGCTGACAAAGATCGGCCCCGCCTGCGAACAGACGGGGCCGATGGAACGATGGAGGTCAAGCGGGGAGTACGACGACGAAGCGCTGCGGCTCCTCGCCCTCGGACTCGCTGCGAAGACCCGCGGCCGCGACCGCGTCGTGGACGACCTTGCGCTCGAAGGGCGTCATCGGGTTCAGCTTCACTGGCTCACCGGTGCTCTTCACCTCGTCGGCGGTCTTGGCGCCGAGCTCGGCGAGCTCCGTGCGCTTCTTGGCCCGGAAGCCCGCGATGTCCAGCATCAGCCGGCTGCGGTCCCCGGTCTCTCGGTGCACAGCGAGTCGCGTGAGCTCCTGGAGCGCCTCCAGGACCTCACCGTCACGACCCACAAGCTTCTGCAGATCCCGGCTGTTCGCGTCACTGATGATCGAGACCGCGGCCCGGTCGGCCTCGACGTCCATGTCGATGTCACCGTCGAGATCGGCGATGTCGAGCAGACCCTCGAGGTAGTCGGCCGCGATCTCCCCTTCCTGCTCGAGGCGGTTCAGGGTGTCGCCACCCTCGGCGGCAGCGGAGATGGTGCCTTCCGTCACGGATGGACTCCTTCTTACTTCTTGGACGAGGGATGCTTGGGCCGCTGCTGGCCCTTGCGCTGCCCGGACTTGGGCTGCTGGCGTGGGGAGCCCGGGGCGGGCTTGGCGTCGCCCCCGGCAGGAGTGTCCTTCTGCAGAGAGGGCTTCGAGGCCGTGTCGTCGGCATCGGTGCTCTTGGCCGCGCCCTGCTGGGCAGCGGCGGACTGACGCTTCGCCTTGGTCTGGCGCTTGGGCTGCTGCCGCTTCTGAGCGGCGCCGCCCTCGGCCTCGGCCACTGCGGCATCGCTCTTGGCCACCGTGCCGTCGGCCTCAGCGGCGAAGCCGGCCTTGGCGAGGCCCGTGATGAACCGGCGCTCGTTCTCGTTGCGGTCCGGGCCCTTGGCCACGATCGCCTGAATCACGTTGCGCTTCCGACGTGCCTTGACCTCGCCGTGGACGGTCACGGTCTTCAGCAGCCGCTGCAGATAGTGGTCCTGGGCCTTGCTGCCGGGCGTCGGGTTCTGGTTGATCACGTACATCTGCTGGCCCATGGTCCACACGTTGGTGGTCAGCCAGTAGACGAGGACGCCGACGGGGAAGTTGATACCCATCACGGCGAAGATGACCGGGAAGATGTACATCAGCATCTTCTGCTGCTGCATGTACGGCGTCTTGACCGTCAGGTCGACGTTCTTCTGCATCAGCTGGCGCTGCGTGTAGAACTGCGACGCCGACATCATCACGATCATGATCGCGGTGACGACCCGCACATCCGTGAGCGAGGCGCCGAGAGCAGCGACCTTCTCCGTGCTGTCGGTGAACTTCGACGCAAGAGGAGCCCCGAAGATGTGGGCCTGACGCGCGCTGTCCAGAAGCGATTCGTTGATGACGCCGATGGTGTGGCCCGAGGCGATGCTGGAGAGCACGCGGTACAGGGCGAAGAAGAACGGCGACTGCGCGAGGATCGGCAGGCACGAGGAGAGCGGGTTGGTACCCGTCTCCTTGTACAGCTTCATCATCTCTTCGGACTGACGCTGCTTGTCGCTCTTGTAGCGCTCCTGGATCGCCTTCATCTTCGGCTGGAGCGCCTGCATGTTCCGGGTCGACTTGATCTGCTTCACAAAGAGCGGGATCAGACAGATCCGGATGAGGATCACCAGCGACACGATGGACAGTCCCCAGGCCCAGCCCGTGTTGGGACCGAAGATCGCCCCGTAGACCGTGTGGAACTGGACGATGACCCACGAAACAGGTGTGGTGATAAAGCTGAAGAGACTGGCAATCGTGTCCACTAATCAGGCTCCTTGAACATTCGGCGAGGCCTCTGATGCCGGATTCGGGGGTTCGGGGGCCGACCCCCGGGGAGGCACATCGGCGGCGGAGTGCCCGCCCTTGCTGCCACGCAAGGCATCACGCAGCATTTCGTGCCACCGCGGACGCTTGCGCGGCGGCACATGGTCCACGCCACCCGGCGACCATGGATTGCATCGCAGGATGCGCCAGGCGGTCAGCACCGTGCCCTTGACCGCGCCGTGCCGGTCGATGGCCGTATATCCGTAGTGAGAACACGACGGGTAGTACCGGCAGACGGGCCCCAGCAGCGGGCTGATCGTCCACTGGTACAGCTTGATAAGAGCCAGCAGTGGGTACTTCATCGCGCGCCCCCTCCCAGCAGCCGCTGGAGGGCGGCATCCAGGTCTCGGGCCAGCTGTTCATAAGAAGCGTCGCCCGCACCGGGCAGCGCCCGTACGACCACCAGGCTACCGGGGGGCAGCTCGGCGAGTCGTTCGCGTATGAGGTGGCGCAGTCTCCGCTTGACCTTGTTGCGTACGACCGCACCGCCCACTGCCTTGCTCACGACGAAACCCGCACACGTCGGGGGAGCGCTCTCCCCAGGCGCGTGCGGGTCCGTTGCACCGCTGCTTAGGTGGACGACGAGGAGCGGGCGACCGGCCCTGCGTCCTCGGCGTACCGCGGTCGCGAAGTCCTCGCGCCGCCTCAGCCGATTCTCGGTAGGCAGCACGTCATGACCTGTAAGTGATCAGGCGGACAGGCTGGCGCGACCCTTGCCACGGCGGTTCGCGAGAATCGCGCGGCCGGCACGGGTACGCATCCGCAGGCGGAAGCCGTGGGTCTTCGCGCGACGACGGTTGTTCGGCTGGAAGGTGCGCTTGCTCACTCGGGGGCTCCAGAAATGATTCGTAGATGGCGGGACATCGCCTGGCTGTCACCGTGCGCCCACGAGTAGCTCGCGATTACGCCCGAGTGCACCGCTTCACGATCACAGACCGTGATCTTTGCCCATCGGAGGCAGGCGGCAGCAGCCATCGACAACTCGACCTGGTTACGGTACGCGCGGCTACGCCATCCGGTCAAACCAGGCTCAGGCCGTGGTCCACTGTGCACAGGCTGTGGACAACAACTTGAACCGCTGGGGTCGCCCTGACTACCGTGGCTGAACTCGAATTCCTTTCCTGCCTGTCTTCCCATCCCGTCCCGAGAACCACACATTCGTGGGACCTGCGAGAGAGCGTGCCTTGTGGCTGACGTACCTGCCGATCTTGCCGCAGTGTGGCCACGAGTGCTGGAACAGCTCCTCGCAGAGGGCCAGCAGGGCATCGAGCCCAAGGACAAACAGTGGATCGAACGATGCCAGCCACTCGCATTGGTGGCCGACACCGCGCTCCTTGCCGTCCCCAATGAATGGGGCAAGCGTGTTCTTGAGGGCCGGCTCGCCCCGCTGATCAGCGAGACCCTCAGCCGCGAGTGCGGCCGCCCGATCCGGATCGCCATCACGGTGGACGACTCCGTGGGCGAGCCCCCGGCACCCCAGCAGCCCCCCGCTCAGCAGGCGCCCCGCTACCAGGGCCCGCAGCACGACGATCCGCGCGACTCCCGGCAGAGCGATCCTTACGACAGCTATGGGCACCGGCCCGGCGGCGGCGACGGCCTGCCGGATGTCCGCCCCGCCTACCCCGAGTACCAGCAGCAGCGCCCGGAACCCGGTGCCTGGCCCCGTACGCAGGAGGATCTGTCCTGGCAGCAGCCACGGCTCGGGGGCTTCCAGGACCGCGACCCCGCTGCGGATCAGTGGCGTGAGCCGTACGCCACCGCCCGGCCGCGTCAGCCCCAGCACGACTACCGGCAGCCGCAGTCGCCCGAGCGCCAGCCGTACGAACAGCAGCGCCCGGAGCGGCACGAGCTGCCCGACCGCCAGACGCCGCGCCGCGGCCCCACAGGCGCGCCCGGACCGCTGGGCGCTCAGCCCTCACCCGCGCCCGGCCCCGGTGAGCCGCACGCCCGGCTGAACCCGAAGTACCTCTTCGACACCTTCGTCATCGGCGCGTCCAACCGGTTCGCACACGCCGCGGCCGTCGCGGTCGCCGAGGCGCCGGCCAAGGCGTACAACCCCCTCTTCATCTACGGGGAGTCGGGGCTCGGCAAGACGCACCTGCTGCATGCCATCGGGCACTACGCGCGCAGCCTCTATCCGGGGACGCGCGTGCGGTATGTGAGCTCGGAGGAGTTCACCAACGAGTTCATCAACTCGATCCGCGACGGCAAGGGCGACACCTTCCGCAAGCGCTACCGCGATGTGGACATCCTGCTGGTCGACGACATCCAGTTCCTGGCGAGCAAGGAGTCGACGCAGGAGGAGTTCTTCCACACCTTCAATACGCTCCACAACGCGAACAAGCAGATCGTGCTCTCCTCGGACCGGCCGCCCAAGCAGCTGATGACGCTGGAGGACCGGCTGAGGAACCGTTTCGAGTGGGGTCTGACCACCGACGTACAGCCGCCGGAGCTGGAGACGCGGATCGCGATTCTGCGCAAGAAGGCGGTCCAGGAGCAGCTCAACGCCCCGCCGGAGGTGCTGGAGTTCATCGCATCCCGCATCTCGCGCAATATCCGTGAGCTGGAGGGCGCGCTGATCCGGGTGACGGCGTTCGCTTCGCTCAACCGGCAGCCGGTGGATCTCGGGCTCACCGAGATCGTGCTGAAGGATCTGATCCCCGGCGGTGAGGACTCGGCCCCCGAGATCACCGCGAGCGCCATCATGGCGGCGACCGCCGACTACTTCGGTCTGACGGTGGAGGATCTCTGCGGATCCTCGCGCAGCCGGGTGCTGGTGACCGCCCGCCAGATCGCGATGTATCTGTGCCGCGAGCTCACTGATCTGTCGCTGCCGAAGATCGGCGCCCAGTTCGGCGGCCGCGACCATACGACCGTGATGCACGCCGACCGCAAGATCCGCGCGCTGATGGCCGAGCGGCGGTCCATCTACAACCAGGTCACCGAGCTCACCAACCGCATCAAGAACGGCTGACGAGACCGGCCTGCGCACAGCACAAGAGGCCTTCGAGGGCGCTCTGGGACCAAGTCCCGGGGCGCCCTTCGGCGTTCCGCACCTGTCCTGCGCATGTCCGGTGTTCGAATACCCGGCGACGGGACGGTGTTCTCCACAGATCTGGGGACGATCTTCCGTCCACAGCCTGGGGACTGGAAAGTTGTCCAGATTGCGTCCACAGGGGCGGTTGCTGAGATTTCATCACGCCAGGTCAGGCGGCTGTGGATTTGTGGCCAACCGTGCTCCACAAGCTGTGGACGCAGAAACAGTCCACAGGGCTTGATCAAAGTTGTCCACCGGCAGCCCACAGGCAGGGCCGCGTTGCCCACAGCTTCTCGCGGCTTCTCCACACCTCTGTCCACTGTTCGGCAACGAAACGCCCGAGCTCACCGGGTCGAGTGAAAGCCGTCACACCAAGGTGGTCGGTTGGGCTGTGGGGAACGTGGGTAAAGCTGGGGACAGCACTGGGGAGAAGTCCCCCCGGTCTGTGCATCGGATGTGCAGAACTTTCGGGCGTCCACAGAAGCACTGGGTTGTCCACCGGTGCCACCCACAGGCCCGGTGGACAAAAAAACGGGTCTGACCTGCACGGATGACGTTATCCACGGTTTCCACAGGCCCTACTACTACTCCCACTTAGAGTTACCGGGGAATTCGCTTCGAAGAAGGCCCTGTGCACAACTCGAGCCCGGAGCTCCCGACACCACTTGCCACGACTTGACCCCGACCCGCACCGACTGTCGGTGCCGTGCGTCAGACTGGTCCCCGGCGACACAGCCGACGACGAAGGCCAGCAAGGGCGAGCCAGCAACAGCAGGAGGCGGTTCCGGTGAAGATCCGGGTGGAGCGCGATGTACTCGCGGAGGCGGTGGCCTGGGTGGCCCGGAGCCTCCCGGCCCGTCCGCCGGCGCCCGTACTCGCGGGCCTTCTTCTGAAGGCGGAGGACGGCGCCCTCAGCTTCTCGAGCTTCGACTACGAGGTCTCGGCACGCGTCTCCGTGGAGGCGGAGGTGGACGAGGACGGCACCGTGCTCGTCTCCGGCCGGCTCCTCGCCGACATCTGCCGCGCTCTCCCCAACCGGCCGGTGGAGATTTCCACAGACGGTGTACGGGCGACCGTGGTCTGCGGCTCCTCGCGATTCACACTCCACACCCTGCCTGTGGAGGAGTACCCGGCGCTGCCGCAGATGCCGACCGCGACCGGCACCGTGCCCGGTGAGGTCTTCGCCTCCGCCGCCGCGCAGGTCGCCATCGCCGCCGGCCGCGACGACACCCTCCCCGTCCTCACCGGCGTACGCATCGAGATCGAGGGCGACACCGTCACGCTGGCCTCCACCGACCGCTACCGCTTCGCGGTCCGCGAGTTCCTGTGGAAGCCGGAGAACCCGGAGGCGTCCGCCGTCGCGCTGGTGCCCGCCAAGACGCTGCTGGACACCGCCAAGGCGCTGACCAGCGGTGACACGGTCACGCTTGCGCTCTCCGGCTCGGGTGCCGGCGAGGGGCTCATCGGTTTCGAGGGCGCCGGACGGCGGACCACGACCCGGCTGCTCGAAGGCGATCTGCCGAAGTACCGGACGCTGTTCCCCACCGAGTTCAACTCGGTCGCAGTCATCGAGACCGCGCCCTTCGTCGAGGCCGTGAAGCGTGTCGCGCTGGTCGCCGAGCGGAACACCCCCGTCCGGCTCAGCTTCGAGCAGGGCGTGCTGATCCTGGAGGCCGGTTCCAGCGACGATGCACAGGCTGTGGAGCGCGTCGACGCGAACCTGGAGGGCGACGACATCTCGATCGCCTTCAACCCGACCTTCCTGCTCGACGGCCTGAGTGCCATCGACTCGCCGGTCGCCCAGCTGTCGTTCACCACCTCCACCAAGCCGGCGCTGCTGAGCGGCAAGCCCGCTGTGGATGCCGAGGCTGACGAGGCGTACAAGTACCTGATCATGCCCGTGCGGCTGTCCGGCTGAGACGGCGAAAACGGCCGAACGACTGATCCTGACGGGCCTGCTCACGCCCGAGCAGGCCCGTCAGGCCGTCCGTACCGGCCGGGCGTAGGCTCGGAGCCGGGTACGAATCGGCATACAAACGCGTAAGGAATCACTGATGGAGCTCGGTCTCGTCGGCCTTGGCAAGATGGGCGGCAATATGCGCGAGCGCATCCGCCGCGCAGGCCACACCGTCCTCGGCTACGACCGCAACCCGGACCTCGCAGATGTCCACAGCCTGGGCGAGCTTGTGGGCAAGCTCAAGGGCCCGCGGGTCGTGTGGGTGATGGTCCCGGCCGGTGCCGCGACCCAGTCCACGATCGACGAGCTGGCCGAGCTGCTGGAGCCGGGCGACGTGGTCGTCGACGGCGGCAACTCCCGCTGGACGGACGACGAGAAGCACGCGGTCGAGCTGGGCATCAAGGGCATCGGCTTCGTCGACTGCGGTGTCTCCGGCGGTGTCTGGGGCCTCGAGAACGGCTACGCGCTGATGTACGGCGGCCACGCCGAGCATGTCGCGAAGGTCCAGCCGGTCTTCGACGCGCTCAAGCCCGAGGGCGAGTTCGGCTCGGTCCACGCGGGCAAGGTCGGCGCCGGCCACTTCGCGAAGATGGTCCACAACGGCATCGAGTACGCCATGATGCAGGCCTACGCCGAGGGCTGGGAGCTCCTGGAGAAGGTCAACTCGGTCACCGACGTACGCGAGGTGTTCCGCTCCTGGCAGGAGGGCACGGTCATCCGTTCCTGGCTGCTCGACCTGGCGGTCAACGCGCTGGACGACGACGAGCACCTGGAGAAGCTGCGCGGTTATGCACAGGACTCCGGCGAGGGCCGGTGGACTGTGGAAGCCGCGATCGACAACGCGGTGCCGCTGCCCGCCATCACGGCGTCGCTGTTCGCCCGCTTCGCGTCCCGTCAGGACGACTCCCCGCAGATGAAGATGATCGCGGCGCTGCGCAACCAGTTCGGCGGCCACGCGGTCGAGAACAAGAAGTAGTCCCTGAGCCGGGGGAGGTCGGCGTACATCCATGCACGTCACGCATTTGTCGCTGGCCGACTTCCGCTCGTACGCCCGGGTCGAGGTCCCACTCGACCCGGGCGTCACCGTGTTCGTGGGGGCGAACGGGCAGGGGAAGACCAATCTCGTCGAGGCCGTCGGCTATCTCGCCACGCTGGCCAGCCACCGGGTCTCGTCGGATGCGCCGTTGGTGCGCATGGGGGCGGACCGGGCGGTGATCCGGGCGGCCATCACACAGGGCGAGCGCTCGCAGCTGATCGAGCTCGAGCTCAATCCGGGGAAGGCCAACAGGGCCCGTATCAACAGGTCCTCGCAGGTCAGACCGCGTGATGTGCTGGGGATAGTTCGGACTGTGCTGTTCGCGCCGGAGGATCTGGCGCTGGTGAAGGGCGATCCGGGCGAGCGGCGGCGGTTCCTGGACGAGCTGATCACGGCGCGCTCACCGCGGATGGCGGGGGTGCGGTCGGACTACGAGCGGGTGCTCAAGCAGCGCAATACGCTGCTGAAGTCCACGGCCATGGCGCGGCGGCACGGCGGGCGTGGGATGGACCTGTCGACGCTGGACGTGTGGGACCAGCATCTGGCGCGCGCCGGGGCGGAGTTGCTTGCGCAGCGGATGGATCTGATCGCGGCGCTGCAGCCGTTGGCGGACAAGGCGTACGAGCAACTGGCGCCGGGAGGCGGGCCGGTTGCGCTGGAGTACCGTTCCTCCTCCGGTACCGCCGCCGGTGCCGCGGCCGTGGGTGAGGGCTCGGTGCACGGGCGGGAAGCCCTGTGCGAGCAGCTGATCGGCGCGCTGGCCGAGGTGCGCAAGCAGGAGATCGAGCGCGGCGTGACGCTGGTCGGGCCGCACCGCGACGACCTGGTGCTCAAGCTCGGGCAGCTGCCGGCGAAGGGGTACGCCAGCCACGGCGAGTCCTGGTCGTATGCGCTGGCGCTGCGGCTGGCCTCGTACGACCTGCTGCGGGCCGAGGGCAATGAGCCGGTACTGGTCCTCGACGACGTCTTCGCGGAGCTGGACGTGCGACGCCGCGAGCGGCTGGCGGAACTGGTCGCTCCGGGCGAGCAGGTGCTGGTGACGGCGGCGGTCGACGACGACGTGCCGGCGGTCCTTGCGGGGGCGCGGTATCTGGTGGCTGACGGGGTGGTGGAGCGCGTATGAGCGAGGAGCCGAAACAACCGGCCGTGCCGCCGCAGGTGCCCGAGTCGTCGGGCGTAGACCTGGCGCGGGTCGCGCTGCGCGCGGCGAAGGAACAGGCGAAGGCGCGCGGCGCCGCGGCACAGCAGAAGAAGCAGGCCAGGCGGGGCGGCGGGCTGCGCTCGGGCGCGCGGGCGGACGGGCGCGATCCGCTGCCGCTGGGTGCAGCGATCAACCGGCTGATCACCGAGCGCGGCTGGGAGACGCCGGCCGCGGTGGGCGGTGTGATGGGGCGCTGGCCGCAGATCGTGGGCGAGGACCTGGCGAACCACTGTGTTCCGCTGCGGTACGACGAGGACCCGGACGAGCGGGTGCTGACGGTGCAGTGCGACTCGACGGCGTGGGCGACGCAGCTGAGGCTGCTGGCGCCGCGGCTGGTGGCGCGGCTGAACGAGGACCTGGGGCACGGGACGGTGCGGCTGATCAAGGTACTGGGGCCGGGTGGGCCGCAGAGGGGGTACGGGCCGTTGAGGGCGCCGGGAAGTGTGGGGCCGGGCGACACGTACGGGTGAGGCGGGGGTCCCCAGCTCGGCCCCTTCCCGTACCGGAGCTTCGCCCCGGACCCTGCGGGTGCCTGGCGCCGCGCCGGGCCCCGGCGCCGCGCCAGGCACCCGCGCCGACCGCGTCCTGCCCACCGGCCGCCTACCGCTGACCGCGCCCCGCCCACCCCACCAGGCACGCAGCCGCACCCCTCATCCCGTAACGCCCGAAACCCCCCGAGACGTGTGAGGTGTCCCTCACCGTAGCCAGTGGTTGACAGGCCGAAGCGCTCAATGCCCGTGTGAGCCTCCTGAAGCCCCTTCCCGGATATGGGGAGTCGGACCGACATGGTTCAGGGCGGCACGTGAGGACTCAGCTACCGGCAAACCCCCATTCGGGTCGGCGGTACCGGTAGACTGGTGGACAATCCCGCCCACTCGCGGAACATGTCGAACGACGCAGCCGCTCCCGCCTGCCCGGAGAACGGCTTGTGCTGTGCCAGAAAGGGCGCTTCGTGGCCGATTCCGGCAACCCCAACGAGAACATTCCTTCCACTGCTGCCGACGGAAGCGGCGAGTCCGGCTCGTCGTACGACGCCAGCGCGATCACCGTCCTCGAGGGTTTGGACGCGGTCCGCAAGCGGCCTGGCATGTACATCGGCTCGACCGGTGAGCGTGGACTTCATCACCTCGTCCAAGAGGTCGTCGACAACTCCGTTGACGAGGCCCTCGCAGGCCACGCCGACAGGATCGATGTCACGATCCTCGCCGACGGTGGCGTGCGCGTGATCGACAACGGCCGTGGCATCCCGGTGGACATCGTGCCGTCCGAGAACAAGCCCGCCGTCGAGGTCGTACTCACCGTCCTGCACGCGGGCGGCAAGTTCGGCGGCGGCGGCTACGCCGTCTCCGGCGGTCTGCACGGCGTCGGTGTGTCTGTGGTCAATGCCCTGTCGTCCAAGGTCTCCGTCGAGGTCAAGCGTGACGGCTACCGCTGGACGCAGGACTACAAGCTCGGCGTCCCCACCGCCCCCCTCGCGCGGAACGAGGAGGCCGACGAGACCGGCACCACGGTCACGTTCTGGGCCGACCCGGACATCTTCGAGACCACCGAGTACTCCTTCGAGACGCTCGCGCGCCGCTTCCAGGAGATGGCCTTCCTCAACAAGGGCCTCACCCTGACGCTGACGGACGAGCGCGAGTCCGCGAAGGCGACCGTCGGCGCGGACGACCCCGACGCCGAGGCGGCCGAGGAGCCGAAGGCGCGCACCGTCACGTACTTCTACGAGGGCGGCATCGTCGACTTCGTCAAGTACCTCAACTCCCGCAAGGGAGAGCTGATCCACCCGACCGTCATCGACATCGAGGCCGAGGACAAGGAGCGGACGCTCTCGGTCGAGATCGCGATGCAGTGGAACTCGCAGTACACGGAGGGTGTGTACTCCTTCGCGAACACGATCCACACGCATGAGGGCGGTACGCACGAAGAGGGCTTCCGGGCCGCTCTGACCGGCCTGGTCAACCGGTACGCACGCGACAAGAAGCTGCTGCGCGAGAAGGACGACAACCTCTCCGGCGAGGACATCCGCGAGGGTCTGACCGCGATCATCTCGGTCAAGCTGGGAGAGCCGCAGTTCGAGGGCCAGACCAAGACCAAGCTGGGCAACACCGAGGCGAAGACCTTCGTCCAGAAGGTCGTGCACGAGAACCTCACGGACTGGTTCGACCGCAACCCCAACGAGGCCGCGGACATCATCCGCAAGTCCATCCAGGCGCAGACGGCGCGCGTCGCGGCCCGCAAGGCCCGTGACCTGACCCGGCGCAAGGGCCTGCTGGAGTCGGCTTCCCTGCCGGGCAAGCTGAGCGACTGCCAGTCGAACGACCCCACCAAGTGCGAGATCTTCATCGTCGAGGGTGACTCGGCCGGTGGCTCGGCGAAGTCGGGCCGTAACCCGATGTACCAGGCCATCCTGCCCATCCGAGGCAAGATCCTGAACGTCGAGAAGGCGCGGATCGACAAGATCCTGCAGAACACCGAGGTCCAGGCGCTGATCTCGGCCTTCGGTACCGGAGTCCACGAGGACTTCGACATCGAGAAGCTCCGCTATCACAAGATCATCCTGATGGCGGACGCCGACGTCGACGGCCAGCACATCAACACCCTGCTGCTGACCTTCCTCTTCCGCTTCATGCGGCCGCTGGTCGAGGCCGGGCACGTCTACCTCTCGCGCCCGCCGCTCTACAAGATCAAGTGGGGCCGGGACGACTTCGAGTACGCGTACTCGGACCGTGAGCGCGACGCGCTCGTCGAGCTGGGCAAGCAGAACGGCAAGCGGATCAAGGAAGACTCGATCCAGCGCTTCAAGGGTCTCGGCGAGATGAACGCCGAGGAGCTGCGCATCACCACGATGGATGTGGACCACCGCGTTCTCGGCCAGGTCACGCTGGACGACGCCGCGCAGGCCGACGACCTGTTCTCGGTGCTGATGGGCGAGGACGTCGAGGCACGGCGCTCGTTCATCCAGCGCAATGCCAAGGACGTCCGCTTCCTCGACATCTGAGTCGGTCTCAGCTGACCGCACGAAAGGACTGAAGACCAGCAATGGCCGACGAGAACACTCCCGCCACGACTGAAGAAGAAGAGCCGGTACTGCGGATCGAGCCCGTCGGGCTCGAGACGGAGATGCAGCGCTCGTATCTCGACTACGCGATGTCCGTCATCGTCTCGCGTGCGCTGCCCGACGTACGGGACGGTCTCAAGCCCGTCCACCGTCGTGTGCTCTACGCGATGTACGACGGGGGGTACCGGCCCGAGAAGGGCTTCTACAAGTGCGCCCGCGTCGTCGGTGACGTCATGGGTACGTACCACCCGCACGGCGACTCCTCGATCTACGACGCCCTGGTCCGCCTGGCCCAGCCGTGGTCGATGCGGATGCCGCTGGTGGACTCCAACGGCAACTTCGGCTCTCCGGGCAACGACCCGGCCGCCGCCATGCGGTACACCGAGTGCAAGCTGATGCCGCTGTCGATGGAGATGCTCCGGGACATCGACGAGGAGACCGTCGACTTCCAGGACAACTACGACGGCCGCAATCAGGAGCCGACGGTCCTGCCGGCCCGGTTCCCGAACCTGCTGGTCAACGGCTCGGCCGGTATCGCGGTCGGTATGGCCACCAACATTCCGCCGCACAATCTGCGTGAGGTCGCGGCGGGCGCCCAGTGGGCGCTCGAGAACCCCGACGCCACCCATGAGGAACTGCTCGACGCACTCATGGAGCGGATCAAGGGCCCGGACTTCCCGTCCGGTGCGCTGGTCGTGGGCCGCAAGGGCATCGAGGAGGCGTACCGCACCGGTCGTGGCTCCATCACGATGCGCGCGGTCGTCGAGGTCGAGGAGATCCAGAACCGCCAGTGCCTGGTGGTCACGGAGCTTCCGTACCAGACCAACCCGGACAACCTGGCGCAGAAGATCGCCGACCTGGTGAAGGACGGCAAGATCGGCGGCATCGCCGACGTCCGCGACGAGACCTCGTCCCGTACGGGCCAGCGCCTGGTGATCGTGCTCAAGCGCGACGCCGTCGCCAAGGTCGTGCTGAACAACCTGTACAAGCACACCGACCTCCAGACGAACTTCGGCGCGAACATGCTGGCGCTCGTCGACGGTGTGCCGCGCACGCTCTCGCTCGACGCGTTCATCCGCCACTGGGTGCACCACCAGATCGAGGTCATCGTCCGGCGTACGAAGTTCCGCCTGCGCAAGGCGGAGGAGCGGGCGCACATCCTGCGCGGTCTGCTCAAGGCGCTGGACGCGATCGACGAGGTCATCGCGCTGATCCGGCGCAGTGACACGGTCGAGATCGCACGCGAGGGCCTGATGGGCCTGCTGCAGATCGACGAGATCCAAGCCAACGCCATCCTCGAGATGCAGCTGCGCCGACTGGCCGCCCTTGAGCGCCAGAAGATCGTCGCCGAGCACGACGAGCTGCAGGCCAAGATCAATGAGTACAACGCGATCCTGGCCTCGCCCGAGAAGCAGCGCCAGATCGTCAGCGAGGAACTGAACGTCCTCGTCGAGAAGTTCGGCGACGACCGGCGCTCCAAGCTGGTGCCCTTCGACGGTGACATGTCCATCGAGGACCTGATCGCCGAGGAGGACATCGTCGTCACCATCACGCGTGGCGGCTATGTGAAGCGTACGAAGACGGACGACTACCGCTCGCAGAAGCGCGGCGGCAAGGGCGTACGCGGCACGAAGCTGAAGGAAGACGACATCGTCGACCACTTCTTCGTCTCCACGACGCACCACTGGCTGCTGTTCTTCACCAACAAGGGCCGGGTCTACCGCGCCAAGGCCTACGAGCTGCCGGACGCCGGCCGGGACGCGCGCGGTCAGCACGTCGCCAACCTGCTGGCCTTCCAGCCGGATGAGCAGATCGCCGAGATCCTGGCGATCCGCGACTACGACGCCGCTCCGTACCTGGTGCTTGCCACCAAGGGCGGCCTGGTGAAGAAGACCTCGCTCAAGGACTACGACTCGCCCCGATCGGGTGGTGTCATCGCGATCAACCTCCGGGAGACGGAGGACGGCAGCGACGACGAGCTGATCGGCGCCGAGCTGGTCTCGGCGGAGGACGATCTGCTGCTGATCAGCAAGAAGGCTCAGTCGATCCGGTTCACCGCGACCGATGACGCGCTGCGTCCGATGGGACGTGCCACGTCGGGTGTGAAGGGCATGAGTTTCCGTGAGGGAGACGAGCTCCTCTCGATGAATGTGGTGCGGCCCGGTACGTTCGTGTTCACTGCTACTGATGGTGGGTACGCGAAGCGGACCGCCGTCGACGAGTACCGCGTCCAGGGTCGCGGCGGCCTCGGTATCAAGGCCGCCAAGATCGTGGAAGACCGTGGTTCACTCGTGGGCGCGCTGGTGGTCGAGGAGACGGATGAGATCCTCGCCATCACCCTTGGCGGCGGTGTGATTCGTACGCGAGTCAACGAAGTCAGGGAGACGGGCCGTGACACCATGGGCGTCCAACTGATCAACCTGGGCAAGCGCGATGCCGTGGTCGGTATCGCTCGTAACGCCGAGGCAGGCCGCGAGGCCGAAGAGGTCGAAGGGACCGACGAGGTCGAAGGGACCGAATTGGCCGGCGCTGAGGCGGCCGAGGCGGCAGTCGAGGGCAGTGAGTCCTCGGCCGGGGAGCACGAGGAGTAAAGCGTGAGTGGAGCCACGGGCGCCGGATCGGCCGCATCCGGAGCGAACGGTGCCCGTGGCCCTGCCGCGGACTCCCAGGGGGTTACGGTGACGGACACCCGGGGGCCCAAGCCCCCGTACGAGACGTATGGCGGCGAGCAGCCGGCGCCGCAGCAGGCGGCGCAGCCGTACCACCCGCCGCAGGCGTATCCCTCGCCCCATGGCGTGGGCGCTCAGCAGCCGGGTGCCGCTGTACGGCGGCCGCGGACCGGGGCCCGTACGACGCCACGCACGCGCAAGGCACGGCTGCGGGTGGCCAAGGCCGATCCGTGGTCGGTGATGAAGGTCAGCTTCCTGCTCTCCATCGCGCTGGGTATCTGCACGGTGATCGCGGCCGCGGTGCTGTGGATGGTCATGGACGCGATGGGCGTCTTCTCCACGGTCGGCGGGACGATCAGCGAGGCCACCGGCTCGAACGAGAGCAATGGCTTCGACCTTCAGTCGTTCCTGTCGCTGCCGCGGGTGCTCATCTTCACCTCGGTGATCGCGGTGATCGATGTGGTGCTGGCCACAGCGCTGGCCACGCTCGGGGCCTTTATTTACAACCTCTCCGCCGGTTTCGTGGGCGGCGTCGAGCTCACGCTCGCCGAGGACGAGTGAGACAGGACAACCGATTTTGGGACTGGCCCCGACGTGCGCTAATCTTCATGAGTCAGCGCGCAGCGCGGCGGGGCTATAGCTCAGTTGGTTAGAGCGCATCCCTGATAAGGATGAGGCCACAGGTTCAAATCCTGTTAGCCCCACAGTTGTGAATCGGCCCGGACGGAGCTTCTCCGTCCGGGCCGATCGCTTTGTCCGGGGCCGGAGTTAGGGTGTGCGGAGGTCGTACGCAGGTCACCGATCGGTATCGGTCGGTGTGTATAGTCGGGCGCCAGAAGTCCTCATACGTCAAGGAAAGACGAGGTCGCGCGGTGAAGAAGCTTCTCCTGGTCGCACTGGCCGCCATCGGCGGGCTCCTCGTGTACCGCCAGATCCAGGCGGATCGCGCCGAGCAGGATCTGTGGACGGAGGCGACCGACTCCGTGCCCGCAGGTTCGGGTGTGTGAGACGCAGCAGTCTTGAATCCACTGAGCCCCGGTCGCTGAAGCGGCCGGGGCTTCGTGCTGCCTGCCTTTTTCCGGCTGCCCGTTGCCCGTAGCGGGACCGTGACAATCCCGGCCTTGAGTTCACCCGAGCAAATTATTAGCTTGCAAGAGCAAACTCGGGGGATTCGGGAGGGGAACACGGGTGAAGGCACCACTGGGCCGCCGCGCGACGGCGGCTGCGATCGGCGGGGCACTGCTCGCCCTGGTGGCGGGACCGCTGCCGGGTGCGAGCGCCGCCGGTCGGACAGGGCAGGCCGGGCGGGCTGTGCAGGCCGCGGAGGCGGACACTCCGGACGGGAAGAGCGGCCTGGTGATGGTCCTCGACTCCTCCGGCTCCATGGCCGACGACGACGGCACCGGACAGACGCGGATGGCTTCCGCCCGCGCTGCCGTGGGGACCGTCGTGGACGCCCTCCCCGACGGCTTTCCCACCGGACTGCGCGTCTATGGCGCCGACGAGCCCAAGGGCTGCACCGACACCCGCCTGGTGAAGACTGTCGAGCCGCTGGACCGCGCGGGCATCAAGCAGGCCGTGGCAGCCGTGCAGCCCAAGGGCGACACCCCCATCGGCCTCTCGCTGAAGAAGGCCGCTGCCGATCTCCCCAAGCCCGCGAGCGGCACCATCGGGACGCGCACGATCCTGCTGATCTCGGACGGCGAGGACAACTGTGGCTCCCCGCAGCCCTGCGAGGTTGCCGAGCAGCTCTCCCAGCAGGGCGTGGGACTCCGCATCGACACGGTCGGCTTCCAGGTGAGGAGTGCGGCACGGCAGCAGCTGGAGTGCGTCGCGAAGACGGGCGTCGGGCGCTACTACGACGCGCCCGACGCCAAGGCACTCGCCCGCCAGCTGCAGCGCTCGGCCCAGCTGTCGGCCGACGGATACCGCTTCAGCGGCAGGCCGGTCGAGGGTGCGCTGCGGCGGGACGCAGCACCCGCTCTCGTACCGGGGCAGTATCTGGACACGATCGGCCCGGGCGAGAAGCGGTACTACGCCGTCGACCTGGACGCTGAATCCACTGTGGACTTTTCGGCGACGGCGGTGCCTCAGCCGGGGGCTGCTGTGGACACCTTGGACGTCCTGCGTACAAGCATTGCGTACGGCACTGACAGTGCGTGTGAGACCAGCACCGAGCACTTCTTCCAGAAGGAGGGGGCGACGCCGCTGACCTCGGCGGTTGCCCGGATTCCCAGCGAGAAGGGGACCGGCGGCTGCGACAGGGCGGGCCGGTACTGGCTGGTTGTCGAGCGGCAGAGCAAGAAGGGCTCGGACGCGGCGCGCTGGCCGCTGGAGCTGACGTACGCGACCGAGAGGCCGCTGCCCAAGGGCGTGACGCCGGCCCAGTCGCAGCCGGAGTACGGCGCCGGCGACAAGGACGCCCGGCTGCCGACCGGGGACCCGCGCGATGTCACGGGCGGTACCGGCTTCAACGACGCCCAGCAGATCGGGCAGGGCGTGTGGCGGGACAAGGTGCTGCCGTCGCAGACGCTCTGGTACCGGGTGCCGGTCGGCTGGGGACAGCAGCTGCGGTACGACGTGGAGTTCGCCAACGAGCCGACCGTGGACGGCTCGTCCTCCGTGTGGTCCTACGGCGCCACCCAGGTCTTTACGCCGGGACGGGCCCCTGTCGGCGGCGGCACCGGCGAGTTCAACCCGCAGACCGTCTACAACGGACGGCCTACGGCACTGGAGATGGGCACCGTGCCGGTCGCCTGGACCAACCGCCACGAGTCGAACCCCAATGTCGTTCCTGTGCACAGCAAGGGCGCCTTCTACATCGCCGTCACGCTGGGCGCGAAGGCCGCCGAGATCGCCGAGAACCCCCAGATCGGTGTGGTGTTGAGGGTGGCCGTGATGGGTGACGAACTGTCCGGGCCGCAGCACGACGCACCTTCGCCGGCGAAGAAGGCGGACAAGCAGGGTGATTCGGCCGCCCGCGAAGACAGCGAAGCGGCTGCCGGGGCAGGATGGTCCGGCACCGCGACCGCCGCGGCGGCCGGCTGCGCGGTCGTCCTGATCGTGGGCCTGGTGCTCGTACTCGTACGGCGGACAAGGAGAAGCGCGTGAAGAGGCAGCGCGGCACGGGCCGGGTGACGCTGGCGGCCATGGCGGCGATGTGCGCTGTGGCGGCGCTGCCCGGGCAGGCGTGGGCGGCCGGCGAGCCCAATCCGTACGCCTTCGACAGCGAGGCCAAGGCCATCAAGGGCAGGGCGGTCAACAGCGACGGGCCGCCCCTGATGGCCGGATCGACGTACAAGGACACGATCAAGCCCGGCGAGAAGCGCTACTACCGGGTCGATCTCGACGCCAAGACCAATGCGTACGTCTCGGCCGTGGCCGTCCCCAAGCTGGCGACGAAGGTCTCCTACGCGGACAAGCTGTCGGTGAGCATCGAGGACCGGTCGGGCTCCAAGTGCGGTGAGGACGACGCCCAGTTCGGCTCTGTCTCGTACGCAAGGCCGGTCGCCGCGTACGCCGACCGCACGATCAAAAAGGACAGCAACAGCTGCCAGGAGGCGGGTGCGTACTACGTGCTCCTCGAGCGGAAGAGCGACGATACGTCGACGCCCGAGCCGTGGGCCGTGGAGATCCGTTACGCCTCCGAGCCCGGGCTGAAGTCCGCCGCACCCACCGCTCCGCCCGAGAGCTGGCCGTCCGCCTCCCCTGCGGCGCCGGGCGGGGGCCCCGCGAAGCGGCACGGCGGCACCAGCTTCACCGATGCCACCGGCCTGAAGGAGGGCGAGTGGCAGGACAAGATCATCCCTGGCCAGACGCTCTTCTACCGGGTGCCGGTCGACTGGGGACAGCAGCTCTTCGCCAGCGCCGACCTCGGCACGAGCGCGGCGCCCGACAGCGCGAAGAGCGTCAGCACTGCCCTTGTGCTGTCCCTGCACAACCCGGCCCGTGGGTACGTCGACGAGAAGTCGAGCGTGTACTACGACGGCAAGCAGAAGTCGCTCGCGCTGGATCCGCTGCCGCCGGTGGCGTACGAGAACCGGTACGACTCCACCAGCTCCACCAGCGCCATGCGGTTCGCGGGTTGGTACTACCTCTCGGCCACGCTCAACCCGGAGGTCGGCAAGGAGTACGGCAACAAGCCGATTCCGCTGACCCTGCGCGTCAACGTCGAGGGCGAGATGGAGGGCCGCCCGGCGTACGCGGGGCCCGCAGGGGACTTCGAGGTCACGAAGGACGACCAGGAGGCGGCGGACAGCGGGAAGAGCGCGCCGGAGGCCGCGAAGAGCGACACGATGCAGCTGGTCGCCGCTGCGGGGATCGGTGCGGGGACCGTGCTCGTGCTGGGGCTCGGCGCGTGGACGCTGCTCGCGCGGCGGCGCACGACCGGGGTTCCGCTGCAGGGACCTGCTCCGGTGGCCGACGCTGCCGCTCCGTTCCCCGCACAGGGACCGGTGCAGGGGCCCGTGCAGGGGCAGCTTCCCGGGCAGGTGCCTGGTGGGTACGGTGCCCCGGGTCAGGTTCCGGGTCAGGTTCCGGGCCAGGCGCCGGGCCAGGCGCCCGGCCAGTACGGGCCGCCGCCCACCTGGTAGTTCAGGGCGCCGCGGGGTTCAGGCCTGGGTCAGCGCCCAGATGCCGACCGCGAAGCAGAGCAGCGCGACAAGCAGCACCGGGACCGCAACCTTCGGGGGCGGTCCCGGTCGTTTGCGGGCCGCTGTCGGAATCGGTGCGTGCGAGTGCGGAACCTGGGGGCTCTGAGCGGTGTAAGCACGAGTAAGAGCTTGTTCGTACTGCACCGGGGCGGTCGGAGCGGTCTGGGACTGCGAGAACTGCTCGTGCGCGGGGACATGAAGGGGGGAAGCGCTGTGCGCTGGTACGGGAGTGGGGGTGGGAGTCGGCGTTGGCGTTGGCGTCGGCTCCGAGGCCGCCGGCATGGGGGGAGGAGTGGACGGCTGGGCCGTGTAAGGGAGTTGGGCGGGCTGCTGCTGCGGTGGCGGGGCCAGATGGAAGCTGCCCGTCTGCGACTGCGGAAGCGACTGCTGTACGCGGGGTACGGGAGCCTGGCCGGCCTGTGCGGCCGGCTCGGGGTCCGTGGCGGGGCCGCTCGGGCCGAATCCGGCGGGGAGCGGACCGATCTGGTCGAAGATCTCGACGGGCTCGTCGTCGGCGCCGGGCTCCGGAAGCATTTCGACGGCCGCCGTGAGCGCCTTGCGCGCGCCCGTGGCGGTGCGGAACCGGGCCTGCGGATCGGGCTGCAGCAGACCGGCGAGTACCTGCCACAGCGGTTCCGGGATGCCCTGGGGAGCGCCGGGAGTGCCGATGTTGGCGAAGTGCTCGACCAGCGCCCGGGAGTCGGGCTTCTGGCCCTGGAGCAGATAGAGCGCGACCAGGCCGACCGCGAAGAGATCCGCCGGGAAGTCCGGCTCCGCGCCCATCATCTGCTCGGGCGCGAAGTAACCGGGCGTGCCCACCACATAGTTGGTCTCGGTCAGCCGCGGCTCGCCCTTGCGCATCGAGATCCCGAAGTCGGACAGCCGCAGATGCGGCCGCCCGGTCCCGGTGGCCTCCATCAGGATGTTCGCCGGCTTGATGTCGCGGTGCACGACCCCCTCCGCGTGCACCGCGGCCAGACCGGACAGCAGCTGATCGAGCAGCGTGCACACAAAACGGGGCGGCAGCGGGCCGTAGTCGCCGATGACATGCGCCAGCGACCCGCCGCTGACCAGATCCATGGTGAACAGCACCTTGTCGTCGTCCGCGGCCCAGCTGGCCGGGGCGAGGACATGGGGATGATCGATCCGCAGGGCCTGCTCGCGGACGAAGCGCAGCAGGGTGTGCGCATCGCTCTGCTGCAGCACCTTGGCCGCCACATAGCGACGGCGCCGCTGGTCCCATGCGCGCCAGACCGCCCCGACACCGCCGCGACCGATCGGGTCGATCAGTTCGTACCGACCAGCGAAGACCTCACCCATTGCGCTGCGCCCGCTCCCCGTTCCCTAGTGAGGCCCGCTGCCTCGGTCAGCTCTGATGCGACTCGTAGTGGGCGACCGCGTCGGCCGTGCGACCGGCGCCGTACACACGGAGGAACTCTGCCAGCTCGGGGTGGCTCGGGGCGAGGGAGTCCGCCGCATCGATGATGTCGCCCGCCGCTGACACGGAGCGCAGCAGCGACTGGATCTCGCGTACGACACGACGAACTGTCGGCGCACCCGAGCTGCTTGTGCTCTGGCTTGTGCCGGTCAGCACGGAGCCCCCCTGCGACTTCTTGATGACTTCCATCCGATCGGTGGCCTCGACCGCGCTGACACTGCCGTCGGCGACCTGGCTGGCCAAGTCCTGCAGTGCCTGCACGCGCTGGACCACCGCGGGGTTGCCGATCTTGGCGCGCTGGCCGCTCATCAGCTGGGAGAGCATCGGTGCCGACAGCCCGAGCACCGCCGCGAGGCGGGCCTGGTTCAGACCCAGATCATCGATGAGCCGACGGAAGAGCGCCCCCAATGGCTCTCCGTACCAGCTGCGCTGCAATTCTCTGGCTCTGGCGGTTGTTTCCTGCTGAGCGGCGTCCATCGCGTCTCCCCATCGCTTCCCCAAAGCGGGCTTCGCTGCTGCGAACCACGACGAGCATCTTACGGAGCGTGGTCGCCGACGGGGAGTCCCAATCCTTTTGCAGGATTCAGGCGGTCACCCGGTACTCTGGTCTGCGGCGGTGGCTGAGGGCGCGTTTCTGCTCGGCCGTACCCACCCTTCCGGGGCCTTAGCTCAGTTGGTAGAGCGCTGTCTTTGCATGGCAGATGTCAGGGGTTCGACTCCCCTAGGCTCCACAGCGACAAGGGCGCTCCGATCTGTCGAGAACAGATCGGGGCGCCCTTTTTTGCTGCCTTGTACTGCCTTGCCGCCCTGCCCGCACGGTGGATTGGGCCGTCCGGGTGGTGTTCATCAGAAGAACTGCGGAGCGACGGCGTCGCTCCCGCACTTCTCGAGATGCGTACACATCATGAGAAAGGTATGTAGATCGCTCAACCTGAAAGTGAGGGGTCATGGCCGCCATCAAGGTCAGAAATCTGTGGACCGCGTTCATCACCGCGTTCTTTGCGCTGCTTGCCTCGGTGGGGCTGACCACAGCCTCCACCGCCGCGCGCCGGCCGGCCGTCCGGACGCCGGAGGCGCTGGACCTGCCGAAGCAGGCGCGTCGGCACATCGTCCGGCCGACGGTGCCCGCGCCCAGTACAGGATGGAGCCCTACGGCGCGGGACAGGTCGCTGCCGCCGACCATCAAGCAGCGCATCCGCGCCGAGGCGCATGGGTCGTCGCCGGCCAGCCGCCATCTGCCCGCGATCGACGCCGACAGTGCCGACCTCGCCGACTTCGACCCGAGCTCGGCCTCCGCACACGGCGCGAACACGGCGCTCGCCCCGGCCTGAGGCGCCGGGATCACTCACGTTTCCCGGCGCCACCAGCCCCACGGGCGGTATGCGATCAGCGCTCGTCGCGGTCCGAAGCCTCCGCCTCGTCCTGCTTCGCCTGTACCTCGGGGTCCAGGTCTCCCTCTCCACTGCCGTCGACGGACGTCAGCGGTGCTCGGTCGGAGACCTCCGTGGCAGCGGGCGGTTCCACCAGCCAGTCGGGGTTGGCCTGCTTGTCCCACCACTTCCAGGCCGCGAAAGCTGCACCGGCCAGCACACCGATGATCGCGAGACCCTTGGCAAGACGCGCGGCCTTCGAGCGCCGTTCGTGCTTCCTCACCAGCTTCTGAATCTCCTTCGCCGTCACCTGTCCGCGCAGCGCGGCCAGTGCGGCAACGGAGCGGGCCGCAGCCTCCTCCCGTACGGGCTGAGCGACGGCCATCGCGTACTCGACACGCGGAACGGTGTAATCCGCCGCCTGACGAGCGGCCCTCCGAGCCTGAACCGCGGCTCGGTGCGTGGCCTCGTCCACCTTCGGCGGCACATGCGGCGCAATACGCGCGTCGTACTGAACACGGGCCTGATAGGCGGCCTTGGAGACTGTGGGCGCGAGCCGTACGCGGGCCTCGTGCGCATAATGCGCGGCCTGGTCCTTGGCCGTACCGGCGTAGGGCGCCACCACTTCCGCGGCGTGCAGCACGCTGTCCTTCGCCGTACCGGTCGCGGCGCGCACGCTGTCCATGCGGGTCACGGGATCCTCCTCCTCGGTGGCGTTCTGGGCGGCTGGGATTTACTCCCAGTTAGGCATAGATTCGCCTTTCCGCCCGTTTGGAAATCATGCCTGTTGAGTGCTGCCTCGGCATGCGGGGCGGGCATCCGGGTCATCTAGGGACCTTGCGGACGACGATGCCACGATTCGTCCCACAGCGCGCCGCTCCGGCGACGACTCGACGCCTTTTATCCGCAGACGCCTCTTCCGTGCGAGGATCGTCAGACGTCAGCGAAGACTTACGGAAGGCAGATCGTGGCCGAGCAGCTTTACGCCACCTTGAAGACCAACCAAGGCGACATTGAGATCCGGCTTCTGCCGAACCACGCGCCCAAGACGGTCAAGAATTTCGTGGAGCTCGCCAAGGGTGAGCGCGAATGGACGCACCCTGCGACCGGCAAGAAGTCCACGGACAAGCTGTACGACGGCACGGTCTTCCACCGCGTGATCAGCGGTTTCATGATCCAGGGAGGCGACCCGCTGGGCAACGGCACGGGTGGCCCCGGATACGAGTTCCAGGACGAGTTCCACCCCGACCTCGCCTTCGACAAGCCGTACCTGCTGGCCATGGCGAACGCCGGCCCGAGCACCAACGGCTCGCAGTTCTTCATCACCGTCTCGCCCACCGCCTGGCTGACCCGCAAGCACACCATCTTCGGTGAGGTCAGCAGCGAGGCGGGCAAGAAGGTCGTGGACGCGATCGCGGGCACCCAGACCAACCCGCGCACCGACCGCCCCCTCAACGATGTCTTGATCGAGTCCGTCGTCGTGGAGACCCGCGAGGCCTGAGCCCCGGGGATTCTGAGGGATATCCAGGGATATCCAGGGAACCAATTCGCCCCGCTCATCCGTATGGATGGGCGGGGCGGTGTGTTGAGCTAGGGAGACAGAGGGACCTCATGGACCAGGCGCCAGGCAGTCCGCATCAGCCGCAGGATGCGCACGGCCCCAGCTGCTACCGGCATCCGGGGCGTGAGACCGGCATCAGGTGCACCCGCTGCGAGCGGCCCATATGCCCGGAGTGCATGGTCAGCGCTTCGGTCGGGTTCCAGTGCCCGGAGTGCGTCCGTTCGGGATCCGGTACGGGGCACGGGCTGAGCGCGAACCGGCCGCGGACGGTCGCCGGAGGTGCCGTGGCGGCCAGTCCCCATCTGGTCACCAAGATCCTTCTGGCGATCAATCTCGCCGTGTTCGTCGCCGCGCTGGCGAGCGACCGTGTGGTCAACGATCTGGCGCTGATCGCACAGTGGCCGCCGGCGCCGTTCATCCCGGTGGACGGTGTCGCCGAGGGCCAGTGGTACCGGCTCTTCACGTCGATGTTCCTGCATCAGCAGATCTGGCACATCGCGTTCAACATGCTGGGCCTGTGGTGGCTCGGAGGCCCTCTGGAGCAGGCGCTGGGCCGCATCCGCTATCTCGCGCTCTATCTGCTCTCCGGGCTGGCAGGCAGCGCCTTCACATATCTGATCGCGGCCCCGGACGAGGCGTCTCTGGGTGCCTCGGGCGCCATCTTCGGACTGCTCGGCGCCACCGCCGTACTGATGCGCCGCCTCAACTACGACATGCGGCCGGTCATCGCGCTGCTCGCGCTGAACCTGCTCTTCACCTTCACCTGGTCCGGTATCGCCTGGGAGGCGCACGTCGGCGGCCTGGTCGCAGGCACGGCCATCGCCTTCGGCCTGGTGCACGCGCCCCGCGAACACCGCACCCTCGTGCAGGCCGGGACCTGCGCGCTGGTCCTGCTGGCGACCGTCGTGATGGTGGTGGCCAGGACCGTCTCGCTCACCTGAGCGGGACCTTTCCCCAAAGTTGTCCACAGCGTGTGCCCGATCTTGTGCATGCTGTGGGGAACAAGCGTGCCCCTTGTCGCTGAGCTGGGTTTTCCCAGCAGGGACAAGGGGCGGGACGCTTCACCAAGATGGCCGATGCAGTCACACCGGCGTCAATGCTTTGAGGGTTATCCACAGATCGTCTGACCTTTTCCCCACTGTGGACAACGCTGTGGATAACCTCAGGGCAGGGCTTGACGGCGAGACTGCGGAGAAGCTACTTCCACTGGGTGGATACGCCGAAGCCGGCGGCGATGAAGCCGAAGCCGGCAACGATGTTCCAGTTGCCGAAGCTCTTGATCGGAAGGTCGCCCTCGGTGACATAGAAGAGGACGATCCAGGCAAGGCCGATCAGGAAAAGCGCGAGCATCACCGGTGCGACCCAGCTGCGGTTGGTCAGCTTGATGCTGGTCGCCTTCGACGCCGGCGGCGGCGTGAAGTCGGCCTTCTTGCGGATACGTGACTTCGGCACGAGGGACTCTCCTGTCGATGCGCTGCGTGACCGCGCAGGGAACTGTGGCTTGACGCCAGGGGCTGGAGCGAGGGGGACCACCGCCTCCCCCGGGCGTCCGTTAGCGTAGTGCTTCCGCGGCGCCTGAGGAGATAAGGGTACGTTGAGCAATTCTGCCGACTCCCCACAAGGGCCGGACAACCGCTTTGACAGTCAGGAAGGTGGGCGAAGCTCGATGAGGGGTGGTGGTCGGGTGACGGGCGGGACCGTCCGGCTGCTGACGGCTGCTGTATTCGCCCTCGCCGGGCTGATCTTCGTGACCAGCTTCAACACCGCCAAGGGCACCAACATCCGTACGGATGCCTCGATGCTGAAGCTTTCCGACCTGATTCAGCAGCGCAGCACCAAGAACGCCGACCTCGACGAGTCCACGGGGGCGGTACGCGACGACGTCGACGCCCTCGCCCGGCGCGACGATGGTTCCACCAAGGCCGAGGACTTGAAGCTCGCAGCCCTGGAGAAGGTCGCGGGCACCGCGAAGGTCAGCGGCCCCGCCCTCACCGTCACCCTCAACGACGCTCCGCCGAACGCCCAGGCGGCCCCCGGCTACCCCGAGCCGCAGGCCAACGACCTGGTCATCCACCAGCAGGACCTGCAGGCCGTCGTCAACGCCCTGTGGCGGGGCGGCGCCAGGGGCATCCAGGTCATGGACCAACGCCTGATCTCCACCAGCGCCGTGCGGTGCGTGGGCAACACCCTGATCCTCCAGGGACGCGTCTACTCCCCGCCGTACAAGGTCACCGCGGTCGGCGACCGGGGCGTGCTCAAGAAGGCGCTCGCCGCCTCCCCGGCGATCCAGAACTACCAGCTGTATGTGAAGGCCTACGGCCTCGGCTGGAAAGTCGACGAGCGTGAGGCGGTGACTCTCCCCGGCTACTCGGGCACAGTGGATCTCCACTACGCGAAGCCCGTGCAGTAGCGCCTGGGGGGTCGGTGGGGGAGACGGTGTCGGTACGGCTGATCGTCAGGACCTTCAGCGAACTCTGCATCACCGTCGGTACCTTGATCGTGCTCTTTGTCGTGTATGTGCTGTTCTGGACCGGTGTGAAGGCCGGCAGCGCGACCGAAGGCCAGATCGACAGGCTCCAGGAGGAGTGGTCGCAGGGACCGATCGCGGCCCCCGCCCCGGCACCGGCCCCGGCCCCGGCCCCTGGGAGCACGACCACGCCCGCTCCTTCCGCCCCCGAGGAGTACCGCGACGGCAAGCCCTTCGCGGTCATGTACATCCCCCGCTTCGGCGGGAGTTGGGACTGGCCGGTCCTGCAAGGCACCTCGACGGGCACCCTCAAGAAGGGCCTCGGGCACTACGCATCCACCGCCGCGCTCGGCGGCAGCGGCAACTTCTCGGTCGCGGGCCATCGGCGTACGTACGGCGATCCCTTCAAGGACATCCCCGAGCTGCGGCCCGGGGACGCGGTGGTGCTGACGGACGGGACGACCTGGTTCACGTACCGCATCGACAAGAAGCCCTACCGGACCGTCCCGAGCGATGTCGGTGTCATCGATCCCGTTCCGGTGAAGTCCGGATTCGACGGGCCAGGGCGCTATCTGACGCTGACCACCTGCGACCCGGAGTGGGGCAGCAGCCACCGGCTGATCGCCTGGGCGCATCTGGACGCCACCCAGCCTGTGACCGACGGCAAACCGGAAGCTTTGCGCAGCTGACCCATGTGCCCCTGCCGCCCTTTAGTCTGGTGCGGTACCAAACGGAAAGGGACAGCATGTACGGCTGGATCTGGCGGCGTCTGCCGGGCAACGCATGGGTGCGAGCGCTTCTCTCGCTCGTGCTGGTCCTCGCGGTCGTCTACGTGCTGTTCCAGTACGTCTTCCCGTGGGCGGAGCCGCTGCTTCCGTTCAACGATGTGACGGTCGACGGAGCAGGGGCCGCTCGATGAGCGCGCGCATCCTGGTCGTCGACAACTACGACAGCTTCGTCTTCAACCTCGTCCAGTACCTGTACCAGCTCGGTGCGGAGTGCGAGGTCGTGCGCAACGACGAGGTGGCACTGGAGCATGCGCAGGACGGCTTCGACGGGGTGCTGCTGTCCCCCGGGCCCGGAGCGCCCGAGCAGGCCGGTGTCTGCATCGAGATGGTGCGGCACTGCGCCGACACCGGAGTGCCGGTCTTCGGCGTCTGCCTGGGGATGCAGTCGATGGCGGTGGCGTACGGCGGTGTGGTGGGCCGGGCCCCCGAACTGCTGCACGGCAAGACCTCGCCGGTCACGCACGAGGGCAAGGGTGTCTTCGCCGGGCTGCCCTCGCCGTTCACCGCGACCCGCTACCACTCGCTGGCCGCTGAGCCGGCGGAGCTCCCGGACGAGCTGGAGGTCACGGCACGGACGGCGGACGGCATCATCATGGGGCTGCGCCACCGTGAAGTGGCCGTCGAGGGCGTGCAGTTCCACCCCGAGTCGGTCCTCACCGAGCACGGGCATCTGATGCTCGCCAACTGGCTGGAGCAGTGCGGCGACACCGGGGCGGTCGGGCGTTCGGCGGGGCTCGCACCGGTGGTGGGCAAGGCTGTGGCGTGAGCGCTCAGCGTCCTGAGGACGGGTATGAGTACGACCCGTTGACGGATCCGCTGCCGCCGGGGGAGCAAGGGTCGCCGTGGTTCCGTGCCACGAACGCCCAGGAGGAGGAGGAGCAGCCTCAGGCCCCTCAGCCGCAGCCCCCTCAGCCGCAGCCCCCTCAGCCTCAGGCCCCTACGCCCCAGGAGTGGTATGACCCCGCGGGCTATCAGCGGGACTGGTACGCGCAGGAGCAACAACCGGAACCGGAACCTCCGTCCGCGCCGTACGAGACCGTCGCGAACCCTCAGCAGATATCCGAGCCGGTACCCGTGTCCGAGCCGATACCCGTGCCGGACGACGAGACCGTCGCCCTGCGCACATCGGACACCCGGCGCGCGGCGGAGACCCCCGCAGGTCCCGGCCGTGCCGAGCGCCGCCGTGCGGCCAAGGCCCGGGGCCGTAAGCGCCCCGAGCCCGCTTCCGCCACCCCCGACTCCGCCGCGCCCGCCAAACCCCTTTCACGCGTCGAGGCCCGCCGCGCCGCGCGTGCCGCGAAGGACAGCCCTGCCGTCATCGCCAGCCGCGCCATCGGTGAGTTCTTCATCAGCTTCGGTGTGCTGATGCTGCTGTTCGTCACCTACCAGCTCTGGTGGACGAACATCCGCGCCGGGCAGGAGGCAAGCCAGGAGACGAACAAGATCCAGGACGGCTGGGCGAAGGGCCGCAAGCCCGGGGTTTTCGAGCCCGGGCAGGGCTTCGCCATCATGCACATCCCCAAGCTGGATGTGGTGGTCCCGATCGCCGAGGGCATCAGCAAGCACAAGGTCCTCGACCGCGGAATGGTGGGCCACTACGGCGAGGGGAAGCTCAAGACCGCGATGCCCTCGGACAAGGTGGGCAACTTCGCGGTCGCGGGTCACCGCAACACCCACGGTGAACCGTTCCGGTACATCAACCGTCTACAGCCGGGGGACCCGATCGTCGTCGAGACGCAGGACGCGTACTACACGTACAAGATGGTGAGCATCCTCCCCCAGACCTCGCCGTCGAACGTGAACGTGATCGCTCCGGTCCCGCAGGGTTCCGAGTTCACCGGGCCGGGCCGGTACATCACGCTGACGACGTGTACGCCGGAATTCACGAGTACGTATCGAATGATCGTGTGGGGCAAGATGGTCGAGGAACGGCCGCGCAGCAAGGGCAAACCCGACGCGCTCGTCGGCTGAACGCTGTGGGTGCGGTGGGTGCTCTGGGACTTCAAGACGGGAAAAGGTGCAGTGTCACGTGCGCGTAGCCGGGTCGCCGGTGTCATCAGTGTCTTCGGCGAACTGCTGATCACCGCGGGCGTGGTGCTGGGGCTCTTTGTCGTCTACTCACTGTGGTGGACGAACGTTCTCGCCGACCGTGAGGCCTCCAAGCAGGGCGACCACATTCGTGACGGTTGGGCCGCCCGCGGTCCCGGCGCCCTCGACACCAAGGACGGCATCGGCTTCCTCCACGTACCCGCCATGAAGAACGGCGAGGTGCTGGTGAAGAAGGGGACCGACTCCAAGAGCCTCAACGACGGCATCGCGGGCTACTACATGGACCCGATCAAGTCGGCGCTCCCCTGGGACGGCAAGGGCAACTTCACGCTGGCCGCGCACCGCGACGGCCACGGAGCCAAGTTCCACAACATCCACAAGCTGAAGGACGGCGACCCGATCGTCTTCGAGACTCGGGACACCTGGTACGTCTACAAGGTCTACAAGGAGCTTCGGGAGACCTCGAAGTACAACGTGGATGTGCTGCAGCCGGTCCCGAAGGAGTCGGGGAAGACGAAGCCGGGCCGCTACATAACGCTGACGACCTGCACGCCCGTCTACACCTCGGACTACCGCTACATCGTGTGGGGGGAGCTGGTGCGCACGGAGAAGGTCGACCAGGACCGTACGCCGCCGGCGGAGCTGGGCTAGCAGGTACAGCTGCGCATACGGCGCGCGGCGCGTGCAGGCGGCGCGTACAGCAGGAGGCCCCGGTCACCCATGAAGGGTGCCGGGGCCTCCTGCTGTATCGGGGCTGCTATCCGCCGCCGCCGATGAATCCGCCGTTGCCGCCGCCGTTGTTTCCGCCACCGATCGTCTGAAGCACGATTGTGGTGGTCGCCGGGTCCGCCTGGGTGCCGGGCTGCGGGTTCATACCGCTCACGATGGCGTTGTCGTCAGTGGGGCTGCCGGGCGCGAACTGGATGTTCGTGAAGCCGCTCTGGGCCAGGATCTGCTTGGCCTCGGAGACCTTCCTGGTCCTGACCTCGGGAACCGGCACCTGCGTCTGCTGGGGGCCCTTGGAGACCTTCAGCGTGACCGTGGAACCCTTGACGGCCTTCGAGTTGCCCGTGGGGTCCTGCTCGGTGACCTGGCCCGCGGGCTGATCGGAGTCCACATCGACCCGTGCGACCGTGAACTCAAGGGTCTCGAGCTGGCTCTTGGCGTCATCGAACGTGCTGCCCACGACCGGAGGCACGGTG
Organism: Streptomyces sp. NPDC005408; assembly: GCF_040606445.1. Classification (NCBI taxonomy): domain Bacteria; kingdom Bacillati; phylum Actinomycetota; class Actinomycetes; order Kitasatosporales; family Streptomycetaceae; genus Streptomyces; species Streptomyces sp. NPDC005408. The sequence goes on along the minus strand of NZ_JBEXEX010000003.1, from coordinate 219,331 downwards.
ACCTTGGCCTGCTTGGCCACGGTCAGGGTGACCTTGGTGCCCTTCTCGGCCTGGGTGCCGCCCCTGGGGTCCTGCTCGAGCACCGTGCCCGGGTCCTGATCGGAGGACTCGGTCTCCACGACCTTGACGTCGTTGAAGCCCTTGCGGGCCAGCTCGTCCTTGGCCTTCTCCAGCGACTTCTCCGTGACGTCCGGCACCTCGACCTTGGGCGCGCCCTCGGAGACGACGGCCTGGATGGTCTCGCCCTGCTGCATCTTGCCGCTGGCCGGCGTCTGGCTGCAGATGCTGCCCTTGGGCTGGTCGCAGCGCTGCCTACCGGACTCGGCGAGCTTGACGCCGGCGTTCGTCGCGAGTGTCTGGGCTTCTCCGAAGGGCTTGCCGACGAGCTGCGGCACCGGCACATCGCCACTGCCGCCGTCGTTGCCGCCGAACACGGCCTTTCCGATCAGCACCGCGCCGACCAGCACCAGGATGCCCGCCAGCACCAGCAGGATCGTCGAGGTGTTCGACTTCTTCTGGCGGCGGCGGCCCGGGCGGTCGTCGTAACCGTCGTAGCCCCCGTCGTTCGGGTTCATCGGCGGAAGCATCGACGTCTGGCCCGCCGGGTCGGTCTGGCGCAGCGCCGTGGTCGGCTGGTCGTCCGGGGCGTATCCGCCGTAGCCGACCGCACCCATCGCCGCCGTCGCCGCGACCGGCTGGCCGTCGAGGCACGCCTCGATGTCCGCGCGCATCTCGTCGGCCGACTGGTAGCGGTAGTCGGGGTCCTTGACCAGGGCCCGCAGGACGATGGCGTCCATCTCGGGCGTGATCTCGGGGTCGAAGTTGCTCGGCGGCTGCGGCTCCTCGCGTACATGCTGATACGCCACTGCCACCGGGGAGTCGCCCACGAAGGGCGGACGCACGGTGAGGAGCTCGTACAGCAGGCAGCCGGTGGAGTACAGGTCGGAGCGCGCGTCGACCTGCTCGCCCTTTGCCTGCTCCGGGGAGAGGTACTGCGCGGTGCCGATGACGGCCGCGGTCTGGGTCATCGTCATGCCGGAGTCGCCCATGGCGCGGGCGATGCCGAAGTCCATGACCTTGACCTGGCCGGTGCGCGTCAGCATGACGTTCGCCGGCTTGATGTCGCGGTGGACGATCCCGTTGCGGTGGGAGTACTCGAGCGCCTGGAGGATGCCGATGGTCATCTCGAGCGTGCGCTCGGGAAGCAGCTTGCGCCCGGAGTGCAGCAGCTCTCTGAGCGTGGAGCCGTCGACGTACTCCATGACGATGTACGGGATCGAGACCCCGTCGACATAGTCCTCGCCCGTGTCGTAGACCGCGACGATCGCCGGGTGGTTGAGCGAGGCGGCCGACTGGGCCTCACGGCGGAACCGGGCCTGGAAGGACGGGTCGCGGGCGAGATCGGCCCGCAGCGTCTTCACGGCGACGGTGCGGCCGAGCCGGGTGTCGTGGGCGAGGTAGACCTCCGCCATGCCACCACGGCCGAGCACCGAGCCCAGTTCGTACCGGCCGCCGAGGCGACGCGGCTCTTCCATAACTGTTCCAGCCCTCTCCGTCAGTCCCGACCGCACCCGTGTGTGGTCCGGCGGTGTGCTGTTCGCGCATACGGTACCGGGCACGCACCACCTGATCGGCCCGCGACCGTCACCTGATACCCGACCGGTATCGCATTGTGCAGGTATGGGCGCCGGACGTGATCCGCGTCACTTCTTGCTCTCCAGTACCGCCTGCATCACGGCCTTGGCGATGGGGGCGGCGAGACCGCCACCCGAGATGTCGTCGCGGGCGGTGCCGCTGGAGTCCTCGACCACGACCGCCACAGCGACGGGTGAGCCGCTGTCGGTCTTCGCGTACGAGATGAACCAGGCGTAGGGACGCTTGGAGTTGTTCTCGCCGTGCTGGGCCGTGCCGGTCTTGCCGCCGACCGTGACGCCGTTGATCTGGGCGTTTTGGCCGGTGCCGTTCTTGACGACGTTCTCCATCATCTCCTGGAGGAGCTGCGCGTTCTTCTGAGAGAGCGGGCGGCTCATCTCCTGCGGCTCGTTCTTCTTGATGACGTCCAGGTTCGGAGCTTCCAGCTGGTCGATCATGTACGGCTTCATCAGCTTGCCGTCATTGGCGATCGCCGCGGTGACCATGGCCATCTGGAGGGGGGTGGTCGCAGTGTTGAACTGGCCGATGGAGGACAGGGCGTTCTGGGGGCGGTCCATCGCCTTGTCGTAGACGGAGGCGGCGGCACGCACCGGAGTGTCGATCTCGGGGTTGTTGAAGCCGAACTTCTGCGCCGTCTCCAGCATCTTGTCCCGGGTGACGGAGTCACCGAGCTTGGCGAAGACGGAGTTGCAGGAGACCCTGAGCGCCTCGTTCAGGCTGGCGTTCTTGCAGCCGGGAGCGTGGTTGACCATCGGCTTGCTGATGGTGGGCAGGATGTACGGCTCAGGGGTGTCCGTCGGAGCGTTGATGTCGTCGATCACGCCGTGCTCCAGCGCGGCGGCCGCGGTGACCACCTTGAAGGTGGAGCCGGGCGGGTAGACCTCGCGCAGCGCGCGGTTGAGCTTCGGCTTGTCCTTGTCCTTCTCGAGGCTCACCCACGATTTCTCGTCCTTGGCCGAGTAGCCGGCGAAGGTCGAGGGGTCGTACGAAGGAGTCGAGGCGAGAGCGAGGATCTTGCCGGTCTGCGGGTCGATGGCCGCGACGGCGCCCTTCTTGGACCCGAGGCCCTCGAAAGCAGCCTTCTGAGCCGCGGCGTTCAGGGTGGTGACGACATTGCCACCCTTCTTCTTGTCGCCCGTGAACATCGCCATCGTGCGATCGAAGAAGAGCTGATCCGAGTTGCCGGTGAGGATGCCGTCCTCGAGCTTCTCGATCTGGTTGGCGTCGTAGGCCTGCGAGGCGTACCCGGTCACCGGTGCCCACATGGCGCCGTCGATGTAGGTGCGCTTGTACTTGTAGAACTTGTCGTCGGTCGCTGTGGAGCCCGTGATCGGCTTGCCGTCCACGATGATGTTGCCGCGCTCGTAGGCGTATCGCTCGATCAGTACGCGCTTGTTGTTCTTGTGAGTGTTGAGCTCCTCGCTCTGGATGTACTGGACCCAGTTGGTACGGATCAGCAGGGCGAGGACGAGGAGGCCGCAGAAGATCGCGACCCGGCGCAAGGGCTTGTTCACGGTCGGACCACCTGGGTCATTTCGGCGTCGGGGGACGGGGCAGGGGACGGCGCGGGACGGCGCGCGGTGTCGCTGATCCGGATCAGGATGGCGACGAGTGCCCAGTTGGTGATGACGGAGGAGCCGCCCTGCGCGAGGAACGGCATGGTCATACCGGTAAGCGGAATCAGGTTGAGGACGCCGCCGGCGACGATGAAGACCTGGAGGGCGAATGCCGAGGACAGGCCGATGGCGAGCAGCTTGCCGAAGGGGTCGCGGGCCGCGAGTGCCGTGCGCACACCGCGCTGCACAATCAGCGCGTAGATCAGGAAGATCGCCATCATTCCGGCGAGCCCCAGCTCCTCGCCGACCGTGCCGAGGATGAAGTCGCTCTTCGCGGCGAAGTTGATCAGGTCCGAGTTGCCCTGGCCGAGGCCCGTACCGAGGGTCCCACCGGAGCCGAAGGCGAACAGCGCTTGCGCCGCCTGGTCGGAGATCAGGCCCTTGGGCCGCTGTTCAGGCGGCAGGAAGATCGCCATCGGGTTGAGCCAGGCCGCGACACGGGCCTTGACGTGCGGTTCGAACGCCGCCACGACGACTGCGCCCACCGCCGACATCAGCAGGCCGAAGACGATCCAGCTGGTCCGCTCTGTGGCCACGTAGAGCATGACCACGAACATTCCGAAGAAGAGCAGTGAGGTGCCGAGGTCGGTCTCGAAGACGAGGATGAGGATGCTGAGCATCCAGACGGCGAGGATGGGGCCGAGGTCTCGGCCGCGAGGCAGGTACAGGCCCATGAAACGACGGCTGGCAAGGGCGAGCGCGTCGCGTTTCACCATCAGGTAGCCGGAGAAGAAGATCGCGATGATGATCTTCACGAACTCGCCGGGCTGGAGCGAGAGCGGCCCGAGACGGATCCAGATCTTCGCACCGAAGTTCGCGTCGTCCGCGGGGAAGAACGCAGGTGCTGCGAGCAGGATCAGCGCGACGGCCATCGAGATGTAGGTGAAGCGCTGCAGGACGCGATGGTCCTTGAGGAACACCAGCACACCGATGAACATGGCGACGCCCAGCGCCGACCACATCAGCTGGTTGGGGGCGGCGGCACCCTGGTAGGCCAGTCTCGGCGACTGGTCGAGCCGCCAGATCAGCACCAGGCCAAGGCCGTTGAGCAGTGTCGCCAGCGGCAGCAGCAGCGGGTCTGCGTATTTGGCGAACTTGCGCACCACGAGGTGGCCGACGCCTGCCAGCAGCCCCAGCCCCAGGCCGTAGGCGAGCATGCCGGCCGGGAGCTCGTCGTTCAGCGCGAGGCCCACATTGGCGTACGCGAACACCGGAATGACAACGGCGAACGCGAGCAGCATCAGCTCGGTGTTGCGGCGGCTCGGTGCTTCGATCGCGCCGATCGTGGTGGTGTTGGTGACAACGCTCATGGTGGAGAAGGCCCCCTACGGCCGATTACTGCTTACCGCAGTTCGAGGCCAGCTTCTGCTCCTCCTCCGAGAGGGTGGGGCCCGGAGTGGGAGTAGGTGCGGACGGCTTGGTCTTTGCGTTCTGGGTGGTGGGCTTGCCGGTGGTGCCACCGGCCTCGCCCTCGCCCGGCGGCGGCGTGCTCGCCCGGTCGGCCGCGTCGCGGCGCTGCTCGTCCTTCTTGCAGGCCGAGGCCTGCACAGCGAGCTCGTCGACCTTCGCCTTGGCCTTGCTGAGGCTGTCGGCGGTGATCGTCGCCTCGACCTGCTTGCGCTGGTAGGGCGGGAGGTACTTGAGTTCGATCTCGGGGTGGTCCTTCTCGACGTCCGAGAGCGACACCCAGGCCAGATCCTGGCTGATGCCCTGGAAGAGCGCGACGTGCTCGTCCTGGGAGCCGACGTAGTACTGGGTCTGCGTCCAGCGGTAGCCGCCGTACAGACCGCCGCCGACGACCGCCAGCGCGAGCACGATGTAGAAGCTTCTCTTCAGCCACTTGCGGCCGCCGCGCGGCTTGATGAAGTCCTCGTCGGTGTACGCCCCGAAGCTGCCCTCGGGCGGCATCCCGCCGTATCCCATGCCGTCGCCGCTGCCAGGCGGGCCGAAGCCGCCGCCGGCCTGCTGCGGGGGTACGGGACGGCCGAGGCCCGCAGCGCGGCCCGCCGGGGTCTGCATGGCGCCGCCGTCGTTCAGCTGGAGCTGGTTCTCGGCGACCGCGCCGACGACGACCGGGGTGTCGTTGAGCTGCCCGGCCAGGGTGTCGTTGGAGTCGGTGTCGAGGACGTCAGCCACGATGCACGTGATGTTGTCCGGGCCGCCGCCGCGCAGCGCGAGCTGGATCAGGTCCTGGACCGTCTCCTGCGGGCCCTGGTAGCTGGCGAGCGTCTCCTCCATCGTCTGGTGGGAGACCACGCCGGACAGGCCGTCGGAGCAGATCAGATAGCGGTCGCCGGCACGGACCTCGCGGATGGAGAGGTCGGGCTCGACATGGTCGCCGCTGCCCAGTGCGCGCATCAGCAGGGAGCGCTGCGGGTGGGTGGTGGCTTCCTCTTCGGTGATCCGGCCCTCGTCGACGAGGCGCTGCACCCAGGTGTGGTCCTGGGTGATCTGGGTCAGCACGCCGTCGCGCAGGAGATAGGCGCGGGAGTCGCCGACGTGTACGAGGCCCAGGCGCTGGCCGGTCCAGAGCAGGGCGGTGAGCGTGGTGCCCATGCCTTCGAGCTGGGGGTCCTCCTCGACCATCAGCCGCAGCTGGTCATTGGCGCGCTGTACGGCACTGCCGAGCGAGGTGAGGATGTCCGAGCCGGGCACGTCGTCGTCGAGGGTGACGAGCGTGGAGATGACCTCCGACGAGGCGACCTCGCCGGCGGCCTGGCCGCCCATGCCGTCGGCGATGGCCAGAAGGCGGGGACCGGCATAGCCGGAGTCCTCGTTGCCCTCCCGGATCATGCCCTTGTGAGATCCGGCGGCGAAACGCAGAGACAGACTCATGCGCACCTCGCCCGTCGGCTCGGGGTACAGCCGGTCTCGAGCCACACTGCCCACCCTCCGGTCGGGAGCCCGCCCCGGTCCGCTGTCGGGACCGCCGCGGCTCGCTCGCTCCGCTCGCTCATTGTCGTACTACTTCCGCAGCTCGATGACGGTCTTGCCGATGCGGATCGGCGCTCCCAGCGGAATCGGTGTCGGGGTGGTGAGTCGGGTCCGGTCGAGATATGTGCCGTTGGTGGACCCGAGATCCTCGACGATCCACTGGCCGTCACGGTCCGGGTAGATCCTGGCATGCCTGCTGGATGCGTAGTCGTCGTCCAGCACGATCGTGGAATCGTGCGCACGGCCCAGGGTGATCGTCTGGCCCTGCAGCGCCACCGTGGTTCCGGTGAGCGTGCCTTCGGAGACGACCAGTTTGGTCGGCGCACCGCGTCGCTGGCGGCCGCTCGCCTGCTGCCGCTGCTGCGGAGGCGCGGCATTCTGGCGTGCCTGCTGGGGACGCGCGTCGGCGTTGCGGCGTGAGCCGCGCTGCGTGACGCGCGTACCGAACAGGTCGCTGCGGATGACCTGAACGGCCACAATAACGAACAGCCACAGAACGGCCAGGAAACCTAGCCGCATGACCGTCAGGGTCAGCTCTGACATTGCCCCCGCTTCACCCTTCGGCTTGCCGGTAAACGATGGTGGTGCTGCCCACGACGATCCGCGAGCCGTCGCGGAGCGTAGCGCGGGTGGTGTGCTGCCCGTCTACCACGATGCCGTTGGTAGACCCGAGATCCTGGATCGTCGGGGGCGTTCCGGTCCGGATCTCACAGTGCCGGCGCGATACGCCGGGGTCGTCGATCCGCACATCGGCGTCGGTGCTGCGACCCAGCACCAGCGTCGGGCGGGAGATCTGATGGCGGGTGCCGTTGATCTCGATCCAACGTCGTACTTGAGTGCTCGGCATCGGGCCTGGGCCTGGGCCGGGTGCCGGACGGCGGTCCGCGACGGGCGCGGGGCCGGGTCGGCCGACGCCCGGAGGGGGCGCGGCCGGCATGGGAGGTGCTCCGACGGGCGGGTAGCCGTAGCCGCCGCGGGCGCCGCCCTGAGGGGCGGCGGCGTGGCCGGGACCGGCGGGTGCCCGCTCGGGCGACTGTGACGTACTCGACGCGAGGGTGCGGCTGCGCACCCGGTACAGACCGGTGTCGAGGTCGTCCGCCTTCTCCAGATGGACCTTGATGGGCCCCATGAAGGTGTAGCGCTGCTGCTTGGCGTAGTCGCGCACGAGCCCGGACAGTTCGTCGCCGAGCTGGCCGGAGTACGGGCTCAGGCGCTCGAAGTCGGGCGCGCTGAGCTCCACGATGAAGTCGTTGGGGACGACCGTCCGCTCGCGGTTCCAGATCGTCGCGTTGTTGTCGCACTCGCGCTGGAGTGCGCCCGCGATCTCGACAGGCTGGACCTCGGACTTGAACACCTTGGCGAAGGTGCCGTTGACCAGACCTTCGAGTCGCTGCTCGAACTTCTTCAGGACTCCCATGAGGCACCTCCTCCGTCGTTGCCGTCCTGGTACTGCTTACTGATCGTATCCACGCGTAGGGAAATCGGCTGGTTCCCCTTGTCTGCCCCGTCGATGAGTGTCACCTCTCACACGGATCGTAGAGGCGGCCTCCTGACAGTGTCCCGCACCCGGGGTGCTCCAAGGAGGAGCGGGGGCGGCCGCCTTCCGTTCCCTGTTCCCCAGCACCGTCCGCGAAACAATCGGATGTGAATCCACCCTGTGCAGCGTGCTAATCTTCTGGATGTCGCCAGGCGCTCACACCCAACAGGTGGGGCAGGCGGCAACACCCAATGCGCGGGTGGCGGAATAGGCAGACGCGCTGGATTCAGGTTCCAGTGCCCGAAAGGGCGTGGGGGTTCAACTCCCCCCTCGCGCACAGATCAGAAGCCCCGTAGGTCATCGACCTACGGGGCTTCTGCGTTGCCGGAGTCACATCGGGATCTGAGTCACATGGCGCCTGGGTCACGTCGGCGCCTGGGTCACATCGGGCGGGCTGCCGGATGTGGGATGTGCGACTGTGCGACGTTCGTCGCTTCCGGGCGAGACGAAAGTGAGCCGTGGGCGGCGGGCCAGGCTGCTTAGGTTGCGGATGTGGACGCTTCATCGAGGATCCGGGCGGGCTGGAGATGGCTGGCGGCGCCCGAGCTGTGGTCGAGGCGGCGCACCGCCGGCGAGCTTGTGCTCGCTCTGGTGCTCGGCCTCATGGCCGCCGGGACCGAGGAGCTGGTCGGCAGTGAGGGCCTGAGGCTGCTCGTCGTCGGTGTGTCGGCCGCGCTGCTGTCCCTGCTGCGGCGCCGGATGCCGACACCGGTGCTGGCGCTGACCGGGGCTCTGGCGCCGCTCATGAGCGGCTTCGCGCCGCTGCTGATGGTCGTGGGGTGGTCGGCGGGGCGCAGGATCGTGGGCGCCGGGCGGGCGCTGGCCGCGTTCACCGCCGCGTACGTCCTCTTTATCGGCACCACGCTCCTGGACACCTGGTCGCAGCAGGCGCCGATGACGGAGGTGCTGCTCGCCACTCTGTACTTCCTGGCGACGATGGTCGTGCCGGGCCTTGCCAGCCGGTACTGGACGCAGCGCCGGACCCTGCTGCACGCCCTGCAGGAGCGCAACGCCCAGCTGCTGCGGGAGCGGGCCATGGTTGCCGGGCAGGCGAGGCTCCGTGAGCGGCAGCGGATCGCCCAGGACATGCACGACAGCCTCGGCCACCAGCTGGCGCTGATCTCCGTGCACACCGGGGCGCTCGAGGTGGATCCCGAGCTGACACCGCGGCAGCGGGAGGCGGTAGGCGTGCTGCGGGAGGCTTCGGTGACCGCGATGCATGAGCTGCGTGAGGTCGTCGGGATTCTTCGGGACGGGGTCGAGGGGCCGCCGGTGGACGAGTCGGGTCGTGCCGCGCGTGGGACGGCCGGTATCGCGGGGCTCGTCGAGGCGGCGCGTACTGCGGGCAACGCCGTGGACCTTCGGTGCGCGGGCGAGGCGCGGCCCCTTGCGGCCGCGGCCGACCACGCCGCGTACCGCATCGTGCAGGAGGCGCTGACCAATGCGTACAAGCACGCGCCTGGTGCAGCGATAGGCGTGGAGTTGAGATACGAGCCGGACTCGTTCGTCGTCGAGATCGTCAGCGGGGCCGCGGTGGCGCCGGCGGCGGGCGAAGTGGTCAGTGGCGGGCAGGGGCTGACGGGACTGCGCGAGCGGGCGCGGCTGGTCGGCGGCATCGTGCACGCGGGTTCGGCGGACGGCGGAGGTTTCCGGGTGGCGGGGGTGCTGCCGTACGGAGTCGTGGAGGCGGCGCCGTTCGTCGCGACGGAGGACGACTTCCGCCAGCAGTCGCCGAAGGCCGCGCTCGGGAACGGTGGTCCGGTCATGGACTGGACTGTTTCGGAGCGGGAGCTGGCGATGGGTGGACAGAACAGAAGCCGGGGCGGCGGTCTTGCGCTGGGCTGCGGGATATCTCTGGCGGCACTGCTGGTGCTGGGGGCGGCGGGTGTCTTCGGGTTGTTCTTCCTGGTGGGCTCGATGAGCGAGGGAATGATCGAGCCGTCCGAGTACGAGCGCGTGGAGGTCGGGGCCGCGGAGGACGAGGTGCGCGACCGGCTGCCCAGCGGCGACACGATCACCACGGCCGGTCTGAGCGGCAAAGGCCCTGTGGAGCCTGCGGGCTCCGAGTGCATGGTGCTGATGTCCTCGGAGGTGGGAGACAGCATCGACACCGAGCCGGTGTTCCGGTTCTGCTTCAAGGGCGGCAAGCTGATCGAGAAGAAGTCCTACGAGGTCAGCCGATAGCAGGAGTTGGCCGAGTGGGTGCCGCTGGTTGTGGGGGGTGCAGTGACCGAGTCGCCGATCCGGGTCGTCATCGCTGATGACGAGCCGCTCATCAGGGCCGGGATACGGATGATCCTCACCTCCGACCGCGGGATCGAGGTCGTGGCGGAGGCGGCGAACGGACGCGAGGCCGTCGAACTGGCGCGTTCACACAACGCCGATGTGGTGCTCCTCGACATCCAGATGCCGGTGATGGACGGGCTCACGGCGCTGGGAGAGCTGCGCAGGGCAGTACCGGCGGCGCGGGTGATCGTGCTGACGACCTTCGGCGAGCGCGGGAACGTACTGAGGGCGCTGGAGCACGGTGGCGCGGGGTTTCTGCTGAAGGACACGGCGCCCGCGGAGCTGATCCGGGCGGTGAGGGCGGCGGCCGCGGGGGATGCCTATCTCTCGCCCGGAGCGACCCGGCATGTGGTGGACCAGCTCGCCTCGGGGCGGGCGGCGGCGCGTGGCGAGCAGGCGCGGGCGCGGGTGGCCCAGCTGAGCGGTCGCGAGCGGGAGGTGCTTGCACTGCTCGGCGAAGGGCTGTCCAATGCGGACGCCGGGCGGCGGCTGCATATGAGCGAGGCCACGGTGAAAACGTATGTGAGCCGGATCCTGGCGAAGCTGGCGTGCGAGAACCGGGTGCAGGCGGCGCTGCTGGCACGGGATGCGGGGCTGGACGCGGGGTGGTGAGCGTCTGGCGGCGTGGTGCGGTCCCGCACGGGCGGAGGCCGTGCGGAGCGGTGTGAGGTGCAGGGCGTCAGCCTGGCGTCTCGGGGGCGGTGGCGGGGTGGGCCGTCGTTTCACGTGGAACATCCACGTTGCCTGTTTCACGTGAAACGCCCGCGGGGTGGACCCTGCGCGGGCGTTCGCGTGCGCTGTACGTGGCGTGAGCGGTCAGCTTGCGAGGCGTGCGGCCAGGTCCTTGCCCTTCTCGGCGGCCTCGTCCAGCGCCTTCGTCCGGGAGGCGTCGGCGAGCGGGATCAGTTCCGCCATCTCCGGCCTGGAGCGGGCCAGCGTCAGCTCAGGAACGATGAAGTCGACCTCGGCGCCGAGCATTCCGGTCAGCACCTTTGTCGGACCGGCTGACCGAGCTGGGGGCGGCCGGGCTGGTTGTGCGGGAGGTCGACGAAGGGCCGCCGCTGAGGGTCGCGTACAGGCTGACCGAAGCCGGGGCGGCGATGGAGACCGCGCTCAAGGAGCTGGCGCTGTGGGCCGAAACGCATCTCGCGAAGGGCGAGTCGGGCGGCACCTGCCAGCGCGCGCTTCCACTGGGACTACGCGCGCTTCCGCGGGTCTGGGGCCCGAGGCCCGAGGGGCTAACTGGAGGCTTCTCCAGCCGAGTTGTAGCGCCGGAGATACGCGGCGAAGCGGGCGAGATCCTCGGTCGGCCAGTCGGCGAGGCGCTCCTGGTAGGCGGCGCGGCGGCTCGCGTGCGTGGAGGAGAGCAGTTCGGTTCCGGCCGCCGTGGGGTGCAGGACCTGGACGCGATGGTCGTCCGGGTCGGGGCGACGCTCGACAAGGCCGAGCTTTTCGAGCGCTGAGACCTGTCTGCTGACGGTTGACTTGTCGAGCATGTAATGGGCCGCGAGGTCGGTCGCACGGCAGCCCTGGCGGCCGTCGATGTGCGACAGCAATGTGTAGGAGACCAGCGGCAGTTCGGGGTGGAGACGGGCGGCCGCGGCGCGGGCTCGGCGGGCGAAAGCGGTGAGTTCACGCTCGATGGTGTCGACGGACTCGTCACGTGTGGCTGACATGGGTCGCCTCCTCGATGTCCAGTTGCATAGTACAACGTTTGGGGGATCGGGGAGCTCTGTGAGTGCGGGTGCTTGATCTTCGCAGGCAGTGGAGTTGCCGAACGTTATCCACAGGGGGAGACGACTGTCGGGGAGCGGCGGTACGGTCGTTGGCAGTTGATGTTGAAGGTGTACCTGTACGACGACGGGGGAGGCAGCGCGCCATGGGCGAGGCTGAGACGGTGATGCCGGTGCAGCGGGCGGAGTTCCAGGGAGTGGGCGCCGGCGCGTACGGGAGTGCGGCAGGGGTTGGAGCTGCTGGAACCGCGGCAGGGGCTGGGAGCGAGGCCGGAGCGGAGGCCGCGGGCCGCGAGCGTATTCCGGTGGTGCCCGGCTTCGCACGGCATCCGAGGCAGAGGGCGGCCGGTGCTCCCGATGGCGCCAGGTCGCCGAAGGAGGCGGGAAAGGCGCTGCGGGACAAGATTCCGCGGGCGTCGCACGACTCGCTCGCGCTTCCGGTGGGGCGGCCCGACGCGGTCCGGGCCGTCGAGGAGTCCAGCCGCGGCCGGGTGCCGGAGCTGACTCCGATACGGGTGGGCCGGATGGCCGCCTCGCCGTTCGCCTTTCTGCGCGGCTCGGCCGGGCTGATGGCCCATGACCTGGTGGGCACTCCGGTCACCGGGGTGAGCGCGCAACTCTGCGGCGATGCGCACGCGGCGAACTTCGGCCTGTACGGCGATGCTCGCGGCCGTCTCGTCATCGACCTCAACGATTTCGACGAGACCGTTGTCGGCCCGTGGGAGTGGGACCTCAAGCGGCTCGCCGCCTCGCTGGTGCTGGCTGGGCGTGTGGTGGGCGCGGACGAAACCGTCTGCCGGGCGGCCGCTTTCGACGCCGTGGGCGCGTACCGGCGCACGATGCGGCTGCTGGCCAGGCTGCCCGCGCTGGACGCGTGGAACGCCATCGCGGACGAGGAGCTGGTCTCCCACACGGACGCGCGGGATCTGCTCGGCACGCTGGAGCGGGTCTCGGAGAAGGCCCGCAACAACACGAGCGCGCGGTTCGCCGCCAAGGCGACCGAGGAGAGCGACGACGGAGGACGGCGCTTCGTGGATGCGACGCCGGTGCTGCGGCGGGTGCCCGACGCGGAGGCGGCGGCTGTCGCCTCGTCGCTGGAGGAGTATCTGCGCACGGTGTCGGAGGACCGGCTGCCGCTGCTCGCCCGGTACTCGATCCATGACGTGGCGTTCCGGGTGGTCGGTACCGGCAGCGTCGGTACCCGGTCGTATGTGGTGCTGCTGCTCGACCACCGCGGTGATGCGCTGGTGCTGCAGGTGAAGGAGGCGCGGGCCTCGGCCCTTCTTCCGCATCTGACGGCCGCTGGGTTCCCGGTGGCGGACGTGGGCCACGAGGGCCGCCGGGTGGTGCTCGGCCAGAAGCGCATGCAGGTGGTCAGCGACATTCTGCTCGGCTGGACGACAGTCGACGGACGGCCGTTCCAGGTAAGGCAGTTCAGGAACCGCAAGGGCAGCGTGGACCCGGCGGCCCTCGCGCCCGACCAGCTCGACGACTACGGACGGATGACCGGCGCCCTGCTGGCCCGGGCCCACGCGCACAGCGCCGACCCTCGGCTGCTCGCCGGATACTGCGGAAAGAACGAAGAGCTGGACGAGGCTGTGGCCGGCTTCGCCGTGGTCTACGCGGACCGTACGGAGGCGGACCACGCGGATCTGCTGTCGGCGATCAAGAGCGGGCGGATAGCCGCTGAGCTGGGGGTGTGACAGGGCGCTCGACCGCGCCCGTAGGCTGGGCGGGTGACCGAGGATGCCCCCGGGGGCCCGACGACCCGGAACGACGAAGAGCAGGACGCGCAGACGCGGCCCGAGGCCCGGCTGGAGAAGGCGGTGCGCGCGGCCGAGCAGGCGCTGATCGAGTTCGAGATCGCGCTGGAGACGTTCCGGGTGGAGGTCGAGAACTTCTCCCGGCTGCACCACCAGAAGCTCGGCCCGATGTACGCGCGCCTCGATGAGCTGGACGCCCAGATCGCCGAGGCCACGGCCGCCCGGACCGGCGACCCGGAGGATCTGCGCAAGGCGCAGGAGGCGCGGGCGATGGTGATGCCGATGCCCGGCGTCGACGAGCTGTTCCACGACTGGATGGACTCCGACGGCCTCTCCCCCGAGGCCGCCGCGATGCTCACCGACCAGCCTGTGCGGGTGCCGAAGCGCGTGCGGCCGAGCGAGGAGGCGCGCAAGCTCTACCGCGAGCTGGCCCGCAAGGCGCATCCGGACCTGGCACAGGACGAGGAGGAGCGGACGCGGCGCGACGAGTTCATCACCCGTGTGAACGCTGCGTACGCGCTCGGCGACGTGGCGTTGCTGCAGGAGCTGGCCACCGAGTGGGAGGCCGGGCCCGTACCCGCCGAGCAGCCGCTGAGCGAGAGCGAGGAGCTCTACGCCCGGCTTGAGTGGCTGTCGCAGCGCAAAGAGCTGCTCAACGCGGTCGCCAAAGAGCTGGAGGAGAGCGCGATCGGCGCGATGCTGCGGATGGCGCCCGATGACCCGGACCACCTGCTGGAGGAGATCGCCGAGCAACTGCTCGCGCAGGTCGCCGAGCGTGAGGCTGAACTGTCCAAACTGGTGCAGTAGGACTGGTGCAGTAGGTTTCCTGAGGTTCGCGTACGTACGAGAGAAGGCATGACCCATGAACTTCGCACCGCTGCCCTCGGTCGATGCCGCGGCGGTACCGTCCGACGGCCTTGTGCTGGACGTCCGGGAGAACGACGAATGGGCGGCCGGGCATGTCGAAGGCGCACTGCATGTGCCGATGAGCGACTTCGTCGCCCGCTTCGGTGAGGTGACCGAGGCCGTGGCCGACAAGGGCCGCGCTTATGTGATGTGCCGGGTCGGCGGGCGGTCGGCGCAGGTCACCCAGTATCTGGTGCAGCAGGGCATCGACGCGGTGAACGTCGAGGGCGGCATGCTCGCCTGGGACGGCGCCGGGCGTCCGATGGTCACCGACAGCGGCAGCTCGGCGTTCGTTCTCTGAGCTTCTAGCCGAGGGGGTGGGCGGCCAGCAGGTCGCCGAGAGCCTCCTCATGGGCCGCCGCCGGGCCGAGCGAGAGCTCGATCTGCTTGGCCCAGGCGTGATACCGGTGCAGCGGGTAGTCGGTGTCCGCGCCGAAGCCGCCGTGCAGATGCTGGGCGGTCTGCACGACACGGCGTACGCCCTCCGAGGCCCAGATCTTCGCCACCGCCACATCGCCGGACACCGGCAGCGGGCCACCGACTCCCGCACTCCCCCGCACCGGACCCAGCCGCCAGGCCGCCTGCCAGAGGGTCGCTTCCATCGCGCGCAGATCGATATAACGGTCGGCGGCCTGGACGGCGACGGCCTGGAATGTCGCGACCGGGAAGCCGAACTGCTCGCGCTTTCCGGTGTATTCGCTGGTCATCGAGAGAACGCCCTCACCCAGCCCGAGCGCCAGCGCGCAGGTTCCGGTCGCCAGGAGTTGGCGCAGCCACTCCCAGGCGCCCTCGGCATCGATCAGCTCGCGGCTCCCGATCCGTACGGAATCGAGGCTGACCTCGGCGAAACGCTCGCCGCTGGTGGAGATCTGCTCGGCGAGAGCGAGGCCTTCCCGGTCCCGGGGGATCAGGGCGACCACGGCCCGGCCGTCATCGGTGTGGGCAGGCACCGCAATGCGGTCCGCGGACTGGGCCCATGGCACGCCCGTCTGTACGCCGTCGAGCACCCAGCCGCCTCCGTGCTCGTCCCCCTGCCCGGCGTCCCGGCGGGCGGCGACGGCGAGCTCGGCGGGGTCGTGGCCGGTGCGGCCATTGGCTCCGACGGTGAGGACCAGTTCACCGCGGCCGACCCGGGGGAGGATCTCGTCGCTCAACTCGGCGCTGCCATAACGCTCCACGGCCATGGCGACCGCGCTCGTCTCCAGCAGTGGCACCCGGGCAAGCACCTTCGCGGACTCGCGCAGGACCAGGCAGAGCGCGATGGGGTCGAGGCCCGCCCCGCCGTGCTCTGGGGAGAGGACCAGGCTCAGCAGATCCCCGCCCGCGAGCTTGGCCCACAGCGGCCGGTCGAACTCCTCGGCCACCGCGCCCGGGGTGAGCGCGGGGCTCGGCACTCCGTCGGGCGCGACGCCCGAGAAGACCGCCTTCGCCGCCTCGACGGCCGCCTGCTGCTCCTCGGTGAAGGTGAAGTCCACTGCCCTGTCCTCCCACGCACCGGTGCTGCCTCGTCCATATCTGACGGACCGTCAAGATAGACCGTTAAGATAGAACACGTTCTTGAAAAAGAACACAGGCATTGGGAGGGATCGAGTAGGCGCGCGCACGGCGCGCCCCCGGCTCAGCGGTCGAAGTCCAACTCCACTTCCGGCGTGGCCGGATGGGACTGGCAAGCCAGCACATAGCCCGCTTCGGTCTCCTCGTCCTCCAGTGCGAAGTTGCGGTCCATCCGCACCTCGCCCGAGACCAGGAACGCCCTGCACGTGCCGCAGACGCCGCCCTTGCACGCGTACGGCGCGTCCGCGCGGCTGCGCAGCACCGTCTCGAGCAGCGACTCCCCTTCCCGGACGGGCCACTTGCCGGACCGGCCGTCGAGGGTCGCGGTCAGCTCGGCATGGGCCGGCGCCGTCGCCGGGGCCTGGCTGGGCCCGGAGCCGTCGTCGACGTGGAAGATCTCCTCGTGGATACGGCTCCGGCCGACCCCGAGCCCGCGCAGCGCGCGCTCGGCGCCCTGGACCAGGCCGAACGGGCCGCACAGGAACCAGCCGTCCACGTCCGCCACCGGAAGCAGGGCCGGCAGCAGCCCGGTCAGCCGCTCCTGGTCCAGCCGTCCGGACGGCAGCCCCGACTGCTGCTCCTCCCGGGAGAGCACGGTGACCAGCTGCAGACGGTCGGGGAAGCGGTCCTTGAGGTCGGCGACCTCGTCCAGGAACATCGTCGAGGCCGCGGTGCGGTCGCTCCGTATCAGACAGAACCGCGCCTCCGGCTCGCTCGCCAGCAGCGTCGCCGCCATCGAGAGCACCGGGGTGATGCCGCTTCCGCCGACGATCGCCGCGAAGTAACCGGGGCGGGGGGCGAGGAGGAAGCGGCCCATCGGAGGCATGACCTCGACGGTGTCGCCGACAGCGAGTTCCTTGAGCGCGAACGTCGAGAACTCGCCGCCGTCTACCAGCCGGATGCCCACACGCAGCATCGGATCAGCGTTCGCCAGGGGGGCCGGGGCGCAGATCGAGTACGTACGGCGGATCTCCTCGCCCTGCACCAGCCGGCGCAGGGCCAGATGCTGGCCGGGGGTGTGACGGAAGGTCTCGCGAAGCTCGGGCGGCACCTGGAAGGTGACGGACACCGAGTCGTCCGTGAGCTGTTCGACCTCGCTGACCCGGAGCGGATGGAACATCTACAACTCCTTGAAGTGGTCGAATGGTTCGCGGCAGCTGACGCAGCGGCGCAGGGCCTTGCAGGCGGTGGAGGAGAACCTGCTCAGCAGTTCGGTGTCGGTGGAGCCGCAGTGCGGGCAGCGCACGGAGAGCGTGAGCGCCACCGGCTCCTGGGCAGCGTGCGGGCGGGGCGGGGCTATGCCGAACTCGGCGAGCTTGCGCCGCCCTTCCGCGCTGATGTCGTCCGTCGACCAGGCCGGGGAGAGAACCTTGACGACCGAGACGTCCGGAATTCCGTGGTCGTGCAGGACCTGCTCTATGTCCGAGGTCATGGCCTCGATCGCCGGGCAGCCGGTGTAGGTCGGGGTCAGTTCCACCTCGACCCTGCCGGGCCCGAGGATCTGAAGCCCGCGCAGCACACCGAGCTCCTCCAGCGTCAGCACCGGCAGCTCAGGGTCCGGCACGGAGCCGGCGAGCCTGCGCAGCTCCTCCTCGAGGCGCGTACCGGGCACCGTCCCGCGCCCGGCTTCAGCCGTGTCGGCCGCGCCCGTGACGCCGGCGGCTTCGGTTGCCTCGGCGGTTTCGGAGGCTTCGGTCACGTCGGTCACCATGACGCCCCCGGGTGGCTGCGGTGCAGATGCTGCATCTCGGCCAGCATCCGCCCGAAGGACTCGGTGTGCAGGCCCTGGCGGCCCGCGCCCGCGGCCCAGCCGCCGGACCGCGGCCCGTCGGGCACGGTCAGCGTCGACCGCTCCAGGACAGCGGTGACGCACTCCAGCCAACTGGTCTGCAGTGCCTGCCAGTCGACGTCCAGCCCTTCGACCGGCTGGAACATCTCGCCGGTGAACCGCCACAGTGCGTCGCAGGCGCGCTGCATCCGCTCATGGCTCTCGGCCGTGCCGTCGCCGAGCCGCGCGGTCCAGTGCTCGGCGTGGTCCTGGTGGTACGCGACCTCCTTGACCGCCTTCGCCGCGAGCCCGGCGAACTCGCTGTCGCGGGCCGCCAGCTGCCCGTACAGCAGGTGCTGGTAGACGGAGAAGTAGAGCTGGCGGGCGATGGTGTGCGCGAAGTCGCCGTTCGGCTGCTCGACCAGCTGAAGATTGCGGAAGGCCCGCTCCTCGCGCAGATAGGCGAGCTCGTCCTCGTCGCCGACGAGGGAGAGCAGCACCCGCGCCTGACCCAGCAGGTCCAGGGCGATATTGGCGAGGGCGACCTCCTCCTCCAGGACGGGCGCGTGGCCCGCCCACTCCCCCAGTCGGTGCGAGAGCACCAGAGCGTCGTCGCCGAGGGCGAGTGCTGCGGCGTTCACCGTGGTGGTCACAGGTGCTTCACCCCTTCCGGGATCTCGTAGAAGGTCGGGTGCCGGTATGGCTTGTCGCCCGCCGGCTCGAAGAACGAGTCCTTCTCGTCGGGCGAGGACGCGGTGATCGCGGTGGACGGCACCACCCAGATCGACACGCCTTCGTTCCGGCGGGTGTACAGATCGCGGGCGTTGCGCAGGGCCATCTCCGCGTCCGGGGCGTGCAGGCTTCCCGCGTGGGTGTGGGAGAGCCCGCGGCGTGAGCGGACGAAGACCTCCCACAGCGGCCAGTCTGTCGAGCTGCTCATGCCGTCGCCTCCCCGGGCTTCACGTGCTGTGCTTCGTGCTTGGTGGCGTATGCCGCGGCCGCTTCCCGGACCCAGGCACCCTCTTCGTGTGCCGTGCGCCGCTGCGAAATCCGCTGTTCGTTGCAGGGCCCGTTGCCCTTGAGGACTTCCTGGAACTCCGACCAGTCGATCGCGCCGAAGTCGTGGTGGCCCCGCTCCTCGTTCCACCGAAGGTCGGGGTCCGGGAGGGCGAGCCCCAGGGATTCGGCCTGCGGGACGCAGATGTCCACGAAGCGCTGGCGCAACTCGTCGTTGGAGTGCCGCTTGATCTTCCACGCCATGGACTGCGCGGAGTGCGACGACTCGTCGTCCGGCGGGCCGAACATCATCAGCGAGGGCCACCACCAGCGGTTCACCGCGTCCTGCGCCATCTCGTGCTGGGCGGCCGTGCCCCTGGAGAGGGCGAGCAGCAGCTCGTAACCCTGGCGCTGGTGGAAGGACTCCTCCTTGCAGATCCGGACCATCGCCCGGGCGTAGGGGCCGTACGAGCAGCGGCACAGCGGCACCTGGTTGGTGATCGCGGCGCCGTCCACCAGCCAGCCGATCGCACCCACATCGGCCCAGGTCAGCGTCGGGTAGTTGAAGATCGAGGAGTACCTCTGGCGGCCTGCGTGGAGCTTGTCGAGCAGCTCCTCGCGGCTGGTGCCCAGGGTCTCGGCGGCGCTGTACAGATAAAGACCGTGGCCGGCTTCGTCCTGGACCTTGGCGATCAGAATCGCCTTTCGCCGCAGCGAGGGCGCCCGGGTGATCCAGTTCGCCTCGGGCTGCATGCCGATGATCTCGGAGTGGGCGTGCTGCGCCATCTGGCGCACCAGCGTCGCCCGATAGGCGTCCGGCATCCAGTCGCGCGGCTCGATGCGCTCGTCGGCGGCTACGGCGGCGTCGAAAACCGCCTCGTACGTATCCGCAGTCACTGCCGTCATCCGGGCCCCCTACCGACCGATCGTTCGGTTCATTGACTTCAATGGTGAGTCGACGGCCCGTAGGGTGTCAACCCTGTGGATAACTGAGGTGGACCGATGGGGATCGGGGCGGGATGGACTCCTACGAGGACGAGGACGTCAAAGGCGCCGGGGGCTTGAGCTCCGAGGCGCCGGCCGGCCACGGTCCCGAGCCCGTTCCCGCGGCCCGGCGGGAGGCGGCCACCGGGCCCGAATCCGCCGTGGTGCCCGAGCCTGATTCCCTCGCCCACCCATATCTGCACCAGTTCCCGCCGGTCCAGCCCGCCGCCGGCCCCGGCCCCGCCCCCGCCCGCGGCATCGCGGCGCTCTCCCTCCCATACCAAGTGGCGGCCGCCGTCTCGCTCGCGATCATCGCCGCGCTCGCCTGCGTCCACCTGGCCATGGTTTTTCTGCACGTCGCGCCCCCCAACACGGTGACCAAGGAGCACGGCGAGGCGGTCGACGGCTGGATCTATCCCGAGTTCGAGCAGAACTGGAAGCTCTTCGCCCCGAACCCGCTCCAGCAGAACGTCGACGTACAGGTGAAGGTCGAGTACACGACCACCGACGGGAGCCGCAAGAACACCGACTGGATCGACCTCACCGCCGATGACGGCGATGCGATACGCGGCAATCCCCTCCCCAGCCATGTCCAGCAGAACGAGCTGCGCCGGGCCTGGGACCTCTATGTGAACTCCCACGACAACGAGAACCGCGGGAACGGCCTGCGCGGCCGGCTCTCCGAGAGCTATGTCCGCCGCATCGTGATGATGCGGGTCGACAAGCGCGACCTGGGCGGCCGTGTCGAGCGCATACAGCTCAGGTCGTCGACCCGCTCGGTGAAGGCCCCGGCGTGGAGCGACGAGAAAATCGACACCCGCCCGGCCTACCGGGTGTTGCCCTGGTGGACGGTCACCGCCGCGGATCTGCCCGGGGGAGTCACCAACGGTCGTACGGAGGCGGGCCAGTGAGCGACACTCCCGACCGCAGGGCCGCCCGCGCTGTCCAGCGCATCACCTCCACGGCACTCGGCCCGTATCAGAGCGCCATCGTCCGGATCGGCTTCGCCGCCACCTGGCTGCTCTTCCTGCTGCGCGAGTTCCCCAACCGCCATGAGATGTATGGGCCCAACGGCCCATGGAGCTGGGACATGGCGCAGCAGCTCATAGCGGGCAATGACGCCTTCACCGCGCTGATGTGGTCGGACAACACCCTCTGGTTTGAGCTCGTGTACGGCCTGGCCGTGCTCTCCAGCGCGCTGCTGATGCTCGGCTGGCGCACCCGCACCATGTCTGTGCTCTTCATGATCGGCGTGCTCTCGCTGCAGAATCGCTCCATCTTCGTGGGCGACGGCGGCGACAACGTCATCCACCTGATGGCGATCTATCTGGTCCTGACGCGCTGCGGCCAGGTCTGGTCCCTGGACGCGCGGCGCGCGGAGCGGGCCGTTCCGGATGTACGGGGCGTGCCGCCGCGTGACCGGGTCGGCACCGCGCTCTGGGCGGTCCTGGGATTCGCCCTGGTCATCGCCACCTTCCTGAACCAGACCGGCTGGTTCGTCCTGCTCCTTCTCTGGGTGCTCTGGGTGGGGCAGGGCCTGTGGTGGATGGTCGGCCGGTACGCGCCGAACAGTGAACCGCGCACCCTCCTGGACGTCCTCGCCAACCTCGCGCACAACGCCGCGCTCGTCGTGATCATGGCCGAGGTGTGTCTGATCTACGCCACGGCCGGCTGGTACAAGATCCAGGGCTCGCGCTGGCAGGACGGCACCGCGCTCTACTACCCGCTCAAACTCGACTACTTCACGCCCTGGCCGGCCCTCTCGGACCTCCTCGCCTCCGGCGGCGTGATGGTGATGGTGCTGACGTACGGCACGGTGATCGTGCAGGTCGCCTTCCCCTTCACGCTCTTCAACCGGCGCGTCAAGAACGTCCTGCTCGTGGCCATGATGATGGAGCACGCAGCCATCGCCGTGCTGCTCGGGCTGCCGTTCTTCTCGCTCGCGATGATCGCCGCCGACGCCGTATTCCTGCCGACCACCTTCCTGGTCCGGCTCGGCGGGTGGGCGGCGCGGGGCCGGGACCGGCTGCTCTCGCGGAGCGACGCGGTGGGGGCGCAGCAGCGGCGGGGGAGCCAGGACCAGCCCCGTACGCTCGTCGGGTGAGCACCACCGAAGAACCGACTCAGTACGACGACGGCTACGGCACGGCCGAGGTCGGCGTCGGGCCGCATCCCCTGCCGTGGCCGCAGGACGAGCGGTACGACCCCGAGCTGCTGGCCGAGGGAGACCGGCGCAACGTGGTCGACCAGTACCGGTACTGGACGCGCGAGGCGATCGTCGCCGACCTGGACACACGGCGACACGGGTTTCATGTGGCCGTGGAGAACTGGGGGCACGACTTCAACATCGGGTCCGTGGTGCGCACCGCCAACGCCTTCCTGGCGAAGGAGATCCACATCGTGGGCCGGCGGCGCTGGAACCGGCGCGGGGCCATGGTCACCGACCGCTACCAGCATGTGCGCCACCACCCGGACACGGCTTCTCTGACCGCGTGGGCGGCCGCGGAGAACCTGCCGATCATCGGGATCGACAATCTGCCGGGGGCGGTACCCCTGGAGCGGACCGAGCTGCCGCGCCGGTGCGTGCTGCTCTTCGGCCAGGAGGGGCCCGGACTGACCGAGGAGGCGCGCAAGCACGCGACGATGGTCTGCTCCATCGCGCAGTTCGGCTCGACGCGCTCGATCAACGCCGGCGCGGCGGCGGCGATCGCGATGCATGCCTGGGTGCAGCGGTACGCGGAGATCCAGGCCCCGTAGCGGATCGCCGAGGGCTCCTATGAGCCCCGGGGAAGATCGTTGTCCTTGGGTCTCCGGAAGACCTTGAACCGAGGCTCCCGCAGAGCCGTGACCCCTGCGGGGCCGTGACCCGTACGTCCCACGGGTCACGGCCTGTCCGGGCCTCAGGACTGGCGGCGGACCTCCACCACCCGGAAGCGGTTGGAGACGAACGCGCCGTCACACAGCGCCGCGTTCGCCGCCGGGTTGCCGCCCGAGCCGTGGAAGTCGGAGAACGCCGCCGTCTGGTTGACGTACACCCCGCCTGTCAGGTTCAGGGACAGCTGCGCCGACTCGTCCAGGCAGACGTCCTCGATCGCGCGCTCGGTCTCTTCCGACGTCGTGTACGCGCCGACCGTCATCGCGCCCTTCTCGCGGACCGTGCGCCGCAGCAGCTCCAGCGCGTCGGCCGTCGAGTCCACGGCGACCGCGAAGGACACCGGGCCGAAGCACTCCGACAGGAACACGGCCTCCGGGTCGGTTCCCTCCCAGAGCTTCCGCGCGCCGTCGAGCTTGACGATGACCGGCGTACGGACGACCGCGTCCGGGAACTCCGGGTTGGCGATCTTCCGCGAGGGCAGAGCCACCTCGCCCAGTCCGGCCGCCGCGTCCAGGCGTGCCTTCACATCGGGGTTGACCAGCGCGCCCAGCAGGGCGTTCGCCCGGGCGTCGTCGCCGAGCAGGCCGCCCACGGAGGCCGCGAGGTCGGTGACCACCTCGTCGTAGGACTTGGGTCCGGCGTCCGTGGTGATGCCGTCCCTCGGGATCAGGAAGTTCTGCGGCGTGGTGCACATCTGGCCGCTGTACAGGGACAGCGAGAAGGCCAGGTTGGACAGCATCCCCTTGTAGTTGTTGGTGGAGTCGACAACGACGGTGTTGACGCCGGCCTTCTCGGTGTAGACCTGCGCCTGGCGGGCGTTCGCCTCCAGCCAGTCACCGAAGGCGGTGGACCCCGTGTAGTCGATGATCTTGATCTCGGGGCGGACGGCCAGGATTTTGGCGATGCCCTCGCCCGGTCGCTCCGCGGCCAGAGCGACGAGATTCGGATCGAAGCCCGCCTCGGCGAGCACCTCGCGGGCCACCCGCACCGTGAGCGCGAGAGGCAGCACCGCGCGGGGGTGCGGCTTGACCAGTACGGGATTGCCGGTGGCCAGGGACGCGAACAGCCCCGGGTAGCCGTTCCACGTGGGGAAGGTGTTGCAGCCGATCAGCAGGGAGATGCCGCGGCCCGCCGTGGTGAAGGTCTTCTTCAGCTCCAGGGGGTCGCGCTTGCCCTGCGGCTTGGACCAGTCGGCTGCGGCGGGGGTGCGGACCTGCTCCTCGTAGGCGTACGCCACGGCCTCCAGGCCGCGGTCCTGGGCGTGCGGGCCGCCCGCCTGGAACGCCATCATGAAAGCCTGCCCGCTGGTGTGCATCACCGCGTGCGCGAACTCATGGGTGCGGGCATTGATCCGCGCCAGGATCTCCAGACAGACCAGGGCACGGGTCTCGGGCCCGGCCTCGCGCCAGGCGGCCATGCCCGCGCGCATCGCGGGCAGCAGGACGTCCAGGTCCGGGTGGGGGTATTCGATACCCAACTCCGGGCCGTACGGCGAGACTTCGCCGCCGGTCCAGCCGTCCGTGCCCGGCTGGTCCAGCTCGAAGCGGGTGTTGTGCAGGGCCTCGAACGCCGCAACGCCGTCGGCCGGCGCGCTCTCCCCGTACGCCTTGGGGTGCTCGGCGTGCGGGGACCAGTAGGCGCGGGTGCGGATCGCCTCGAGGGCCTGGTCGAGCGTGGGCCGGTGGGTCTCGGTCAGCTGCATGAAGGACCAACTCCTCGTCGAGCTGGGCAGGGAAGGAATGACAGAGTTAGAGTAACCGAACGATCGGTCGGTACAAGGGGGCCTGTCGAACCTGTGGACAACTCATCGGGGAGGATCGCTCCCATGACCGCCATCGATCAGAGCCGGACAGTCGCCGTGGTCGGCACCGGCACCATGGGGCAGGGCATTGCGCAGGTCGCCCTCGTCGCAGGCCACCCCGTGCGTCTTTACGACGCCGTCCCCGGGCGGGCGGGCGAGGCGGCGGACGCCATCGGCGCGCGCCTCGACCGGCTGGTCGAGAAGGGCCGTATGGACGCGGCCGCCAGGGACGCCGCCCGCGCCAGGCTGCACCCCGCTGCGGAACCGGCCGAGCTGGCCGACGCCGCGCTCGTCGTCGAGGCGATCGTCGAACTACTCCCGGTGAAGCAGGAACTGTTCACGGCGCTCGAAGAGATAGTCGCCGACGACTGTCTGCTCGCCACCAACACCTCATCGCTCTCGGTGACCGCCGTCGCGGGAGCGCTCAGGAACCCTGGCCGCTTCGTCGGCCTGCACTTCTTCAATCCGGCGCCGCTGCTCCCGCTGGTCGAGGTCGTCAGCGGCTTCGCCACCGAGGACGCGGCCGCCACGCGCGCGTACGAGACGGCGAAGGCCTGGGGCAAGACGCCGGTCCGCTGCACCGACACCCCCGGTTTCATCGTCAACCGCATCGCCCGGCCCTTCTACGCGGAGGCCTTTGCGGTCTACGAGGAGCGCGGCTCCGACCCGGCCACCATCGACGCGGTGCTGCGTGAGTGCGGCGGCTTCCGGATGGGGCCCTTCGAGCTGACCGACCTGATCGGCCAGGACGTCAACGAGGCCGTGACCCGGTCGGTCTGGGAGTCCTTCTTCCGGAGCCCCAAGTTCACCCCGTCGCTCGCCCAGCGCCGACTGGTCGAGTCGGGCCTGCACGGGCGCAAGAGCGGGCACGGCTGGTACTCGTACGAGGAAGGCGCCGTACGCCCCGAGCCGCATACCGCACCGGCCACCGAGCCGCCGTCCCACATCACCGTGGAGGGCGGCCTCGGACCCGCCGGGGAGCTGCTCGGGCTGTTCCGGGAGGCGGGCATCACCGTCCACGAGGCGGACGAGGACCGGGGCACCAGGATTGTGCTGCCGAGCGGCGGACAGCTGGTGCTGGCCGACGGACAGACCTCGGCCGAGTTCCGCGATGTCGTCTACTTCGACCTGGCGCTCGACTACCGGGCCGCGACCCGGATCGCGCTCTCCGCCTCCGAGGTCACCGGTTGGGAGACGCTCAGGCAGTCGATCGGCCTCTTCCAGGCCATCGGCAAGAAGGTCAGCGTCATCGGGGACGTGCCCGGGATGATCGTGGCCCGTACGGTCGCGATGCTCATGGATCTCGCCGCCGACGCCGTCGCGAAGGGGGTCGCCACCCCGGAGGACATCGACACCGCGATGCGGCTCGGCGTCAACTATCCGCTGGGGCCCGTCGAATGGGGCCGACGGCTCGGGCGCTCCTGGGCGCACGAGCTGCTGGACGAGCTCCACGCGCGCGTGCCCACCGGGCGCTACGCCCCTTCCCTGGGGCTCTACCGGCAGTCGTATGTCCGGCCGGAGAAGGACGAGGCAGGCACATGACCACGGCCAAGAGGGACACGTACACCCCGGAGACGCTGCTGACCGTCGCCGTCCGGATCTTCAACGAGCGCGGCTACGACGGCACCTCCATGGAGCACCTCTCCAAGGCGGCCGGCATCTCCAAGTCCTCGATCTACCACCATGTGGCAGGCAAGGAGGAGCTGCTGCGCCGGGCCGTCAGCCGGGCTCTCGACGCGCTCTTCGCCGTCCTGGACGAGCCGGGAGCGCTGCGCGGACGGGCCGTCGAGCGGGTCGAGTACGTCACCCGGCGCACCGTCGAGGTGCTGGTGGCCGAGCTGCCCTATGTGACGCTCCTGCTGCGCGTGCGGGGCAACACGAAGACCGAGCGGTGGGCCATGGAACGGCGCCGCGAGTTCGACCAGCGGGTCGCCGATCTGCTCAAGGCGGCCGCGGCTGACGGCGATCTCCGCGCCGACATGGACATACGGCTCGCGACCAGGCTGCTCTTCGGCATGGTGAACTCCCTGGTCGAGTGGTACCGCCCGCATCCGGGCAGCGGCTACGAGGGCGACGAGGTCGCCGAGACCGTCGTCAGACTCGCCTTCGACGGCCTGCGTACGGACTCCTAGAGATCCACGGCCGGGCTGCCGCGGGGCTCACTGCAGGGGCTCCACGTCCGGGGCTGGGCCGGAGGAGCCCGGCCCCGGGTCGAGATCGGTCTCCTCGAAGACCAGCAGCGTGCGGGTGGAGAGCACTTCCGGGATGGACTGGAGCCTGGTCAGGACGAGCTCGCGCAGGGTGCGGTTGTCGGGGGTGTGCACCAGCAGCAGTACGTCGAAATCACCGCTGACCAGA
This sequence comes from Streptomyces sp. NPDC005408, assembly GCF_040606445.1. Taxonomy (NCBI): domain Bacteria; kingdom Bacillati; phylum Actinomycetota; class Actinomycetes; order Kitasatosporales; family Streptomycetaceae; genus Streptomyces; species Streptomyces sp. NPDC005408. The sequence continues at coordinate 192,567 of NZ_JBEXEX010000003.1, read as the reverse complement.
GCGATATGGGCGGCTCCGGGCAGCGCCTGCAGCTGCTCGCGCACCGTGCGCCAGGTGTTCTGCACGATCTTGAGCGTGATGTAGGCGGATGCTCCCTGACCTGCCCGCTCGTGGTTCACGCGGGCGCTGAAGCCGCGGATCACACCGTCGTCGATGAGCCTGTTGATGCGCGCGTACGCATTGGCGCGCGAAACATGCACACGTTCGGCCACGGAGCGTATCGAGGCGCGGCCGTCCGTCTGGAGGATGCGCAGGATGTCCCGGTCGATGGGGTCGAGGGGCCGGGCCGGAGGGGTCTGCTCCGTCCGGTCCCCGCCCTCGGCCATTTGTTCAGCTGCCATATCCCCCCGCCTTCCCAGCATGGACGACCTGTCTCCATCTCAGGCTGTGGAGAACCGTTTGTCCACAGGCTGAAGGTGCCTGTAGCCAAAATGCGTCCACGACCGAACAATCGGTAGGGAGGCGGGCCACATCGTCGTGCCGCCTCGTCGCCGCTCCCACGAGGAGGTGCTCGCGTTGAGAAAGAGCAGCATGACGGTCCAAGAGCTGCCCGGTGCCACGGCTGCCTACCGGCCCACCCCGCCCCCGGCGTGGAAGCCCCGCACCGACCCCGCACCCCTGCTCCCGGACCCGGAGCCGTACCGCGTGCTCGGCACGGACGCCGCAGCCGGTGCCGACCCCGAGCTGCTGCTGCGGCTGTACGCGGAGCTGGTGCGCGGCCGCAGGTACAACGCCCAGGCGACGGCCCTGACCAAGCAGGGCAGGCTCGCCGTCTACCCGTCGAGCACCGGGCAGGAGGCGTGCGAGGTCGCGGTGGCGCTGGCGCTCGATGAGCGGGACTGGCTCTTCCCCAGCTACCGCGACACCCTCGCGGCGGTGGCGCGCGGCCTCGACCCCGTGCAGGCTCTGACACTGCTGCGCGGCGACTGGCACACCGGATACGACCCGCGTGAGCACCGCATAGCGCCCCTGTGCACCCCGCTCGCCACCCAGCTGCCGCACGCCGTGGGACTGGCGCACGCGGCAAGGCTCAAGGGCGACGACGTCGTCGCCCTTGCCATGGTCGGCGACGGCGGCACCAGCGAGGGCGACTTCCACGAGGCGCTGAACTTCGCCGCGGTGTGGCAGGCCCCGGTCGTCTTCCTCGTCCAGAACAACGGCTTCGCGATCTCGGTGCCGCTGGCCAAGCAGACCGCAGCGCCCTCGCTCGCCCACAAGGCCGTGGGGTACGGCATGCCCGGCCGCCTCGTCGACGGGAACGACGCGGCCGCGGTGCACGAGGTGCTCACCGAGGCCGTGGCCCGTGCCAGGCGCGGCGGCGGTCCGACGCTGATCGAGGCCGTGACATACCGCATGGACGCCCACACGAACGCCGACGACGCGACCCGCTACCGGGTCGAGAGCGAGGTCGAGGCCTGGCGTGCGCACGATCCGATCAGGCTGCTGGAGCGGGAGTTGACCGAGCGAGGACTGCTCGACGAGGACGGCATACGGGCGGCTGCCGACGCGGCCGAGACGATGGCCGCACAGCTGCGCGAGGGGATGAACGCCGACCCGGTGCTCGACCCGATGGACCTGTTCGCGCATGTATACGCCGAGCAGACGAGCCAGTTGCGGGAGCAGGCGGCGCAGCTGCGGGCCGAGCTCGACGCCGAGGGAGAAGCACGATGACCACGGCTGCGGTGAAGCCCGCCTCGATGGCGCAGGCCCTTCAGCGGGCGATGCGGGACGCGATGGCCGAGGATCCGACCGTCCATGTGATGGGGGAGGACGTCGGCACGCTCGGCGGAGTCTTCCGGGTCACCGACGGGTTGGCCAAGGAGTTCGGCGAGGACCGCTGTACGGACACACCGCTCGCGGAGGCGGGCATCCTCGGCACGGCCGTCGGCATGGCGATGTACGGGCTGCGGCCGGTCGTCGAGATGCAGTTCGACGCCTTCGCCTACCCGGCGTTCGAGCAGCTGATCAGCCATGTCGCGCGGATGCGGAACCGCACCCGGGGCGGGATGCCGCTGCCGATCACCGTGCGCGTGCCGTACGGCGGCGGAATCGGCGGCGTGGAGCACCACAGCGACTCGTCCGAGGCGTACTACATGGCGACTCCGGGGCTCCACGTCGTC
>NZ_JBEXEX010000003.1:0-190348 GCF_040606445.1 Streptomyces sp. NPDC005408 | reverse complement strand
ATGCGCGTGCCGTACGGCGGCGGAATCGGCGGCGTGGAGCACCACAGCGACTCGTCCGAGGCGTACTACATGGCGACTCCGGGGCTCCACGTCGTCACGCCCGCGACGGTCGACGATGCATACGGGCTGCTCAGGGCAGCGATCGCCTCCGACGACCCGGTGGTCTTCCTTGAGCCCAAGCGGCTGTACTGGTCGAAGGCCGAGTGGTCGCCGGACGCGCCGTCCGCGGTGGAGCCGATAGGCCGCGCCGTGGTGCGGCGGCCGGGGCGCAGCGCCACGCTGATCACGTACGGGCCTTCCGTGCCGGTCTGCATGGAGGCCGCCGAGGCGGCCGCGGCCGAGGGCTGGGATCTGGAAGTCGTCGATCTGCGCTCGCTCGTGCCCTTCGACGACGAGACGGTCTGCGCGTCCGTGCGGCGCACGGGCCGGGCGGTCGTCGTCCACGAGTCCACCGGTTTCGGCGGCCCAGGAGGGGAGATCGCCGCGCGGGTGACGGAGCGCTGCTTCCACCATCTGGAGGCTCCGGTGCTGCGGGTGGCCGGTTTCGACATTCCGTATCCGCCGCCGATGCTGGAGCGGCACCATCTGCCGGGAGTGGACCGGGTGCTGGACGCGGTCGCGCGGCTGCAGTGGGAGGCGGGGAGCTGATGGCTCAGGTGCTCGAATTCAAGCTGCCGGACCTCGGAGAGGGCCTGACCGAGGCGGAGATCGTCCGCTGGCTGGTGGCGGTGGGCGACGTCGTCGCGATCGACCAGCCCGTCGTCGAGGTCGAGACGGCCAAGGCGATGGTGGAGGTGCCGTGCCCCTACGGGGGCGTGGTGACCGCGCGTTTCGGCGAGGAAGGCACGGAACTTCCGGTCGGGGCACCGCTGTTGACGGTTGCGGTGGGGGCGGCGGATCTGGGCGGGGCCGGTGCCGACGGCTCCTCCGGCTCGCCCCGTACTGCTGAGGCCGCGGGCTCTTCCGGGGCCTCCGAGGAGTCGTCCGGCAATGTCCTCGTCGGCTATGGGACGGGTGCGCCCGCGGCCCGCCGTCGGCGGATCCGGCCTGCTGGGCCCCTCGCGTCCGTGACGGCGGCTGCACCCACGCCGGCGGCTGCACCCACGCCGGCGGCTGCACCCACGCCGGCGGCTGCACCCACGCCGGCGGCGGCTCACACGCCCGCCCCGGCACCGGTTGCGGCGCCCGAGAGGCACCAGGTGCACGTGGTGGCGGTCGCCGGTGCGGCGCAGAGCGGGCCCGTGCCCGTCATCTCGCCGCTCGTCCGGCGGCTTGCCCGTGAACACGGCCTCGATCTACGCCAGTTGGCCGGGTCCGGGCCTGACGGCCTGATCCTGCGCGCCGACGTCGAGTACGCGATGCGGGCCGCCGAGGCACCGGCCGCGCCCGCGCCTGTCGCGGCCCCCGCCTCCGCCCCGGCGCGCGGTGAGCGGATTCCGCTGCGCGGCGTACGCGGAGCCGTGGCCGACAAGCTGTCCCGCAGCCGGCGCGAGATACCGGACGCCACCTGCTGGGTCGACGCGGACGCCACCGAGCTGATGGCCGCCCGGGCCTCCATGAATGCGGCGGGCGGTCCGAAGATCTCGCTCCTCGCGCTGCTCGCCCGGATCTGTACGGCCGCGCTGGCCCGTCACCCGGAGCTCAACTCCACGGTGGACATGGAGGCCAGGGAGATCGTGCGCCTGCCCGAGGTGCATCTCGGCTTCGCGGCGCAGACCGAGCGTGGCCTGGTCGTCCCGGTCGTACGGGATGCGCACAGCCGCTCGGCCGAGTCGCTGAGCGCGGAGTTCGCGCGGCTGACGGAGGTGGCACGGCAGGGGACGCTGACTCCGGCCGATCTGACGGGCGGGACGTTCACCCTGAACAACTACGGGGTGTTCGGTGTCGACGGCTCCACGCCGATCATCAACCACCCGGAGGCGGCGATGCTCGGGGTCGGCCGGATCGTGCCGAAGCCGTGGGTCCACCAGGGCGAGCTGGCCGTACGCCAGGTCGTCCAGCTGTCGCTCACCTTCGACCACCGGGTCTGCGACGGTGGCACAGCCGGCGGCTTCCTGCGCTATGTCGCCGACTGTGTGGAGCATCCTTCCGTGCTGCTGCGCAGCCTGTAGGAACAACCGGAGCAGCAAGAGAGATCCACTCGGGGCTCCCCGCCCACGCGATCGCGGGCCCATACTTCAGCCATGACCGCGTATGACGCCATCGTGCTCGCCGGGGGTGCCGCGAAGCGGCTGGGCGGGGCCGACAAGCCTGCGGTGAGTGTGGGCGGGCGGGCCCTGCTCGACCGTGTGCTCGGGGCCTGCCGTGACGCGGGGCGCACCGTTGTCGTCGGCGGCCGCAGGGCCACCGCGCGCCCCGTCGTATGGGCGCGCGAGGAGCCCGCGGGCGGCGGGCCGCTCGCCGCGCTCGACGCCGGAGTGCGGCAGGTCGAGGCAGGCGCTGTCCTGGTGCTCTCGGCCGATCTCCCCTTTCTGGGGGAGCCGACCGTGCGGCAGCTGATCGGCACCCTCGGCACGAGCGGGCGCGAGGCTGCGCTGCTCACCGATGCGGGCGGACGCGACCAGCCCCTCGTCGCCGCCTACCGCACCGAACCACTGCGTCGTGAACTCGCCCTTCTCGCCACCGAGTACGGGAGTCTGACCGGGCTGCCGTTGCGTCTGCTGACGCAGGAACTGGACCTCGCCCGGATCGACGCGGAGCCGCTCGCCTCCTTCGACTGCGACACCTGGGAGGACATCTCCGCGGCACGGGCCCGTATCAGGGAGCATGGGAACGTGCTGGACGAATGGATCACCGCAATCAAGGACGAACTCGGCATCGAACTCGACGTCGACACCGGCGTCCTGCTCGACCTCGCCCGCGATGCCGCGCACGGCGTCGCCCGCCCCGCCGCACCCCTCACCACCTTCCTGGTGGGATATGCGGCGGCTCAGGCAGGCAGCGGCGGCCCGGCCGCGGTCGCCGAGGCCGCTCGCAAGGCGGCCGCGCTCGCGGCGCGCTGGGCGCAGGAGGCCGAGCAGGGCGCACCGGACACGCCGGAAGCCGGGCCCGCCAAGGCTTCCGGGCCTGCCGGGCCGGACAAGGGCGACGCCGGATGAACGGTCAGGACCAGGAGGCCGAGTCGGACGGCGTCGAGGAAGCCCTCGCGCTCGTCGGCCGCCAGACGCGGCAGGAACCCGCCCCCGGCTCAGCTCCTGGCTCGGCGCCCGGATCGGCGCCCGACCGCGCAGAGACTGGAGAGCCCGCGACGGCCCGGCACCGCGCGACGGGGTGGCCCGACGCCCGGGCCCTCGCCGCGCGTATCGGGCGCGACGCCCCGCCCCGTACCCGGCGGGTGCCCCTCGATCAGGCCCTCGGCCAGGTGCTCGCCGAGCCACTCGCCGCGCTCTGCGATCTGCCCTCCTTCGACACCTCCGCCATGGACGGCTGGGCCGTCGCAGGTCCCGGGCCATGGACCATCCGGAGCGGCGGCTCGATTCTCGCCGGGCACGGCGACGCCCCGCCGCTCCCCGACGGAGCCGCCGTACGGATCGCCACCGGCGCCCGTATCCCGCCCGAAGCCACCGCGGTGATCCGCAGCGAGCACGCCCGTACCGACGCGGACAAGGCCCAGCTGTACGCCGAGCGCGAGGTGGTCCACGGTCAGGACATCAGGCCGCGAGGACAGGAATGCCGGTCCGGCGACCAACTCCTGCCCGCCGCCTCCCTGGTGACGCCCGCAGTGCTGGGCCTCGCCGCGGCCGCGGGTTACGACGAACTGGTCACCGTTGCGCGCCCGCGCGTCGAAGTGCTCGTCCTCGGCGATGAGTTGCTCACCGATGGACTCCCCCACGAAGGCCTCATCCGCGACGCCCTCGGGCCGATGATCGGCCCCTGGCTCGGCGCCCTCGGCGTCGATGTCGTCGCCACCCGACGACTCGGGGACGACGCCGAAGCCCTCCACCGGGCCGTCACCACCTCCGAGGCCGACCTCATCGTCACCACCGGAGGCACGGCGGCGGGCCCGGTCGACCATGTCCACCCCGTCCTGCGGAAGGCGGGCGCCGAGCTGCTGGTGGACGGTGTCGCCGTGCGCCCCGGCCATCCGATGCTGCTGGCCCGGCTCGCGCCCCACGGCGGTCTGCCGTCGAGGCATCTGGTGGGACTGCCGGGCAATCCCCTGGCCGCCGTTTCCGGGCTGCTGACGCTCGCCGAGCCGCTGTTGCGCGGACTTGCGGGTCGGCCGGCGCCCGTTCCGTATCGCGCTCCCGTACGTGACGAGGTGCACGGGCACCCGTACGACACCCGCATTGTGCCCTTCGTCCATCGCGCCGACCGGCTGGTGCCGCTGCACTACAACGGCCCTGCAATGCTGCGCGGCATTGCAGCCGCCGACGGTCTGGCCGTCGTCCCGCCGGGCGGGGCGCGGGCAGGCGATGAGCTCGAGGTCCTCGATCTGCCGTGGGCCTCGTGGGCGCCTTCGATCGCCGACGAAGGCCGTTTCACGTGAAACTTCCCGGCCAGGACGCCATGGCCCGGCGCGCCGAGGAGCAGCTGGTCACCAGCCGGGTGAAACTCCCCCGCCGGGTCGTCGAGCGACCGATGCGGCAGGTCGCCAAACGGCTGCTCATGGCTTTGGGCGTGCTGTTTCTGACGGTGCTGATCGTCTGGTCGGACCACGAGGGCTACCACGACAACGCCGACGACTCCGTCGACTTCCTCGACTCGGTCTACTACGCGACGGTCACCCTCTCCACCACGGGATACGGCGACATCGTTCCGTACAGCGCAACTGCCCGGCTCACCAATGTGCTGCTGGTGACGCCGCTGCGTGTGCTCTTTCTGATCATCCTGGTCGGCACCACTCTCGAGGTCCTCACGGAACGGACCCGGGAGGAGTGGCGGCTGAACCGCTGGAGGCTTCGCTTGCGTGACCATACGGTCGTCGTCGGCTTCGGCACCAAGGGCCGGTCCGCGATTCAGACGCTGACCGCCACGGGCCTGAAGAAGGACCAGATCATTGTCGTCGACCCCGACAGCAAGGTCATCGAGGCGGCCAATGCCGAGGGCTTTGTAGGGGTCATCGGCGATGCCACCCGCAGTGATGTGCTGATCCGTGCCGAAGTACAGAGGGCTCGCCAGATCGTCATCGCGACGCAGCGCGACGACACGGCGGTGCTGGTCACGCTGACCGCGCGGCAGCTCAACCGTGGCGCGAAGATCGTTGCCGCGGTGCGGGAGGAGGAGAACGCGCCTCTGCTGAAGCAGTCCGGCGCCGATGCGGTGATCACGAGCGCGAGTGCGGCGGGGCGTCTGCTGGGTCTGTCCGTGCTCAGCCCCAGTGCGGGCACGGTGATGGAGGACCTGATCCAGCAGGGCAGCGGGCTCGACATCATTGAACGGCCGGTCATAAAGGCCGAGGTGGGGCGAGGTGTGCGGGAGACGGACGACTTGGTGGTGAGCGTGCTGCGCGGGCATCGTCTGATCGGTTACGACGATCCGGCCGCCAGTCCGCTGCAGTTGACGGACCGCCTGATCACGATCGTGCGCGCGGACGAGAGCAGAGGTGAGCTCGACCCGCAGCGGCCCTGAACAGCCGGTCGCGGAGTAGCCTCGCGCCCATGCATGCGATCACGATTCCCGAACCCGGTGGTCCCGAGGCGCTTGTCTGGGCCGAGGTGCCCGATCCCGTACCCGGCGAGGGAGAGGTCCTCGTCGAGGTCGTGGCCAGCGCCGTCAACCGTGCGGATCTGCTGCAGCGGCAGGGCTTTTACGACCCGCCGCCCGGCTCGTCCCCGTATCCCGGTCTCGAATGCTCGGGGCGCATTGCCGCCCTGGGGCCCGGCGTCTCCGGGTGGGCCGTCGGCGACGAGGTGTGCGCGCTGCTTGCCGGCGGCGGATACGCGGAGAAGGTCGCCGCGCCGGTGGGGCAGTTGCTGCCGGTGCCGCAGGGGATGGACCTGGTCACGGCGGCGGCGCTGCCCGAGGTGACCTCGACAGTGTGGTCGAACGTCTTCATGATCGCGCACCTGCGGCCGGGAGAGACACTGCTGGTGCACGGCGGCGCGAGCGGGATCGGCACGATGGCGATCCAGCTCGCCAAGGCGGTGGGGGCGCGGGTCGCCGTCACGGCCGGCGGGCCGGAGAAGCTGGCGCGCTGTGCGGAACTGGGCGCGGACATCCTCATCGACTACCGCGAGCAGGACTTCGTGGAGGAACTGCGCAAGGCGACGGAGGGGGCGGGGGCGGACGTCATCCTCGACATCGTCGGTGCGAAGTATCTGGACCGGAATGTGCAGGCGCTGGCGGTCAACGGCCGCCTGGCCGTGATCGGCCTGCAGGGCGGCGTCAAGGGCGAGTTGAACCTGGCGGCGCTGCTGGGCAAGCGGGCGGCGGTGACGGCGACGTCGCTGCGAGGGCGGCCACTGGGCGAGAAGGCATCGATCGTGGCGGCTGTGCGGGAGCATGTGTGGCCGCTGATCGAGGGGGGCCGGGTACGGGCGGTGGTGGACCGGAAGGTCGCGCTGGCGGATGCGGCGGAGGGGCACCGGGTGCTGGAGTCCGGGGCGAACGTGGGGAAGGTGCTGTTGGTGTCGCCCGCGGGTGGCTGACGGTGTGGGGGCCCCGCCCCTCGGGGCGTGGTCCGGCTCCGCCGGAGGTGGCCCACCCGCCCGCACTTGAGTACGGGGTACGCGCACCCCCGTGCCCCCTCAGCGCGCGGGCTTCGCCGCGCGGGCCGCCCGCGCTACGGACTTGGCGCCGGGGTCGCCGCGCGGCCGCCCACCGTCCTGGGCCGTGGCGCGTTCTTGCGCCGTACTCGCCAGGATCCGTGCACCCGCCAAGACGCGCCCGAGGCATCCCCCGCCTAGGCGGCCTCCAGGCAAAAGACCGGCGGGCCGGGTACCCCGTACCCCGACCCGCCGCGTCATGCCGAATCCCGCGAACTACAGATACGGGCCCGAGCGGATCGCGCCGTGCTGGCCGTCATCGTCATCGTCGTGGCTTGCTCCCGGCGGGAGTGCGCGGCGCATTTGTTCCAGTTGGGCGCGGGCCGCCATCTGCTGGGCGAACAGCGCCGTCTGGATGCCGTGGAAGAGGCCCTCCAGCCAGCCCACCAACTGGGCCTGCGCGATGCGCAGTTCGGCCTCGGAAGGGATCGCCTCGTCCGTGAAGGGGAGCGAGAGACGTTCGAGTTCCTCGACAAGTTCGGGGGCTAGGCCGTCCTCCAGTTCCTTGACCGAGCTGGCGTGGATTTCCTTGAGCCGGACCCGGCTCGCCTCGTCCAGAGGTGCTGCTCTGACTTCCTCCAGCAGCTGCTTGATCATGCTGCCGATGCGCATGACCTTGGCAGGCTGTTCGACCATCTCCGTCACCGGGACCTCGCGCGACTCGTCGTCACCGTCACCGCCGCCGAGTGCCATTCCGTCCTGTCCCACGACAAGGATGTGGGGGCTCTCCTGCGACCGTTCATTCCTCGGCATCTCCATGCCGCCATTCTCTCGCACGTGTGCATCACCACACGGTCTGCCCCCGTACGAGGGTGATCCACCCTCGTACGGGGGCACAAAACCGCTGGACACGCCCCGATCGGCGGAATTCGGCGGGATTCGGCCGTATACGCCGGTCAGGTCGCCTCGCGGCGGGACAACGCGCCCCGCGAGCGGGTCACCAGCGCCGCCAGGAGCGCCGCGCCCACCGGGACCGCGACGAGCAGCGCGGCCAGGGTTTCCCAGGGCACGATGATCGGCACGTACGGCACCGAGTCGACCGAGCTGAAGCCCTGGTCAAGCGCCTGCCGGTAGAACTTCATCTGCTCACGCTTCTCGGTGAGCCGCAGTCCGACCGCCGGCAGGACACCGGCTGCCGAGCCGAGCAGCACACCCATCGCGGCCACCACACCGCACTGGAACCCGCTGAGCGTCCTGCGCACCCGCGGCGGGGCGCCGACGGCGGCGAGTGTCTTCAGGTCGGCCTCCGCATCGGCCTGGGCGAGGCCCGTGGCGATACCGGCCGCGCCGATGGTGATCAGTCCGGCGAAGACGGTCAGTGCCAGCAGAACGATGCTGTTCTCGCTGGTGTAGCCCTCCTCGACATGGAGATTGATGTCCGAGCCGGTCTTGTCGAGCTCGCCGTCCAGCCGCTGGCGCTGCGCGCTGCTCGGCATCTTGTCGGTCGAGTAGTACGCCCCGAACGGCACCGTGGTCACACCCGCGGCCTTGGCAGCGGCAGGCGGCACGATCATGGCGACGCCGTAGGTATTGGGCAGGCCGGAGACCTGGTGCGCGGTGAACGACTTGATCGCGCCCGGCGCCTCCTTGCCCTTCTCCGCCGCCTCGTCGGCCTTCTTGGGGTCGGTCACCAGGCGGATGTTGATCTTGCCCTGGGCGTCGAGGTTGCGCTTGTCGAAGGAGACGATCTGCCCGGCCGCCAGCGCCTTCTCGGCCGCCGGGTCGTTGATCTCGAGCACCTTCAGCAGCTTCGCGTCAGCGATCGCCACGCCGGAGTCCAGGTACGAGGAACCCGAGACCTCCTTGCAGCGCCAGTCCTTCGCGAGCTTGCGACGCTGCTCCTTGCTGAACTTCTCCGAGGGGTCCTCGTTCGGATGGGCCGGGTCCGTCATCCACAGCGGGCACTGGTTGGCCTTGGGGACGACGATCTCGTAGCGGCCGCAGCCCTCCCCGCCGCTGTACATCGAGCAGGTGGACTTGCCGACCGAGATCCGGTCCACATCGGCCCGTACATCGATGGGCAGCAGCTTCTGGACGGTGGCGCGCACCGACGGGACGTCCCGGCCGCCGGCCTCGTCGAGCATCACGGAGACCGCGCCGTACGGCAGCCGTGCCTCGTAGTCGGCCTTGCCCTGGGCGTCCTGGCTCGCGGTGTAGGTCGCCACGGCCACCGTGCCGGCGACGGCGGCCAACACCGCGGCCACTGCGGGAGCCGTGCGGCCCCGGTTGCGTACCGCGTCACGCAGCGCGAGCCGCGGTGAGAGCGGCAGGATGCGTCCGGTCCGGCCGAACAGGCCCACCAGTGCGGGGGTCAGCGCGACCACGCCCAGTTCGGCGATGGCGCTGCCGCCGGCGACGACGATGAACTGGTCCGTCATCATCGAGCCGTAGAGCGCGATCGCCGCGCCCAGCAGGACCGCGATCAGGCCGATCACCGGCAGTACCCGGCTGCTCTTGCGTACGCCGCGACGGCCGGTGAGCGAGGCCAGCACGGACTGGCGGGAGGACGTGATCGCAGGGACGATCGCGGCCATCAGGCCCGTGAAGACGGCGAGCAGCCCGATGCCGAGCAGTTCCAGCGGCCGTACGTCGAAGCTGCCGAAGCGCTTGCCCATGTAGTCCTCGAGCACCGGCTGCAGCGCGAAGGTCAGCAGCAGGCCGAGCACCGTGCCGACCACGGCCGCGGCGAAACCGATCACCAGACCGCCGGCGAGGACGATGGCGCGGATATGGCGCCGGTCACCGCCGTTGGCGCCGACCAGGCCGAGCTGACGGCGCGAGCGGCGGGCGCCGACCGCGAAGGCGGGCCCTGCCAGCAGGCAGATCTCCAGCATGGCGAGGCCGACGACGGTCCCGACTGCGGCGAGCGCGGCTGCCTTGGCGGCCGTGCTGTCCTCGAAGGTGCCCCAGCCCTCTTCCTGGTAGATCGGAACGTCCGCCTTGGCGGGCGGGTCGAGGGCCACCGCACGCGAAGTGACCGTCACACCCTTGGTGTTGGTCTGCTTGACCATGTTCCACGTGAAACCACCGGAGACAGTCACCAGATGCGTGGTGGAGGGCTCGGTGCCGGGCAGCCCGGCCTTTTCGAGGGCCTGGTCGAGCGGCGCGAGAAGGGCGCCAGGCAGCGCGTTGACCTGGTCGGTCTTCAGCGCGTCAGGGAGCTCGTACGAGCCAACGATCGTGTACTCGCGGTCGAGACCCCGGGCCGTGAGCTTGGAGCCCACCTTCAGACCGCTGGACTCCAGGAAGTGCGTGGTTGCGGCGACCTCGTTGGACTTCTGAGGGAGGCGGCCACCGGCGACGACCATGATGCCCTTGGCCATCGGGTCCGAGGACTTCAGCTCGCGGATCTCGGTGTTCAGCAGGCCGTGCGTGGTGCGCAGCTTGCCCGAACCCACCGAGTCCGTCAGGGACTTGGCACCGGCAGGCAGCGCCTTGCCGATGTCGGTCTTGCCCTCGGGCCAGGGCTTTCCGTCGAAGTCCCCCACCGGCGTGTAGTTGGTGCCGTCGGGGGTCTGCTTGATGGGCACCCCGCCCAGACCGGGGTCGGTCAGCCGGGCGTCGGCGGCGCCGAGCGTGCGCTCGAGGCCCTGCTCGGTGGAGAGTTCGGCGCTGCGCAGGGTCAGATCCGCGGCGCTCACGCCGAGGATGGGGAGGGCGATCATCGCGAGGACGAGGAAGCTGCGTCCCTTGGAGCGCCAGGCGTCACGGCGGGCGATACGGATCGCGGCCCGCCAGGAGTGGTACCAACTGTTCACAGTTCGGCCGCCTGGCCCGAGAGCAGCGAGTCGGCCTGGCTGCGGATGGTCTGGTCGACGACCGCGCCGTCACGCAGGAAGACCACCCGGTCCGCCCATGCGGCGAAGCGCGGCTCGTGGGTGACGAGAATGCCGGCCGCGCCGCTGTCGCAGCGGGCGCGCAGCAGGGCGAGCACGGACTCGCCGGTCTCGGAGTCCAGGGCGCCGGTCGGCTCGTCGGCGAGGACGAGCCGCCGCTCGCCGACCAGGGCGCGGGCGATGGCCACGCGCTGTTGCTGGCCGCCCGACATCTCGTCCGGGAAGCGGTCGGCGAGATGACCGAGGTCCATCTCCTCCAGCGCGGTGACGGCCTCGGTCCGGGCCTTGCGTGCGGAGATGCCGTCCAGCTCGCGCGGCAGGGAGACGTTCTCGGCGGCGGTCAGCGCCGGGATGAGGTTGTAGTCCTGGAAGACATAGCCGATGCTGCGGCGGCGCAGGGCCGCGAGCGTCTTGCGGTCGGCGGTGGTGATGTCGGTGTTCTCGACGATCACCCGGCCCGAGGTGGGGGTGTCGAGACCGCCCGCGATGGTGAGCAGCGTGGACTTGCCGGAGCCCGACGGGCCCATGACGGCGACGAGTTCACCGGGGAAGACATCGAGGTTGATGCCGCGCAGGGCGTGCACCTCGGTGGCGCCGCTGCCGTGGACGCGGGTCAGTTCCTGGAGTTGCAGCACGGGCTGTTGTGACTGCTGTGGCTGCTGTGACGTGCGGTCGGACATGGGAAGGGTCCCCCCTTGGACGGGACGGCTCACGAGCGAGCAGCTGGAGCAAGCGGATGTACGGAGAGATCGAGAAAAGGTGGAGAGGTCGAGAGGTGAGCGAGAAGCCTGGGTGGTCTACGTCGGTGGTGCGGGGCGGCCCTGCGCCGACGAGGCGGGCCGGGCTGCGGACGCGGGCTGCGCCGGCGGCGAGATCAGAGACGCGGCCGTCGGGTGTTCGGCTCCCCGGCCGGCCGTTGCGGAGAGCCTGATGAGCCGGACCTCGCAGTGGTCGAGCCAGCGCGCTTCGGCCTCGGTCTGGAAGATCAGCTGCTCCAGAACGAGCAGCCATGCGACGTCGTCGCGCTCCTGCGAGCCCCCGTTCTCGATCGCGGCCAGTGCCTGCGCCTTGAGCCGGGTGTAGTCCTGCATCGCCTTCACGGTGTGGTGGCGCTGAGACTGGATGACGGTACGGATGTCCACGCCGGGCGCGCCCACAGCCATGGCGAGCTTGATGGCGAGCTCGTCACGGGGCGGGCTGCTGCGGTCCACGGGCGTCGCGAACCAGCTCTTCAGCTCCGCGTGCCCGGCCTCGGTGATGACATAGAGGGCGTGGCCGGCGTCGTCCTCGCCGCTCTGGGCGACCATGCCGTCGCGCTCCATGCGGTTGAGGGTCGTATAGACCTGACCGACGTTGAGCGGCCAGGTGGCACCGGTGCGTGACTCGAACTCCGTACGGAGCTGGGAGCCGTAGCGAGGGCCGTGCTCAAGGAGGGCGAGAAGCCCGTGACGGATGGACATACTCAGTATGTATACCGGGTATGCCGGGCGCGGGGAACCGTCAGCAGACGGAGTCTGTGCGTCCGTCTTGAGGATGACGGCAAGATCAACGACGCCGCAGCCGCAGCCCGAGGAAGCCGATTCCGAGCCCCATGAGCGCCATCCCGATCCCCAGGGACATCGGGGAAATCTGCTGCGCGATGGGCGCGGGGACGGCCTGAGGGGCCTGCTGACGTGCGGCGGCGGGTGCGGTGGGGCTCGGCGTGGGCGTCGGAGAGGCCGCCGCCTCGTCCTGCCCGTCCGTCGCGAGTTCCTCGTCCGCCGTAGGAGGGGGCTTCCGTGTGGAGGGTCGCGTACGGGGCGGGGTGGCCGGACCGGATCGTGATGCGGAAACGGACGCAGAGGGCGTCGCGGAGGGCGTGCGGGAGGGCGTACGGTCCGGGCGGTCCTCGCGGTCCGCTTGCCCGGGCTCGTCCCGGGACTCGTCCGTCCGGTGCGTCTGGGGCGTACGTCCCGGCCGGGGGCGACCCTCACCGGCGGGGCGGCCCGCGAGGGAAGCAGTGGCGGCAGGCGTGGCCGTCGGAGCGTGTTGGGGGGCCTCGGTCTCGTCGGCGTACGCAAGGGGCGTGGCCAGCAGCAGGAGCGAGGCGACCGTGATCGCACAGCGTGTGCGGAGCCCTGGAGTCACCGGGTGACCCCCTCCCGTGCCGAGTCCGAGATATCGGACTAAGCGTCACATGTCATGACTCTTACGGCATCCCGGATGAGGAGACAGGGTGAGGGGACGGGGTGAGGGAGCATGCAACGGCCCGGCACGCGACGTGCGTGCCGGGCCGTTTCCCGTGAAGCGATGAGGGAGCGATGAAGGGATGGAGCTCGGGCTAGCCGGCCTTGCCCGTGGAGATGGTGATCTCGAACTCCTGGCTCTTCGGCACCACGGCCTCGCCCGAACTCGGGAACTGCGAGATCACGGCGTCCTTGGCGTACTGAGGGTTGTCCTGCTCGGTCACCTTCCAGGTCCAGCCGGCTGCCCGCAGGCACTCCTTCACCGAGAGGAGGTCCTTGTAGAGGAGATTGGGCGCCTGGACCTTGGACGGGTCGGTGCCGTCCTCCGTCGCATCCGAGCACTCTGTCGTCTTGATGGTCCGCGTACGGTCCGGAGCCAGGCCGCCCCCGACGTCCGCCGACTCGCTCGAGCTCGGGTCACCGCCCGCGTTGTCCCCGCTGCCCGAGTCCTTGTTCAGCGCGATCGCCGTGATCAGGCCGCCGATCGCCAGCAGCGCGACCACGATCGAACCCACGATGACCGGCATGTTCCGCTTGCTGCCACCGCCACCCGGGCTCGTGGCCGTCGTCTGCGGCGCGATCGTGTACGGAGGCGGAGTCGAGGCCGCCGGGGCGGGCTGCTGATACGCGGGAGGGGGCGTGTGCGGGTAGCCGTACTGGGGCGCCGGGGCCGGCGTGGGCGCCGGAGTCGGCGGGCCGTACGGACCCGGCTGGTACGGCGTCTGCACGCTGTGCGGAGCCGGAGCGGGAGTCGACTGGTCCAGCGGCGGGAAGACAGCCGAACCCACCCCCGCGCCACTCGTCGACGGAGCACCGCCGATGATCACCGGCGCGCCCGTCTGTCCGGCGCCGGCCACCCGCGCGCACTCGTCGCGCATCGCGGCCGCGCTCGGGAAACGCTCGTTCGGGTTCTTCTTCAGCGCCCGTGCGACCAGCGCGTCCATCGCGGGAGTGACGGAGCGGTTGATCGTGGACGGTGCGACCGGCTCTTCCTGCACATGCGCGTACGCGATCGCCAGCGGCGAGTCCGCGTCGAAGGGGATACGGCCGGTCAGCAGCTGGAACAGCATGATGCCGACGGAGTAGAGGTCGGACCGCGCGTCCACCCCGCGCCCCAGCGCCTGCTCGGGCGACAGATACTGCGGCGTGCCGACCACCATGCCGGTCTGCGTCATCGAGGTGACGCCCGACTGCATGGCCCGTGCGATGCCGAAGTCCATGACCTTGACGACGCCGCGCTTGGTCATCATCACGTTGCCGGGCTTGATGTCGCGGTGGACCAGGCCCATCTCGTGGCTGGTCTCCAGCGCGGCCAGCACATCGGCCGTCACCTTCAGCGCCTTGTCGGCCGGCATCGCGCCGTACTGCGCGATGTCCGCCTGGAGTACGGAGCCGAGCGGCTGGCCCTCGACGTACTCCATGACGATGTACGGCATCAGCGAACCGTCGAGCTCGTCCTCGCCGGTGTCGAAGACCGACACGATGTTGGTGTGCGAGAGCTTGGCGACCGCCTGCGCCTCGCGGCGGAAGCGCTCACGGAAGGACTGCTCGCGTCCCAGTTCGGTGTGCAGCGTCTTGATGGCGACCTGGCGGTCGAGTGCCGAGTCGTATGCGAGATATACGGAGGCCATGCCGCCCTCGCCGAGCAGGTCGCGGAGCTGATAGCGCCCGCCGGCGACCGACCCTCCCGCATAGCGGCCCTGTGCGCCGTCCTGGCTCATGCTGTGCTTCCCCCTCGGCGCGAAGGCCGCGATGCCCGCGTTCCGCATTCCCGTGATCCGTATTTACGGGCCAAGTCTGCCCGAGGGGTCCGACACGTCAAGCCAGGTGCCCGTTCCGTAACCGTACGCACAAGAAGAGTCCCGGAAGCGTTACAGGAACAGCATGGAATTTGCGCGGCCCCACGGGGAACGGGTTTGATGGCCGGTCCATCACTGGGCCGTCCCGTCCCGCGAAGGCTGTAGCGTGGCGTGGCGGAGCACCCCTTAGGACTACAGCGAACACCCGCACGCGCAGTACTACAGAGTGCACGCGGACAGATACGACGGCGAGGACTGATGGCACCCGAACCCGAAGCAGGCGGCGGCGGAGTGCCGAATGCGGCGGACAACTGGGGCATCGGCGGACTGGTCGGCGACGGCCGCTACCGCCTGACCCACCCGCTCGGACGCGGCGGCATGGCCGAGGTGTTCGCGGCGGAGGACGTACGGCTGGGCCGCACGGTCGCCGTCAAGCTGCTGCGTGCCGATCTTGCCGAGGACCCGGTCTCCAAGGCCCGCTTCACCCGCGAGGCGCAGTCGGTCGCCGGCCTCAACCACCATGCGGTGGTGGCGGTCTACGACTCCGGCGAGGACGTGGTCGGCAATCAGACCGTCCCGTACATCGTGATGGAGCTCGTCGAAGGTCGCACCATCCGCGACCTGCTGGTCAAGGCGGAGGCCCCGCCGCCCGAGCAGGCGCTGATCATCGTCTCCGGTGTGCTGGAGGCGCTCGCCTACTCGCACCAGCACGGCATCGTGCACCGCGACATCAAGCCCGCGAACGTCATCATCACCAACTCCGGTGCGGTGAAGGTGATGGACTTCGGCATCGCCCGCGCTCTGCACGGCGCGCAGTCGACGATGACCCAGACCGGCATGGTCATGGGCACGCCGCAGTACCTCTCCCCCGAGCAGGCGCTGGGCAAGGCCGTCGACCACCGCTCCGACCTCTATGCCACTGGCTGTCTGCTCTACGAACTCCTCGCCCTGCGGCCCCCGTTCACCGGTGAGACGCCGCTGTCGGTGGTGTACCAGCACGTCCAGGACATCCCGCTGCCGCCGTCCGAGGTCTCGGACGTGGTGCCGCCGGAGCTCGACGGACTGGTGATGCGCTCACTCGCGAAGGACCCGGACGACCGGTTCCAGAGCGCGGAGGAGATGCGCGGCCTGGTGCAGTACGGGCTGCAGATGCTCCAGCAGCAGGGCAGCCACACCGGCGCCTGGAACACCGGACCCGTCGACCTGCACGAGCGCGGATTCACCCCGGCGATGGGGACGACCGGGCCGACCGCGGTGCACCACCCGGTGCACGGCGAGACCTCGCACAGCCCGATCCTGCCTCCGACGAACCCGAACGACGGCGGGTACGACGGCGGTCACCGGAACGGCCGCGGCGGCAAGGGCGGCGGCCGCAGCAAGATGTGGCTGCTCGCCGTGCTCGCCGTGCTGGCGATCGCCGGCGGTGTCGCCTTCGCGCTGAACAAGGCGAACGACGGCGGCTCGAACCAGAAGAACAACACGACGGTCACCGAGACCCCGTCGACGCCGGACACCACGCCGACGCCGACGGACGAGGACACCGAGCCGAGCGAGGGCACGGACCCCACGGGCGACGAGCAGCAGCCGTCGTACACGCCCTCGTACACGCCGTCGTACACACCGAGCGATCCGCAGACGCCGACGGACGACCCGACGACGGCGGATCCGACGGACCAGCCGACGGAGCCTACGGACCGGCCGACGACGGCGGATCCGACGGACCAGCCGACGGATCCCACGGGTGATCCGACGGGTACTCCGGGCGGCGGCGGCGCCTGACGGCCGGCGGGGCTGAAGTTCAGCCCGGCTCAGCCCGGTTCAGCCCGCGAAGGCGTCCCGAACCGCCTCGTACTCCTTCGTCCACCACACCGCCAGGGCCGACGCCGCAGGAAACTGCGGGTCGGCCCTTCGGTCGTGCAGCTGGTAGCGCCAGCGCAGTATCCAGAAGTCGTTGAGCCGCTCCCACCACACCCGGTGCACCGCGGCCGCCAGTTCGGCCGTGTCCGCGCCCGCCGCCCGCCGATAGGCCCGCGCGTACGCCCGTACCTTGGGCAACTCCAGCTCACCGGCGGGCTGGACGAAGAAGATCGCCGCCGCCCGTACGGCCTCCTCCGCGCGCGGCTGTACCCCCAGCCGGTCCCAGTCGACGATCGCGGCCGGTTCAGCGCCCCGGTAGAGCAGGTTCAGCGGGTGGAAGTCGCCGTGCACCCAGCAGCCCGCGGAGGCCGGTGGCGGTCTGCGGTCGGCATGGCGTTCCAGGAGCGCGCGCCGTTCGAGGAGCCGGTGCTCGGCCAGATTGTCGAAAGGGTCACGGGGGCGGGCGTCGCGTGCGAGAGCCAGCAGTTCTTCGATGAGCGCGAAGGTCTCCTCGGGGTCCGCGCTCTCGTGCTCCTCGCACTGCGTCTCGTCCACCTCCATGACCCGCTCCAGACAGGTGTGCACGAGACCGAGGAGGGAGCCGAGCCGCCGGGACTGGGCCGTCGTCAGCTGCGCGCCGTCGCGGTGCCGCCCCTCGATCCAGGGGTGCAGGGCGTAGCACCGGCCGCCGATCACCGCGACCGTGTCGCCGTGCGCGTCCTCGACGGGCGGGGCGACGGGGACACCGAGTGTCTGGAGGCGCTGCGTGGCCCGGTGCTGGCGGGCGATGGCCTCGCGGTCGCCGTCGAGGTGGTGTTTGAGGAAGTACGCGCCACGGGTGGTGGCGAGCCGGTAGCCGCGGTTGAGGAGCCCCTGGGTGACGGGCTCGCAGGAGAGCGGTTCGCCCGGGTTCTCGTAGCGGCGCAGCAGTGCACCGACGGGTGGGGCAGTTGCAAATGAGCGCGGCACTCGCCAGATG
The DNA here is from genome assembly GCF_040606445.1 of Streptomyces sp. NPDC005408. NCBI lineage: Bacteria > Bacillati > Actinomycetota > Actinomycetes > Kitasatosporales > Streptomycetaceae > Streptomyces > Streptomyces sp. NPDC005408. Next base: position 172,945 of record NZ_JBEXEX010000003.1, on the reverse strand, counting down.
TTAGATCACGCAGCGTGGCGGGCGGGCTGCTCTTCCAGATAATCCAGGGTCTGTGCGGTCACGAACTGCGGCTGGATGTGCATGAAGACCGGATCGAAGGGCTGGCCGTTCACATGGTGGGGCGCGGGGCCGAACAGCTTCAGCTGGTCGTCGGTCGGCTCGACGATCCGCGCGGTGCCGGTGAACTGCACGGACCAGAGCGCCGCGGCACCGGAGTTGAGGTTGTCCGCGCCGTACGCCACGACGCTGCCGTTGCACGCGCGGTGGTACCCGAAGCCGCGGTGTATCCGCAGGACGACACAGCCGTCCACCACGATGTGACGGGCGGCGGCCACGAAGGGCATCGCCCGCATGCTGGTCCCCAGCCGTCCGTACGAGACCCGGGTGAGCAGCTCGATGGCGCGGAGTTCCTCGGTGGACATGACTCCACTCTCCGTCACCGACACCCTGGCGGAACAGGGCCCCAGGCCCCTCGCCGAGGGGCCGTAAGACCCGGTTGCGGGGCCGGAACGGGTTAGCCCGGACGGGTGAGCCGTGATCCGAAGGAGTCAGTGGTGCTGACGCTCCGCCTGCATCCTGGCCACGTACGCGGCGGCCTGCGAACGCCGCTCCATGCCCAGCTTGGAGAGCAGACTGGAGACATAGTTCTTGATCGTCTTCTCGGCGAGATGGAGCCGCTCGCCGATGACCCGGTTGGTCAGGCCCTCCCCGATCAGGTCGAGGATCTTGCGCTCCTGCTCGGTGAGGCCCGCCAGCCTGTCGCCGCCCTTGGGGCTGTTTCCGTCGCGCAGCCGCTGCAGTACGCGGGCGGTGGCCACCGGGTCCAGCAGCGACTTGCCGGCCGCCACGTCCCGTACCGCTGTCAGCAGCTCATTGCCGCGGATCGCCTTGAGGACATAACCCGAGGCACCGGCCATGATCGCGTCGAAGAGCGCCTCGTCGTCGGCGAACGAGGTCAGCATCAGGCATTTGATGCCCTCGTCCCGGGAACGGATCTCGCGGCAGACCTCCACGCCGCTGCCGTCCGGCAGCCGGACGTCGAGCACGGCGACGTCGGGGCGGGTCGCAGGGATCCTGACCAGGGCGTCCGCGGCCGTGCCTGCCTCACCGACGACCTCGATGTCGTCCTCGACGGAGAGCAGTTCATGCACGCCACGCCGGACAATTTCATGGTCGTCCAGCAGAAATACGGTGATTTTTCCCTCTTCGGGCACGAAAGCAGTGTCACACATCTACTCTTCCCGTGCCCGGGGTGGCCGGGATAACGTGCCGGTGTTCCGGCGGCCTGCAAGGCTGTGACCAGTGGTTGTTCCCGCATTTCTCGATTTACTTGGAAATCCAAGCAAAATCGCAGGTCAAGTGGGGTTTCGCAGTAATGCGACCCACTGGGTAACGTGCCTTTGGCAGGGCGCTCGCCGGGGCACTTGTCACGCCTGTTCCCGGCTGCGTCGCACCCACCCCGTGCACGGGTACTGGAATCAGGCGAGCCGCACTGGTTTGCCCGGCGAACCCGGGGACCGGACCGACGGAGGAGCACGCACGTGACCGTGGAGAGCACTGCCGCGCGCAAACCGCGACGCAGCACCAAGCGGGTGAGCGCCGCGAAGAAGCCGCAGAGTTCCGAGCCCCAGCTCGTACAGCTGCTGACGCCCGAGGGTGAGCGCGTCGAGCACCCGGACTATGAGATCGACCTGACTCCGGACGAGCTGCGCGGGCTGTACCGGGACATGGTCCTGACCCGCCGCTTCGACGCCGAGGCCACCGCTCTCCAGCGGCAGGGCGAGCTCGGACTGTGGGCGTCGCTGCTGGGCCAGGAGGCCGCACAGATCGGCTCGGGCCGGGCGCTGCGCGACGACGACTATGTCTTCCCGACCTACCGCGAGCACGGCGTCGCCTGGTGCCGCGGGGTCGACCCGACGAATCTGCTCGGCATGTTCCGTGGCGTGAACCACGGCGGCTGGGACCCGAACACCAACAACTTCCACCTGTACACGATCGTCATCGGCTCGCAGACGCTGCACGCCACCGGCTACGCGATGGGCGTGGCCAAGGACGGCGCCGACTCGGCCGTGATCGCGTACTTCGGTGACGGCGCGTCCAGCCAGGGTGACGTCGCGGAGTCGTTCACCTTCTCCGCGGTCTACAACGCCCCCGTGGTGTTCTTCTGCCAGAACAACCAGTGGGCGATCTCCGAGCCGACCGAGAAGCAGACCCGTGTGCCGCTCTACCAGCGCGCCCAGGGCTACGGCTTCCCCGGCGTCCGCGTCGACGGCAATGACGTACTCGCCTGCCTGGCCGTGACCCGCTCCGCGCTGGAGCGTGCCCGGCGTGGCGAGGGTCCGACCCTGGTCGAGGCGTTCACCTACCGGATGGGCGCGCACACCACGTCGGACGACCCGACGAAGTACCGTGCGGACGAGGAGCGCCAGGCCTGGGAGGCCAAGGACCCGATCCTGCGGCTGCGTACGTATCTCGAGAACGCCGGCCACGCCGACGAGGCGTTCTTCACCTCCCTGGAGGAGGAGAGCGAGACGCTCGGCAAGCGGGTGCGTGAGGCGGTGCGGGCCATGCCCGACCCGGACCACCTGGCGATCTTCGAGAATGTCTACGCCGACGGACACGCGCTCGTCGACGAGGAGCGAGCCCAGTTCCTCGCGTACCAGGCGTCCTTCGCCGAGGAGGGCAACTAATCATGGCCGTACAGAAGCTTCCCCTCGCCAAGGCGCTCAACGAGTCGCTGCGCAAGGCACTCGACACTGACCCCAAGGTCCTGATCATGGGTGAGGACGTCGGCAAGCTCGGCGGCGTCTTCCGGGTGACCGACGGACTGCAGAAGGACTTCGGCGAGGACCGGGTCATCGACACCCCGCTCGCCGAGTCCGGCATCGTCGGCACGGCGATCGGTCTCGCGCTGCGCGGCTACCGGCCGGTCGTGGAGATCCAGTTCGACGGCTTCGTCTTCCCCGCGTACGACCAGATCGTCACGCAGCTCGCGAAGATGCACGCCCGCGCGCTCGGCAAGATCAAGCTGCCGGTCGTCATCCGCATTCCCTACGGCGGCGGCATCGGCGCGGTCGAGCACCACAGTGAGTCCCCGGAGGCCCTGTTCGCGCATGTCGCGGGCCTCAAGGTGGTCTCGCCGTCCAATTCCTCCGACGCGTACTGGATGCTTCAGCAGGCGATCCAGAGCGACGACCCGGTGATCTTCTTCGAGCCGAAGCGGCGCTACTGGGACAAGAGCGAGGTCGACACCGAGGCCATCCCGGGCCCGCTGCACAAGGCCCGCGTCGCCCAGGCCGGCTCTGACCTCACCCTCGTGGCGTACGGTCCGATGGTGAAGGTCTGCGTCGAGGCGGCCGCCGCGGCCGCCGAGGAGGGCAAGTCGGTGGAGGTCATCGACCTGCGCTCGATGTCCCCGATCGACTTCGACTCCATCCAGACCTCCGTGGAGAAGACGGGCAGGCTCGTCGTCGTCCACGAGGCCCCGGTCTTCTACGGCTCCGGCGCGGAGATCGCCGCTCGCATCACGGAGCGGTGCTTCTACCACCTGGAGGCCCCGGTGCTCAGGGTCGGAGGCTTCCACGCCCCCTACCCGCCGGCACGCCTCGAGGAGGAGTACCTCCCGGGACTTGACCGGGTGCTGGACGCCGTCGACCGCTCGCTCGCGTACTGAGGAGTGCCGTGACCATGACTCAAGACACTTCGCTCCGCTTCCGTGAGTTCAAGATGCCCGACGTGGGCGAGGGACTCACCGAGGCCGAGATCCTCAAGTGGTACGTCCAGCCCGGAGACACGGTGACGGACGGCCAGGTCGTGTGCGAGGTCGAGACGGCGAAGGCGGCCGTCGAGCTGCCGATCCCGTACGACGGCGTGGTGCACGAGCTGCGCTTCGAGGAGGGCACGACCGTCGACGTCGGCACCTCGATCATCACGATCGACGTGGCGCCGGGCAGCGGTGACGCGGCCCCGGCTGCCGCCGCTCCCGTTGTCGACACGCCCGCCGCAGAGGAGGCCGAGCCCAAGGGCCGTACCCCCGTCCTCGTCGGATACGGCGTCGCCGAGACCTCCACCAAGCGCCGCGCCCGCAAGGGCACGTCGCCCGTCCCGGAGCAGGCCGCGGCGGCCGCCGCGATCCAGACCGAGATGAACGGCCACGGAGTGGCGCCCACCGCGGCCCGCCCGCTGGCCAAGCCCCCGGTCCGCAAGCTCGCCAAGGACCTGGGCATCGATCTGGCGACGGTCACCCCGACCGGGCCCGACGGAGTCATCACGCGGGAGGACGTCCACGCGGCGGCCGCCCCGGCTCCGGCGGCCGCGCCGGTCCAGGCCGAGCCCGTGATCGCCGCACAGCCTGCGCCCGCGCCTGTCGCGGCGGGCGCCCGGGAGACCCGTATCCCCATCAAGGGTGTACGGAAGGCCATCGCGGCGGCGATGGTCGGCAGCGCCTTCACCGCGCCGCATGTCACGGAGTTCATCACGCTCGACGTGACGCGGACGATGAAGCTCGTCGACGAGCTCAAGGCCGACAAGGACATGGCGGGGGTGCGGGTCAATCCGCTGCTGCTGATCGCCAAGGCGCTGCTGGTCGCGATCAAGCGCAATCCCGAGGTCAACGCCGCCTGGGACGAGGCCAACCAGGAGATCGTGCAGAAGCACTACGTCAACCTGGGCATCGCGGCGGCCACGCCGCGCGGTCTGATCGTGCCGAACATCAAGGACGCGCACGACAAGACCCTGCCCGAACTGGCGCAGGCGCTCGGTGAGTTGGTCTCCACTGCCCGCGAGGGCAAGACCACTCCGGCGGCCATGCAGGGCGGCACGGTGACGATCACCAACGTCGGCGTCTTCGGCGTCGACACCGGTACGCCGATCCTGAACCCCGGCGAGTCCGCGATCCTCGCGGTCGGCGCGATCAAGCTCCAGCCGTGGGTCCACAAGGGCAAGGTCAAGCCGCGCCAGGTCACCACGCTCGCGCTCTCCTTCGACCACCGGCTGGTCGACGGGGAACTGGGCTCCAAGGTGCTCGCGGATGTCGCCGCGATCCTTGAGCAGCCCAAGCGGCTGATCACCTGGGCCTGACGGGCCCGAAACGTCGAGGCCCCGTGACGCGATGCGTCACGGGGCCTCGTGTTTTCACCGGTGGGTCAGTCGCGCTGAGCGCCGACCGGGAGCGTTCGCACCTTCATCGACTCGGCGGTGCTGGAACCGAAACCGAAGTCCAGGAGCTTCGCCGCGTCCTTGGTGCGCTCGGTGACGCTGGAGCTGCCGAGGACGACGCCGACGTAGGTCTTGGTGCCGCGGGTGGCGGCGAAGACGAGGCAGGGGCCGGCAGCCGTGCCGGTGCCGGTCTTCACGCCGATGGCCCCGCTGTACGAGCCGAGGAGCGTGTTGGTGTTGTACCAGGTGTACGTGCGGGTGGCGCCGGTGCTCGTCGTCGCGACGGTCTTGTACGACGTGGCCTTGACGACATCGCGGAAGGTCGCGCTGCTCATCGCGTGGCGTGCGAGCTTCGCCAGGTCCCACGGGGTGGTGTAGTTGGCGCCCGCCGCGGAGATGCCGTCGAACGAGTCGAAGTGCGTGTTCACCAAACCCAGCTGCTTGGCCTTGGTGTTCATCTTGCCGATGAACGAAGACGTGCGGGCGGCGGTCGTCGTCCCGGTGCCGTAGGCGTCGGCGAGGGCGTACGCGGCGTCGCAGCCGGACGGCAGCATCATCGCGGACAGCAGCTGACGGACGGTCAGCTTGTCACCGGTGCGCAGGTCCGCGGTGCTCGCGCCCTGCCGGACGACATAGTCCCGGTACGCCTGCTTCACGGTGATCTTCTTGGTGAGGTCCACGCCCGGCTGGGTGAGGACCGTGATGGCCGTCACCAGCTTCGTCGTGCTCGCCATCTGGCGGCGGGTGTTGTTGGCCTTGCCGTAGATCGGCTTGCCGTCCGCCTGGTCGAGCAGGAACCCGCCCTTGGCGCTGATGGCCGGGATCGGCACCGCCGCCTGGGCGGGCGCGGCCAGGGGTGAGGCCGCCATCAGCAGGCCGCCGGCGAGGGCGACGCCGGCGGCTCTGCGCAGGCCCTTGCTTTTGAGTATCAAAGGGAACGCTCCGATAGTCGCGTTTGTGTCGAAAGTCCGTTAAATTCCGTGACTTTCGCGGTCGATTTCAAGTCGATGGGGCCCAGGAAAAGCAGGGTCCCGATACGAGACCGGCGAGCGGGGCCAATGGATGTACGGATGTTGCGTGCATCTTTCCGGGGCGCTCAATTCCCTGGTCCGTCCTGCATCGTGGACGCGGCTTTCTGATGCACCTGTGTTGTATCTAAGCTGTGCGCATGCCCGCCGCCGCCCCTGCCGCAGAACGCGTTTACACCCACATCAAGCAAGCCGTCCTCGACCGCCGCTACGAAGGCGGAACCCTCCTCACCGAGGGCGAACTGGCCGACGCCGTCGGCGTATCGCGCACCCCCGTCCGCGAGGCTCTCCTCAAGCTGGAGGTCGAGGGGCTGATCAAGCTCTACCCGAAGAAGGGCGCCCTGGTCCTCGCCGTCTCCGCACAGGAGATCGCCGATGTGGTGGAGACCCGGCTGCTGGTCGAGGAGCATGCCGCCCGCAAGGCCGTACCGGCATCGCCGCGGCTGATCGCCCGGCTCGAAGAGCTCCTCGAACAGCAGAAGCGGCAGGGTGAAGAAGGTGACCTGGCCGCTGTCGCCGTCACCGACCGCTGCTTCCACGCCGAGATCGTGCGCAGCGGCGGCAACGAAATCCTCTCCCGGCTCTACGACCAACTCCGCGACCGGCAGCTAAGGATGGGCGTCGCCGTCATGCACTCCCACCCCGACCGGATCGCCAAGAACGTCGCCGAGCACAGCGAGATCCTCGAAGCCCTGCGTGCCGGCGACCCCGATGCGGCGGCGGCCCTCGTCCACCGGCACGTCGGCTGGTTCAGCAACCTGGCGCGGGGTGAGGTCCGGTGAGCGCCCCCGCCCTCGCTCTGCCGGGCGATCCACCCGGCGGCCGGCGCGCCGCCGGGGTCTGGGGCATCGGCGTCGCTGTCTACTTCGTCGCCGTCATCTTCCGTACGTCCCTGGGCGTCGCCGGCCTCGACGCCGCCGACCGCTTCGACGTCAACGCCTCCGCCCTGTCCACCTTCTCCATCCTCCAACTGCTGGTGTACGCGGGGATGCAGATACCCGTCGGGCTGATGGTCGACCGCCTCGGCACCAAGAAGGTCCTCACCATCGGCGTGGTGCTCTTCACGGTCGGACAGCTCGGCTTCGCGCTCTCCCCCTCGTACGGAATGGCGCTCGCGTCCCGCGCGCTGCTCGGCTGCGGCGACGCGATGACCTTCATCAGCGTGCTGCGGCTCGGCACGCGCTGGTTCCCCGCGCGGCGCGGGCCCCTCATCGGGCAGGTCGCCGCGCTCTTCGGGATGGCGGGCAACCTCGTCTCGACCATCGTCATCGCCCGGATGCTCCACGGCATCGGCTGGACGGCCACCTTCGCGGGCAGCGCGGGCGCCGGACTGGTCGTGCTCGTCCTGCTGACGCTGTTCCTGAAGGACCACCCCGAGGGCCATGAGCCGCCGCCCGCCGAGCACGCGGGCTCAGCGTTCGTACGCAAGCAGATCGCCCAGTCCTGGCGGGAGCCCGGCACCCGGCTCGGCATGTGGGTGCACTTCACCACTCAGTTCCCCGCCATGGTGTTCCTGCTGCTGTGGGGGATGCCCTTCCTCGTTGAGGCACAGGGACTGTCCCGGGAGACAGCGGGCGAGCTGCTGACCCTGGTGGTGCTCTCCAACATGATGGTGGGCCTGGTGTACGGGCAGATCATTGCGCGCCACCATGCGGCCCGGGTCCCGCTCGCCCTCGGCACGGTCGGGGCGACCGCCCTCGTGTGGGCGACCACCATTGTGTACCCCGGAGACCATGCCCCGATGTGGCTGCTGATCACACTGTGCACGGTGCTCGGGGCGTGCGGGCCCGCGTCGATGATCGGCTTCGACTTCGCCCGCCCCGCCAATCCCCCGGAGCGGCAGGGGACGGCGTCGGGCATCGTCAACATGGGCGGCTTCGTGGCCTCCATGACGACGCTGCTGGCGGTCGGGGTGCTGCTGGACGCGACGGGCGACAACTACCGGATCGCGTTCTCGTCGGTGTTCGTGCTGGAGGCGGCCGGGATCGCGCAGATCCTGCGGCTGCGGGCACGCACGGTGCGGCGGGAGCGGGAACGGCTGGTGGCGAGCCGGGTGGAGGCCGTGCACGTACCGGCGTGACCGGGCCCGGCGCGCCGCATCGCGCGGCGTGACCGGTCCGGCGCGCGCGTGTGTGAGGCGCGCGCGCCGGCGCTTCGGCTACGGCGTGACCGCGAACTCCCGCAGGATGGCCGCGGCCAGCTCCGTGTCCCCGTCCACCTTGATCCGGTCCGGCACCGCGGACGCCCGCACCCGCCCGCAGGCGAGGCGGACGTACGTCTCCCAGTCAATCGCGAGGGTCACCAGGGGCCCCAGCGACGGCGCGCCGTCGATCGTGCCGCGGCCGTCCGCGTCCACCCGGACTGTCCGCAAGAACTCCACCGGGCCGTGCACATCGAAGACGACCGCCGAATTCGCGGGCGCACCAGCGTCCTTGGCGACCACCTTCGGCAGGGCTTCGAGCAGACAGTCCCTGGCGATGTACGCGCCGGGGGAGTCGAGATTGCCCGGCTTGCCGAGCGCGATCCGCAGATCCTGCTCGTGCGCCCACGTGTCGAACGCGCGCATCCGCATGGCGAGTTCAAGGGTCTGCTCGGCGCCGAGCGGGGCCCGGACCATGGTGTCGGGGGCGCGGTTCTCGTTGCGCAGCTGACGGGCCCGGCGGATGATCGTGTACTCCAGCTCGGAGGTCATCTCCGGCGCCGTGTGGTGGCGGCGCACATCGACCTGCATCTCCATGTAGCGGGCGAACTCGCTCTGCACATGGTAGAGATCACGCGGCAGCGTATGGATGGGCCGGGGATCGCCGAGCATCTCGCACTCCATGCCGATGACATGCGAAACGACATCGCGCACCGACCAGGAGGGGCACGGTGTCGGCCGGTTCCATTCGCCTTCCACGAGCGGCTGCACCAGCTCGGCTATTGATTCGATGGAGTGGGTCCAGGCATCGGCGTAGGTCTGGAGGCTGGGATGGACGGTCACGGGACCCCTCGGCGGTTCTGCGGTACGCGGGCTGGGCTGCTGACTGCTGGGCTGCGTGGGAGGCTCGGCAGTTAAGTTACGCTGCCGGGCGGCACCCCGGCAGTGCTTTCGTGTGACGATCGTAGGCCCGCGTTTGACGGCTCGAATGCCAGGACGGTGGTAGTGTGCGCGCCTCACTCATCCAGATCGCAGTAGACCCGGACGAATCGGTCAATAGTCGTCGGGTGCGGGCCGCTTCGCTCGTACGCGAACAACAGGGCGCCGATCTGGTGATCCTGCCGGAGCTGTGGCCCGTCGGCGCCTTCGCCTACGAGTCCTTCGCCGAGGAGGCGGAGACGACCGCGGGGCCGACGTACGAGGTGATGGCCAAGGCCGCGAGTGATGCGGGCGTCTGGCTGCACGCAGGCTCCATCGTCGAGAAGGCGGCCGACGGCACCCTCTACAACACCTCCCTCGTGCTCTCCCCCACCGGTGACCTGGTCGGCACCTACCGCAAGATCCACCGCTTCGGCTTCGACAAGGGGGAGGCGGTGATGATGGGCGCGGGCGACGAGCTCGTCACCGTCCCGCTGCCGGGGCTCACCGTCGGACTGGCGACCTGCTACGACCTTCGCTTCCCCGAGCTCTTCCGCGGCCTCGTGGACGCCGGCGCCCAGGCCTTCGTCGTCCCGGCCGGCTGGCCCGCCCGCCGCGGCGAACACTGGACCCTGCTGGCCCGCGCCCGCGCGGTGGAGAACCAGGCCTACGTTCTCGCCTGCGGGACCGCCGGCACGCACGCGGGGGTCGAGCAGGCGGGGCACAGCATCGTGGTCGACCCCTGGGGCGAGGTGCTGGCCGAGGCGGGGCCGGGCGAGGAGATCCTGAGCGTGGAGCTCGACGCGGCGAAGGTGACGACGACGCGGGAACAGTTCCCTGCGCTGAAGGACCGCCGGCTGGGGCTGGACACCCCCTAGCCCGCGGCGGACCCGGACGCCGCTGCGGCGTCCAGGGTCCGGGGTCCGGAGCTAGTCGTCGTCGCCGTCCCGCTCCTTCTCCGCCATACGGATCACGCACACCGCCACCGCAATCATCAGCGCCGCATCCGCGTCCTCCCGTACGACGTTCACCGCGTACGTCTCCCGCACCCGGAACCACTGCCGGGAGATGTGGGCCAGCAGCTCGCCGTCGTACTCGACCACGAACTCCCGGTCCAGGATCCGGCCGCTGACATCCAGCTCCGTGCCCTCGACGAGCGTCACCCGATAGTGGTTGCGCAGCAGCGAAAGCCGCTTCTTGCGGATCGTGGCGAGCGGGGCGTCGTCCCGTTCGATGGTCATCGTGTCGCGCAGGCTGAGCAGCTTCTTGCGCAGCGTGATCAGCACGAGCCCGGTCGGGTCCTTGAGCTCCAGCGTGTCGCGCAGCCGCAGCGCCTTGCCGTCGACGAGGAAGGCGTGGCGGCCCTGCTCGTCCTCGATCCAGTAGTCGTCACCGATCGCGAGGATCTTGTCGCGTACGAGGTATTTCATGGGTGGAATGCGTACCCGGTCGCGTGCTGTTGGATGGGGTTATGGCTACACGTGCACGCGTTCGGGCGCCCGAGCTGATCGGCAAGGGCGGCTGGCTCAATACCGGCGACACTCAGTACACCCTCGCTGACCTGCGAGGACGCATCGTTATCCTCGATTTCTGGACATTTTGCTGCATCAACTGTCTGCATGTCCTGGACGAGCTGCGCGAGCTCGAGGAGAAGCACCGCGACACCGTGGTGATCATCGGGGTCCACTCGCCGAAGTTCGTGCACGAGGCCGAGCACCAGGCCGTCGTCGACGCCGTCGAGCGCTACCAGGTGCACCACCCCGTGCTGGACGATCCCGAGCTCGCCACCTGGAAGCAGTACGCCGTACGGGCCTGGCCCACCCTCGTCGTCATCGACCCCGAGGGCTATGTCGTCGCCCAGCACGCGGGCGAGGGGCATGCGCACGCCATCGAGAAGCTCGTCGAGGAGCTGGAGGCCGAGCACGCCGCCAAGGGCACGCTGCGGCGCGGTGACGGGCCGTATGTGGCGCCCGAACCCGTCGCCACGCATCTGCGCTTCCCCGGCAAGGCGCTCGTGCTGCCCGACGGCGATTTCCTGGTCTCCGACACCACCCGCCACCAGCTGGTTCGGCTGGCCGCCGACGGCGAGACGGTCGTCCAGCGGTACGGCGACGGGGAGCGCGGGCTCGTCGACGGCGGCCCGGAGCGGGCGCGGTTCAGCGAGCCGCAGGGACTCGCCCTGTTGCCGGACGGCCGCGTCGTCGTCGCCGACACGGTCAACCACGCGCTGCGCGTGCTCGACCTGGAGACCAGCGAGACCACGACCGCCGCCGGAACCGGCAGGCAGTGGTGGCAGGGCTCGCCGACCTCTGGAGTCGCGCGCGAGGTGGACCTCTCCTCGCCGTGGGACGTGGCCTGGTGGCAGGGCGAGGTGTGGATCGCGATGGCCGGTGTGCACCAGCTGTGGGCGTACGACCCCGAGCGCGGCACGGTGCGCGTCGCGGCGGGCACCACCAACGAGGGGCTCGTCGACGGTCCGGTCGCCGAGGCCTGGTTCGCGCAGCCGTCCGGGCTCGCGGCGACCGAGGAGCGGCTGTGGATCGCCGACTCCGAGACCAGTGCGCTGCGGTACGTCGACCGCGATGGCGCCGTGCACACCGCCGTCGGCACCGGGCTCTTCGACTTCGGCCACCGGGACGGGGCGGCCGGACAGGCCCTGCTCCAGCACGCGTTGGGCGTCACCGCGCTGCCCGACGGTTCGGTGGCCGTATCCGACACGTACAACCATGCGCTGCGCCGCTACGCACCTCCTGCTCACGAGGGGGCGAGCGGCGAGGTGACCACCCTGGCCACCGACCTGCGGGAGCCGAGCGACGCCGTGCTGGTGGGCGAGGACATCGTGGTGGTGGAGTCCGCCCGGCACCGGCTGACCCGGCTGCGGCTGCCGGATGAGGCGGTACGGGTCGAGGCCGTCGCCCACCGCACACAGCGCGCCGCGACCGAAGTCACCGCGGGCAAGCTGCGGTTGGACGTGGTCTTCCAGGCCCCGGCCGGCCAGAAGCTGGACACCCGGTACGGGCCGTCGACGCGGCTGCTCGTCTCCTCGACCCCGCCGGAGCTGCTGACCGGCGGCGAGGGTGCGGGCACGGACCTCTCGCGCGACCTGGAGATCGACCCGGCGGTCGCCGAGGGCGTCCTGCATGTCTCGGCGATGGCGGCGTCATGCGACGACGATCCCTCGAACGAGTACCCGGCCTGCCATGTGCACCAGCAGGACTGGGGTGTTCCGGTGCGGGTGAGCGCGGACGGCGTCACGCGACTGCCGCTCGTACTGGCCGGGATGGACCAGGAGTAGCGGGGGCTAGGGAGTGTCTTCAAAGTAGCGTCGTCCGCTCGCCGGGCAGACGGGACTTTGAAGACACGACCTAGCGGAACAGCCCCTGACGCAGGGGCTTGTGGCCCGCCGCGCCGTCCAGACAGCCGTTCACCCACAGGCCCGGGTCGTACGTCGCCTTGCGCCCGCCCCACCCCGCCGCCCGGAGGCTCTCGCACCCGCCGGCCAGGAGCTTCTTGGTCTCCTGGCCGGTCGGGTCGTACTTCCGGACACGGTTGCCCTGGAGGTAGCCCGCTTCGTACGCGATGTCCTCGGCCCACGGCGGCCGCTCGTTGTGCCGCTGGATGACGAACCAGCACCCTGCGAGAAGGACCGCGGCCGCCGAGGCGAGCACGAGGGACAGGGTGCGGCGCGAGGGGCCGGGCCGGTGGGTGACGACCGGGTGATGACCATGGAGAACCATGGTCATCACCGTTGCCTACGACTGCTTTCGCAGATGTTTCGCAGGCGCCCAACCGGCCCTCCCGCGACGGAACTTCAGGCCTCCAGGAACGCGGTGAGCGCGTTCGCCAGCAGATACGGGTCCTCCGCGCCGCACAGCTCGCGCGCGCTGTGCATCGACAGGATCGCCACGCCGATGTCGACCGTCTGGATTCCGTGCCGGGCGGCGGTGATCGGGCCGATGGTCGTGCCGCACGGCATCGCGTTGTTCGACACGAACGTCTGCCACGGCACCCCGGCCCGCTCGCAGGCCGCGGCGAAGACCGCGCGGCCGCTGCCGTCGGTGGCGTACCGCTGGTTGACGTTCACCTTGAGGATCGGGCCGCCGTTGGCCCGCGGGTGGTGGGTCGGGTCGTGCCGTTCGGCGTAGTTGGGGTGGACGGCGTGGCCCGTGTCGGACGACAGGCACACGGTGCCCGCGAAGGCGCGCGCCCTGTCCTCGTACGCACCGCCGCGCGCGAACACCGAGCGCTCCAGCACATTGCCGAGCAGCGGGCCGTCGGCGCCGGTGTCGGCCTGCGAGCCGTTCTCCTCGTGGTCGAAGGCCGCGAGGACCGGGATGTACGGCAGGTCTCCGGACTCGGCGGCCGCGGCGAGCGCGGCCGTGCCCGCGTGCACCGACAGCAGGTTGTCCATCCGCGGACCGGCCACCAGGTCCTGGTCACGACCCAGATAGGACGGCGGCTCGATGGAGTGCACCATCAGGTCCCAGCCGGTGGCCTCGCCGTCGGCGAGGCCGGACTCCTGCTCCAGGAACCGGATCAGATCGCCCTCCTCGACGTCGCCGAGACCCCAGATGGGCTGGAGGTGCTTCTGCCGGTCCAGCTTCAGCCCGTCGTTGGCCGAGCGGTCCAGATGGATGGCGAGCTGCGGTACGCGCAGCAGCGCCCGGTCGATGTTGACCAGGCGGTGGCTGCCGTCGCGCAGGGTGAGGCGACCCGCGAGACCGAGGTCCCGGTCCAGCCAGGTGTTGAGCAGCGTCCCGCCGTACACCTCGACGGCGATCTGCCGCCAGCCGTACGCCCCGGTGTCCGGAAGCGGCTTGACCCGCAGATTGGGCGAGTCGGTGTGGGCGCCGACGATCCGGAACGGGGTGTGGGGCTGGGCGCTCTCCGGCACGTACCAGGCGATGATCGCGCCGCCGCGCAGCACATACTTGCCGCCGGTGCTGCCGTCCCAGGAGTCGGTCTCAAGGACCTGCCGGAATCCGGCCTTCTCCAGCCGCGCGGCCGCGTTGGCGACCGCGTGGTACGGCGACGGGCTCGCCGCCAGGAAGGACATCATGTCGTCGGTGTGGCCGCGGTCGAAGCGGGCGGGTCTCGCGCTCATGGGGTCACCTTAACGAGGGATACGCGTCCGCCGGTTGCCGATCCTCGGCGGCCCAGGTCGACGGCGCGTCGGCCGGTCGGGCGGGCAGGTCCGTGCGCCCACCGCGGGTCAGCCGTCGAGCCCGGCCGAGGGGGTCTCGCCCTGCTCCGCCTGCTCCGCGCGCTCGGCCAGCATCGCCGCGAAGGCCTTCACACGGTCGTCCGGGACGGTGTCCGTCCCGGCCGTGCTGGTCTCCACCCAGATGAGGGTGGCGCCGACCCTCACCTGCGCGAGGGTGGCGGGGCCGCCGGCGGCGCCCATCGCACCGCGCTGTGCGAAGCGCTCGTCGCCGACCTCGCCGATGTCGATCTTCTTGGGGTCGCGGCCGACGCTGGGCCCGAAGTACTTCCCAAGGGTGTCGTTGCCGTTCTCGGCGGACTTCTCGTCCTGGTAGGCGATCAGCCAGAAGTCGAGCTGGGTCTTCGTCGAGCGGTCGAAGTAGGTCGCCAGGCCCTGGAAGCGGCCGCCGTCGCAGCCCTTCCTGTAGGTCCCGGGACAGAATCTCTTGCCGGCCTCGCTGTCCATGGCGATGCCCACCGGCTCCGCCAGGGGCTTCCAGCCGGGCACGGCCGCGGCGTTCGGCAGTACGGCCTGGGCCTGCCGCTGGGTGAGGGCCTTGGCCGCCGCAGGGTCCGGGCCCTTGCCCTTCTTGCTCCCGCCGTCTTCGCTCGCCCCGCCGGTATCGCTCACACAGCCGCTGAGCAGTACTGCCGCGGCCAGGGTCGCGGTGAGCAACGTCACCGTTCGCTGAATCATCGCGGTGCCCCCTTCAGCGGCCGATCATAGAAGCGGCCCGCCCCCGGTGAGAGGGCGGGCCGCTTCACGGACGGGAACGGGTGACTAGAACGCCGCCTCGTCCAGGTCCATCAGCGAGCTGTCGACCGTCTCCGCGAGCGCGCGCTCGGCCGAGACGCCCGGCAGGACGTTCGCGGCGAAGAACTTCGCGGCCGCGATCTTGCCCTGGTAGAACGGCACGTCCTTGGCGGAGGCCGTCTCGAGCTTCTCCGCCGCGACCGCCGCGCCGCGCAGCAGCAGGTAGCCGACGACCACGTCGCCCGAGGCCATCAGCAGGCGGGTGGTGTTCAGGCCCACCTTGTAGATGTTCTTGACGTCCTCGCCGGTGGCGATGAGGTCGTTCGTCATCGTGCCGACGATCGCCTCCAGGTCCACCGCGGCCTTGGCCAGCGCGTCGCGGGCCGGGGCCAGCTCCTCGCCGCCGGTGCCGACCGCCAGGAACTTCTTGATCTCCTCGGAGAGGGTGTTCAGCGCCTGGCCCTGGTCACGGACGATCTTCCGGAAGAAGTAGTCCTGGCCCTGGATGGCCGTGGTGCCCTCGTAGAGGGTGTCGATCTTCGCGTCCCGGATGTACTGCTCGACCGGGTACTCCTGCAGGTAGCCGGAGCCGCCGAAGGTCTGCAGCGACTGGGCCAGCTGCTCGTACGACTTCTCCGAGCCGTAGCCCTTCACGATCGGCAGCAGCAGGTCGTTCAGCGCGACAAGGGCCTTGGCGTCCTCGCCCGCGGCCTCCTTGGCGGCGATCTCGTCCTGGACGGAGGCCGTGTAGAGGACCAGGGCGCGCATGCCCTCGGCGTACGCCTTCTGCGTCATCAGCGAACGGCGCACGTCCGGGTGGTGCGTGATGGTGACCTTGGGCGCGGACTTGTCCGCGAAGTTCACCAGGTCCTGGCCCTGGACGCGCTCCTTGGCGTACTCCAGCGCGTTCAGGTAGCCGGTCGACAGGGTCGCGATGGCCTTCGTGCCGACCATCATCCGGGCGAACTCGATGATCATGAACATCTGGCGGATGCCGTCGTGCTTGTCGCCGATCAGCCAGCCCTTGGCGGGGTGCTGGTCGCCGAAGGTCATCTCGCAGGTGTTGGAGGCCTTGAGGCCCATCTTGTGCTCGACGTTCGTGGCGTACACGCCGTTGCGCTCGCCCAGCTCGCCGGTCTCCCAGTCGAAGTGGAACTTCGGCACGAGGAAGAGCGACAGACCCTTGGTGCCCGGGCCGTGGCCCTCGGGGCGGGCCAGCACGTAGTGAAGGATGTTCTCCTCCATGTCGTGCTCACCGGAGGTGATGAAGCGCTTCACACCCTCGATGTGCCAGGAGCCGTCCTCCTGCTGGATCGCCTTGGTGCGGCCGGCGCCGACGTCCGAGCCGGCGTCCGGCTCGGTGAGGACCATGGTGGAGCCCCAGCGCTTCTCGACGGCTATCTCGGCGACCTTCTTCTGCGCCTCGTTGCCCTCCTCGAAGAGGATGCCCGCGAAGGCGGGGCCCGAGGAGTACATCCAGATCGCCGGGTTCGAGCCGAGGAGCAGCTCCGCGTACGACCAGATCAGGGAGCGCGGCGAGGTGGTGCCACCGATCTCCTCGGGCAGGCCGAGGCGCCAGTACTCGGAGTCCATGAAGGCCTGGTAGCTCTTCTTGAAGGACGCCGGGACGGGCGCGGTGTTGGTCTCAGGGTCGAAGACCGGGGGGTTGCGGTCGGCGTCCGCGAAGGATTCCGCCAGCTCGTTCTCCGCGAGACGGGCGATCTCTTCGAGGATGCTCTTGGCGGTGTCGACGTCCATCTCCGCGAACGGGCCGGTGCCGTACAGCTTGTCGCGCCCGAGGACCTCGAAGAGGTTGAACTCGATGTCGCGGAGATTCGACTTGTAGTGCCCCATGGCGACGGCTCCGTAATGATCGGGAGGCGGATTTCTTATCCACGTACCAGTTAGTAGCTACGATGATGCTACCCGTCGGTAATAAGACGCAACCCTAACGGGGCAACTGTGACTCAGTACTCTTGCGTGCATGTACGGCTACGACCAGACCCCGGGCGCTCAGCAGCAGTACGTACCGCAGCAGCCCTCCTACGGGGAGCAGCCGCTCTACCCCGAGCCGTCGCCCCCTTCGCTCGCCGACGCGGTGCGGGCCTTCACCACGGCATCGCTGTCCGCGGAGGACTTCCAGCAGATCTTCGCGACCTCGAAGGTGTACTGCCCGCGCGGTGACAATCCCGGGTTCCTGGCGCTGCACAACACCCAGCAGCCGGTCATTCCGATGTTCACGTCGCTCAAGGAACTGCGCAGGTACGCGGGCAAGGAGTCCAAGTACTTCGTGATCACCGGCGCCGAGGTGATCGACCTGCTGCCGACCGGGTACGGCTTCGTCCTGGACATGGAGGGCGATCACCGGATGGTCTTCGATGCGAAGGCCGTGGAGCAGATGGTCGACTTCGCGATGCGGCGGATGTACGGCTAGGACCTGGCCGCCCTTGCTTCGCAGGCGGCTGAACAGGGTCGAGTCCTGTAGGTGCCCGGGGGGAATTCTTCCCGGGCACCTCGCGTTCCAGGTGGCAAGAAGTTCAGTCTTCAACTAAACTGGACGCACAAGGAGGCCGCCCCATGCCTGCAGTGACTGTCGAGAACCCGCTCACCCTGCCGCGCGTCACCGCGCCGGCCGATGCTCTGTCCCGCCCTGTGCTCGCCGTGACCACGGCGCCCAGCGGGTTCGAGGGAGAGGGCTTCCCTGTGCGGCGTGCCTTCGCCGGGATCAACTACCAGTACCTCGACCCGTTCATCATGATGGATCAGATGGGCGAGGTGGACTATGCGCCGGGCGAGCCCAAGGGAACGCCCTGGCACCCGCACCGCGGCTTCGAGACCGTCACGTATCTGATTGACGGAACGTTCGTCCACCAGGACAGCAACGGCGGCGGCGGAACCATCCAGAACGGCGACACCCAGTGGATGACGGCGGGCTCCGGCCTGCTGCACATCGAGGCGCCGCCGGAGACGCTGGTCATGTCCGGCGGGCTCTTCCACGGGCTCCAGCTGTGGGTGAACCTCCCGGCGAGCGACAAGATGATGGACCCCAGGTACCAGGACATCCGCGGCGGCCAGGTGCAGCTGCTCACCTCGCCCGACGGCGGTGCGCTGCTGCGGGTCATCGCCGGTGAGCTGGAGGGCCATCAGGGTCCGGGCATCACGCACACGCCGATCACGATGATCCACGCCACGCTGCGGCCCGGCGCGCAGATCGACCTGCCGTGGCGCAAGGACTTCAACGGCCTCGCGTACGTCCTGGCCGGGCGCGGCGCGGTCGGCAGCGAGCGGCGGCCCCTACGCATGGGGCAGACCGCGGTGTTCGGCGACGGCGATTCGCTCACGGTGTGGGCGGACGACACGCAGAACGGTTCGCACACCGGTGACCTTGAGGTCGTGCTGCTCGGCGGGCGCCCGATCCGGGAGCCGATGGCGCACTACGGGCCGTTCGTGATGAACAGCCAGGCGGAGCTGAGGCAGGCCGTCGAGGACTTCCAGGCCGGACGGCTCGGCACGATCCCGGCGGTGCACGGCCTGGGAGAGCCGGGCGTGGGCGAGACCCAGGGCTGACGATCCGTCAACCTGCTCGTCACCTCCTACGCCGCGCACATCCCGAAGCCGTGGCATCTGATGGGGCGTCACCCGCGTGGCCCCGGCGGGCGGGACGGCGTGTGCCCGCTGTGGTCACGTAGGAGCGTGCAGACCCTTCTTCCCGAGCCGGTGAGGCGGCTGGCCGCCTGGTGCGTGGTCGCGCTGCTGGTGGCCGGGGTCGTCGCGGTCGGCGTATGGCTGGTCGTGGCGCTCAAGACCGCCGTCACACCCGTGCTGCTCGCGCTGCTCGGGACCGCCCTGCTCGGGCCGCTGCACCGGCGGCTCGTCAGGATGAGGGTGCATCGCTCTCTCGCCGCGGGACTGACCTGTGCCGCTGTCGTCGTCGTCATGGGCGGGGCGGTGTACGTCGTCGTGCATGCCCTCATCGAGACGGGCGACCAGATCCTCGCCGCACTGCGCCAGGCGGCCAGGGATGTCGCCAAGCACTTCGGGGCCGCCGGGACCTCGCTCGATGATGTCGCCACCAACGCCAAGGACCTGCTGGCGAAGTTCGGCGGAACCGCCGCGTCCGGGGTGATCAGCGGGCTCAGCGTGGTGGGGGAGCTGATTGCCGCATCCGTGCTCGCCCTGCTGCTCATCTTCTTCTTCCTCCGGGACTCGCACAGGGCCGCCGGTGTGCTGCGGTCCCTCGCCCCGCGCTCGACCGGAGACGTCGTCGAGGCCATGGGACGCCGCGCGTTCGAGGCCGTCGAGGGCTTCATGCGCGGGACCACGTTCATCGCGCTTATCGACGCGGTCTGCATCACCGTCGGGCTGCTGATTCTGCGCGTCCCCGGAGCCGTCGGTCTGGGAGCGCTCGTCTTCGTCGGTGCGTACATCCCCTACCTCGGCGCCTTCATCTCAGGCACCGTCGCCATCCTCGTCGCGCTCGCTGACCGCGGGTTCGTGATCGCGCTCTGGGTGCTGGGGGTGGTCGTCGCCGTGCAGTTGCTGGAGGGGCATGTGCTCCAGCCTGCGATCCAGAGCCGTACGGTCCAGATGCATCCGGCCGTCGTGATGCTGGCGATCACCGCGGGGGCGTCCATCGCCGGGGTTCTCGGGATGCTCCTCGCCGTACCGCTCACCGCCGCCGTGTTCGGCGTGATCGGCGAGCTGCGCACCCGCTACTCCGCCGGGACGGACTCCGGAACGGGCTCGGAAACGGGCTCGGAAACGGACTCGGGTTCGGCCGACTCGTAGAGCTCGAACCAGATCGACTTGCCCTCGCCGCGCGGATCGACGCCCCACGCGTCCGCCAGCATCTCCATCAGCACCAGACCCCGGCCCGAGGACGCCATCTCGCCCGGCCGCCGCTTGTGCGGCAGTTCGTCGCTGGTGTCCGCGACCTCCACCCGCAGCCGCCGCCGTGCGCGGGCCTCGGAGCAGGTCACCTCGGCGACCAGCAGGGCGTTGCCGTCCGTGTGGACCAGCACATTGGTCACGATCTCGGAGACGATCAGCACCGCGGAGTCGATCTGCTCCTCGTCCGTCCAGTCGTGTCGTCCGCCCCGCCACGATCAGCGGCAGAAACGCCCAGGACTGCCGGCCGAAACGCTGCGCGAGCGGCCAGGCGGTGGGGTAGCGGCGGCGGTACTCGTCCGGCGTCGGGAGGTAGCAGGCCCGCCCGGTGCGCACCACCTCGGCGGCCGGATAGTCGGTGTCGAGCGACATGTCGGTGAACGGGTCGTCGTCGCCCTCGCTGTGCCCGTGGTGCCCGGTGATCGTCAGCCGCTCGCCCGCCACCCCGAAGACGGCGAGACCGTCCGGCGAGAAGCCGGGCATGGACAAGGACGCGGCGACCCGAAGCACCTCGGCGGTGGAACGGGCCTCGGCCAGCGCCCGGCCGGCGTCCAGCAGGAACGCCTCGCGCGAGCGCCGCCAGTCGCCGGTGATGGGGGACTGCGCGGCCGCCGTGCCCGGCTGGGGCTCGGCGACCTCCTGGACGATGCCGACCAGCTCGTAGTCGTTGCCACGTATGGATGGAGCCTGTCCCGGCGGGTGGCATGTTTATGCCAATGAGGCGGACGGGGGCCGGGCGGTAACCTTGACGGGCCCACCCCCTCTCTAATCGCTAAGACTGGATGAACGACGATGCATCGGTACAGGTCCCACACCTGCGGCGAGCTCCGCGCCTCTGACGTCTCCGCCGACGTCCGGCTGAGCGGCTGGCTGCACAATCGCCGAGACCTGGGCGGCATCCTCTTCATCGATCTGCGCGATCACTACGGCATCACGCAGCTCGTCGCCCGCCCCGGCACCGCCGCCTACGAGGCCCTCGACAAGGTCAACAAGGAGTCGGTCGTCCGCGTCGACGGACGGGTCGTCTCGCGCGGCGCCGAGAACATCAACCCCGAGCTGCCCACCGGCGAGATCGAGGTCGAGGTCTCCGAGGTCGAGCTGCTCGGCGCCTCGCAGCAGCTGCCGTTCCAGATCAACACCGACGACGGAGTGGGTGAGGAGCGCCGCCTGGAGTACCGCTTCCTCGACCTGCGCCGCGAGCGCATGCACCGCAACATCATGCTGCGCACGGCCGTGATCTCCGCGATCCGGCACAAGATGACGGCGCTCGGCTTCAACGAGATGGCCACCCCGATCCTGACCGCGACGTCCCCCGAGGGCGCGCGCGACTTCGTGGTGCCCTCCCGGCTGAACCCCGGCAAGTTCTATGCGCTGCCGCAGGCTCCGCAGCAGTTCAAGCAGCTGCTGATGATCTCGGGCTTCGACCGTTACTTCCAGATCGCGCCCTGCTTCCGCGACGAGGACGCCCGCGCCGACCGCTCGCCGGGCGAGTTCTATCAGCTCGACGTGGAGATGAGCTTCGTCGAGCAGGAGGACGTCTTCCAGCCGATCGAGAAGCTGATGACCGAGCTCTTCGAGGAGTTCGGGGGCGGCCGGCACGTCACCTCGCCGTTCCCGCGGATTCCCTTCCGCGAGTCGATGCTCAAGTACGGCAACGACAAGCCGGACCTGCGCGCCCAGCTGGAGCTCGTCGACATCTCGGACGTCTTCGAGGGCTCGGAGTTCAAGGCCTTCGCGGGCAAGCACGTGCGCGCGCTGCCGGTGCCCGACACCGCATCGCAGCCGCGGAAGTTCTTCGACGGTCTCGGTGACTTCGCCGTCGAGCACGGCGCGAAGGGCCTGGCCTGGGTGCGCGTGGGCGAGGAAGGTTCGTTGACCGGCCCGATCGCCAAGTTCCTCACCGAGGAGAACGTCAAGGTCCTCACCGAGCGTCTCTCGCTCGCTCCCGGCCACGCGATCTTCTTCGGCGCGGGTGAGTTCGACGAGGTCTCCAAGATCATGGGCGCGGTCCGCGTCGAGGCCGCCAAGCGTGCCGGTCACTTCGAGGAGGGCGTGTTCCGGTTCTGCTGGATCGTCGACTTCCCGATGTACGAGAAGGACGAGGAGACCGGCAAGATCGACTTCTCGCACAACCCGTTCTCGATGCCGCAGGGCGGCCTTGAGGCCCTGGAGACCCAGGACCCGCTGGACATTCTGGGCTGGCAGTACGACATCGTCTGCAACGGCGTCGAGCTGTCCTCGGGCGCGATCCGGAACCACGAGCCCGAGATCATGTTCAAGGCCTTCGAGATCGCGGGCTACTCGAAGGAGACCGTCGAGCACGAGTTCTCCGGCATGCTCCGCGCCTTCCAGTTCGGCGCCCCGCCGCACGGCGGCATCGCCCCCGGCGTCGACCGCATTGTGATGCTGCTGGCCGACGAGCCGAACATCCGCGAGACGATCGCCTTCCCGCTCAACGGCAACGCGCAGGACCTGATGATGGGCGCGCCGACGGAGCTGGACGAGGCGCGGCTGCGCGAGCTGAACATCGCGCTGCGCAAGCCGGTCGCCGACAAGGACAAGTAGCCCACAGGCCGAAAGGGCCCGGGAACCGAAAGGTTCCCGGGCCCTTCTGCGTGCCGCGGGCAACCCGGCGGCGGCGGTGGCGCTGCTCGGCGGCGACCCGGCCCCGGACTCCGTGATCTTTGTCAGCCCCTGTGTCTCCGGCGACGCCTCACACACTCTGGCCGAAACGCGACAGATGATCTGATATGTCCGCTGTCGAACTGAAAGGCCCGCACATGTCCCTCCGCACAGGACCGTTCACGGCGGTCGCACTGGCCGTCGCCGGTCTGCTGCTCACCGGCTGCGCGGGCGCCGGCGGCGAGGCGGCGCCCCCGGCCGCGCAGAGATCCGCGAGCGCCGCCGCCGGGACGGGTTCTGCCGGGCGCCCCGGCCCCAAGGCGCAGATCGTCCGGCCGCAGGAGATCCCCGCCCTCGGACCGCAGACCCGCGCCAAGATCATCCCGGCGAACGAGCAGGCAGTCGTGGTGGTCGGCGACGGCCCCGACTCCAACCAGTCCGTCGCCACGCTCTACGAGCGCATCCCCACCCTGGGCTGGAAGGCCGTGTCCGAACCGTGGCCGGCGCACAACGGCCTCCGCGGCTGGACCGACGACCACTACGTCGCCGATCATCGCTCGCCCATCGGGGTCTTCGGCCTCACGGACGCGGGCGGCAAGCTGCCCAACCCGGGCACGAAGCTCCCGTACGACGAGGAGGAACTCTTCGACGCACCCGGCACCGGCTTCGAGGGCGAGCCGCTCGAGGGCTCCTTCGACCTTGTGGTGGCCATCAACTACAACCGCGAGCCGGGGGCCACCCCGCTGGACTGGGCCCGGCCGCTCGGCGCGGAGAAGGGCGGCGGGATCTGGATCCACGTCGACCACGGCGGGCCGACGCAGGGCTGCGTGGCGCTGCAGCGGGAGCGGATGAAGGAGTTGCTGGTGTGGCTCGACCCGGCGAAGAGGCCGGTGGTGGTGATGGGCGACGCGGCGGCGCTGAGCCGTTGAGTACGTAAGCGAAGGGGCGAAGTTGCGCTACGTAAGCGAAGAGGCCCGGAACCTGTACAGGTCCCGGGCCCCCTTCACACAGGCACTAGTCCTTCTTCGGGTCCTCGAGACGCGGGAACAGCACCGCGCCCTTCGTCACCGTCGCGCCCGCCGGGAGTTTGCCCCACTCGCCCGCGTGCTGGACCTGCTGGTCCGCGAGGCCGCCCAGCCGGGCCTCCGCGCCGAGCGAGTCCCACAGGGCCTGCGAGGTCTCCGGCATGACCGGGTTGAGCAGCACCGCGACGGCACGCAGGGACTCGGCCGCCGTGTAGAGGATCGTCGCCAGACGGGCCTGGCCCTGAGGCGAATCGTCCTTGGCCACCTTCCACGGCTCCTGCTCCGTGATGTAGCCGTTGACCTGCTTCACGAAGTCGAAGACGGCCAGGATGCCGCCCTGGAAGTCCAGCTCCTCGCCGATCTTCCGGTCGGCCTCGGCGACCGCCTTGGCCAGGCCCTCCTGGACAGCCTTCTCCGCCTCGCCGGACGCCGTCGCCTCGGGCAGCGCGCCGCCGAAGTACTTGCCGACCATCGCCGCGACGCGGGACGCGAGGTTGCCGTAGTCGTTGGCGAGCTCGCTCGTGTACCGGGCGCTGAAGTCCTCCCAGGAGAACGAGCCGTCCTGGCCGAACGCGATCGCGCGCAGGAAGTACCAGCGGTACGCGTCCACGCCGAAGTGCGAGGTCAGGTCCTGCGGCTTGATGCCCGTCAGGTTCGACTTCGACATCTTCTCGCCGCCCACCATCAGCCAGCCGTTCGCGGCGACCTTGCCCGGCACCGGCAGGCCGTTCGCCATCAGCATCGCGGGCCAGATGATCGCGTGGAAGCGCAGGATGTCCTTGCCGACCAGGTGGACATTGGCCGGGAACGTCTCCGCGAACTTCGCCGGGTTCTCGTTGTAGCCGACGGCCGTCGCGTAGTTCAGCAGCGCGTCGATCCACACGTAGATGACGTGCTTCTCGTCCCACGGCACCGGGACGCCCCAGTCGAAGGTCGAGCGCGAGATCGACAGGTCCTGCAGGCCCTGCTTGACGAAGTTCACGACCTCGTTGCGGGCGGACTCGGGCTGGATGAAGCCGGGGTTGGCCTCGTAGAACTCCAGCAGCTTCGGTCCGTACTCGGAGAGCTTGAAGAAGTAGTTCTCCTCCTTGAGGATCTCCACCGGCTTCTTGTGGATCGGGCAGAGCTTCTGCCCGGCGAACTCACCCTCGCCGTCCAGCAGGTCACCGGGGAGTTTGTACTCCTCGCAGCCCACGCAGTACGGGCCTTCGTACCCGCCCTTGTAGATCTCGCCCTTGTCGTACAGGTCCTGCACGAACTCCTGCACACGGTCCGTGTGCCGCTTCTCCGTCGTACGGATGAAGTCGTCGTTCGCGATGTTCAGATGCTCCCAGAGGGGCTTCCATGCCTCCTCGACGAGCTTGTCGCACCACTCCTGGGGCGTGACGTTGTTCGCCTCGGCAGTGCGCATGATCTTCTGACCGTGCTCGTCCGTGCCGGTGAGGTACCACACCTTCTCGCCACGCTGACGGTGCCAGCGCGTGAGCACGTCGCCTGCGACGGTCGTGTAGGCGTGGCCCAGGTGAGGAGCGTCGTTGACGTAGTAAATGGGGGTCGAGACGTAGTACGCCTTCGCCCCCTGCTTCTCGGATCCAGTGGCCGCCATGGTCGAAATCCTAACGGCCCGCGGAAGGTCCACTCACCCCGATAAGCGGCGCGGAGAGGTCTGCGAAACATCCCCTCCCGTAGAAAGGCGCATCCTGGGAGGAGGGGCGGTGCACGGGGTGCAGGGTGAGCTAGGGGACGACACGATGCGGGTACTGGTCGCCGAGGACGAGGAAATCCTGGCCGAGCTGGTGGCCACGGGGCTGCGCAGGGCCGGATTCGCGGTCGACACCGTCTACAGCGGGGATGCCGCCCTCGCGTATCTCGGGCTGCACGATTACGACGTCGTCGTCCTCGACCGCGATCTGCCGCGCGTCCACGGCGACGAGGTGGCCCGCAAGCTGGTCGCCTCCGCTTCCCGCACCCGGATCCTGATGCTGACCGCCTCCTCGTCCATGGAGGACCGGGTCGAGGGCCTCGACCTGGGCGCGGACGACTATCTCGGCAAACCCTTCGAGTTCCCCGAGCTGGTCTCCCGGGTCCGGGCGCTGCGGCGGCGCAGCGCCAGGCCGGTGCCGCCGCTCCTGGACCGGCACGGGGTACGGCTCGACACGGTGCGGCGGACGGCCGAGCGGGACGGGCGGGATCTCGATCTGTCGCCGAAGGAGTTCTCCGTACTGCAGATCCTGCTGGAGGCGGACGGGGCGACGGTCTCGGCTGAGGAGCTGCTGGAGCGGGCGTGGGACGCGCACGCGGACCCGTTCACGGGCGCGGTGCGGGTGTGTATGAGCAAGCTGCGCAGCAAGCTGGGGGAGCCGGCGCTGATCCGTACGGTGCAGGGTGTGGGGTACGCGCTGTGAGCCGCACGTACATGGGGCCGGGTTCGACGATCCGGACCCGGATCGCGCTCGTCTACGGCGGGGCCTTTCTGGTGCTCGGCGCGATGCTGCTGGGGATCGTCAATCTGCTTTCCCGTGCCGGTACGGAGGACGAGGTCGCCGCGATCAGGGCGCGGGCCGTTCCCGCGCTGCCGGTGACGGACGTGCGCGGGGTGACGGTCGTCCAGCTGACCGACAGCGTGCGGGCCGCGGCGGGGCACCAGATGCTGGTCTGGTCGGCGTTCGCCCTGCTGGGAACGGCGCTGTGCGCGGTCGCCGTGGGGTGGTGGACGGCGGGGCGGGTGCTGCGGCCCGTACACGTGATGACGGCGAAGGCGCGACGGCTCTCGGAGCGGCCGCTCATGGGGGTCCCCCCGGACGGAGTCTGGGGGAGGATCGCGGCCGGCGGTCCCGACGACGAGCTGAAGGAGCTCGGGGACACGCTGGACGCGCTGCTGGCGCGGCTGGAGAAGGCCTTCGACAGTCAGCGGCGGTTCATCGCGAACGCCTCGCACGAGCTTCGTACGCCGCTGGCCACGCAGCGTACGGCGATCCAGGTGGGGCTCGACGCTGACTGTTCGCCGGACGAACTGGCCGCTGTGAAAGGGGTGTTGCTCGACAACAACCGGCGCAGCGAGCGGCTCATCGAGGGGCTGCTGGTGCTGGCGCGCAGCGAACGAGGGCTGGCGGAGCGCGAGGACGTCGACTTCGGGGAGGCCGTGGCGGAGGAGGCGGCGCGGTACGAGGTGAAGGCGGCGGCGACCGTGTCCGGCGGGGTGGTGCGGGGGAACCGGCTGCTGCTGGCGCAGCTCGTGGGGAACCTGGTGGCCAACGCCGTGGCGTACAACGTGCCGGGCGGCTCGGTGGACGTCCGTGTCGAGTCCGGGGTGCTGATGGTGACGAACACCGGCCCGGTGGTGCCGGCGTCGGACATCCCGGGGCTGTTCGAGCCGTTCCGGCGGGGCGAGGGGCGCGACCGGATGGGGCCGGGGGCGGGGCTCGGCCTGTCGATCGTCCGCTCGATCGCTGAAGCCCACGGCGGCACGGTGACGGCGGAGCCGGGCCCTGAGGGCGGGCTTGCCGTCACCGTGACGCTGCCGGTGACGCCCTAGGGGCGCCAGGCCTCCAGGACGCCGTTGTACAGGTCCGCGTCGGGGAGCTCGCGGGGAGCGGGCCCGGCGTGGAAGAACGCGGCGTTGTCGGCGCTGAGCTTGCGGAGGTAGTCGAAGGCCTTCGCGTCATGCTCGCCGAACGCGACGAACTGCCAGAACACGGGCTTGTCGGCGGCCTCCGCGAGCGCGGCGGTGGCGGCGGTCTTGGACTCGGGCGCACCGTCGGTCTGGAAGATCACAAGCGCGGGCACGGTGGAGTCGGCCTTGGCGTGGAGGGCGAGGACCTCCTCGACGGCGAGGTGGTAGTTCGTACGCCCCATCCGGCCGAGGGAGCTGTGGAGCTCGTCGACGCGGCCCTCGTGCTCGGCGAGGGTGAGTTCGCCGGTGCCGTCGATCTCGGTGGAGAAGAGGACGACGTCGACGGTCGCGCGCTCGTCGAGATGCGCGGCGAGAGCGAGGGCCTGCTCGCCGAGGTGCTGGGCGGAGCCGTCCTTGAAGTACGGCCGCATCGACCCGGACCGGTCGAGCACGAGATACACCCGGGCACGGGCCCCGGTGAGCTGCTGCTTCTTGAGCGCGGCACCGGCGGCCTTGTAGTGGTCCACAAGGCGGGGAGCGCGTGCCTTGACCTGCGCGAGGGTGCCGGCGGGGCCCTTGGCGGTCGGCGGGGTGGTGGGCTGTGCGGCGGCCTCCGGCTCGGCGGTGGGCTGGGTGTCGTCGGCCGCGGCGACCGGCTCGGCGGCGGTGTCGGCCTGCGGCTCGGCTTCGGCCGCGGCGACCGGGTCCGCCTCGGCGGGTGCAGCCTCCGGCTTCGCCGGAACAGCCTCGGTCGTGGTTACGGGGGCGGGCTCGTCGTTCGCGGCCGGGGCGACGACTTCGGCCTCGGCCTGCGGCTCGGTCACCACAACCGGCTCCCCCGGAACGGGTGCTGCCTCTGCTTCCGGCTCCGCCGGAGCTTCCTCGGTCGCCGCAACCGGCTCCACCGGAGCAGTCTCGGCGGCCTCGTCCGCGGCGACGTGCTCGGTCTCGGCCGGAGCAACCTCCGGCTGGGCGACCGGCTCCGGCACGGCGACCGGCGCCTCAGGTCCGGTCTCCGCCTCGGCGAGGGGCTCCGCCTCCGCCACGGCGACCGGGGCCGCCGGCTCCGCCGGAGCGGTCTCGGCCGCCGGCTCGGCCGGAGCCACCTCGGCGTCCGGGGTCACCGCTTCCGCAACCGGAGCCGCAGGCTCCGCGGTGTCCGCCGCCGACTCGGACCGCACCGGAACCGCGTCCGAGGACTTCTGGGCCGGGACCTTCGGGGTCGGGTTGTCGAACGCCGCCGAGACCAGGTCCGCCGCTGCCCGTTCCGCCGGGGACGGCGCCGGGACCGTCGCGGTCGGCGGTTCCGTGCGCTCGGTCTGGGGCGGGACGGAGGCTGCCGTCGACTCGTTTCGCTCCGAACGGTCACGTCCGAACACCTTGCGCAGCAAGCTCCGAATGCCCATGTGCGAGGCCTTTCGCATGAGTTGAGTGCTGAGAATGTCCACATATGGCCGGAACGCTCCGCATCCTGGCCACGGCGGACACGTAAGGTTAGCGGCCGCCCGAAGCGAACCCCGGCAGGGGCAGCCCCTAGCCACCCGCACATGTCAACCCCGCCCCAGCC
Organism: Streptomyces sp. NPDC005408; assembly: GCF_040606445.1. Classification (NCBI taxonomy): domain Bacteria; kingdom Bacillati; phylum Actinomycetota; class Actinomycetes; order Kitasatosporales; family Streptomycetaceae; genus Streptomyces; species Streptomyces sp. NPDC005408. The sequence goes on along the minus strand of NZ_JBEXEX010000003.1, from coordinate 144,032 downwards.
GGGCCGCATTCATTCCCCGTTCACTTCATGTCCCCCACATTGCACACGTACGCCCCTAACGTCGCGGCGGAACATATTCCGACACCATGTCGGCGCGGGGTGCGCCGGAGGAGGACGAAGTGCGCAAGCTGCTGCCGTTGTTGAACACGACCCCCCACGCGGGCGGTCGTTCCGCTCTCACCTGCCGCTACCGCTGTGGCGACGCCTGTTTCCACGAGGTGCCGAACACCAGCGACAACGAGTACGTCGGCGATGTCATAGCGAGCGCGCTGTCGAGGCGTTCGATGATGCGCGCCGCCGCCGTCGTGACCGTCGCCGCTGCCGCCGGTACCGCGACCACCATCGGCACCGGTGGGCAGCAGGCCTCCGCCGCGCCCGTCGGTGCCGCGGACCGCACCGGGAGCGGACACGGCAGGACGGACGGCGCCCGCGGCCTCCGCTTCGCCGCCGTCGCGCCCAACAAGGACGACAAGGTCACCGTCCCCGAGGGCTACTCCCAGAACGTCGTCATCCGCTGGGGCGAGCCGATCCTCCGCGGCGCCCCCGCCTTCGACGCCGACAAGCAGACCGCCAAGGCGCAGGCCGGCCAGTTCGGTTACAACAACGACTTCCTCTCGCTGCTCCCCCTGCCCGGTGAGCGCGGCCGTCAGGTGCTCGTGGCCAACCACGAGTACACGGACGAAGTCCTGATGTTCAAGGGCTACGACCCGGCCAACCCCACCCGCGAGCAGGTCGAGATCGCCTGGGCCGCGCACGGCCTCGGCGTCGTCGTGGTCCAGGACGAGCACCGCAGCGGCAAGCTCACCGCCGTCACGCGCCACCACCTCAACCGCCGCCTCACCGCCACCAGCGAGTTCAAGCTGACCGGCCCGGCTGCGGGCAGCGCGCTTGTGAAGACCTCCGCCGACCCGACCGGCACCAAGGTGCTCGGCACGCTCAACAACTGCTCCGGCGGCACCACCCCGTGGGGCACCACCCTCCACGGCGAGGAGAACTTCAACCAGTACTTCGCCAACGGGTCGAGTGCCACGGACAAGCGTTACGGCATCGGCACCGCCGCCACCGAGCGCAAGTGGGAGCGCTTCGACAAGCGCTTCGACGTGGCGCAGGAGCCCAACGAGCCGCACCGCTTCGGCTGGGTCGTCGAGCTCGACCCGTACGACCCCGACTCGACGCCCCGCAAGCGGACCGCGCTCGGGCGCTTCAAGCACGAGGGCGCGCAGCCGCGGCTGACCGACGACGGCCGTCCTGTCGTCTACATGGGCGACGACGAGCGCTTCGACTACTTCTACAAGTTCGTCTCGTCGAAGCGGATGAAGAAGGGCAACTCGCGTGCCGCCCGCGAGCACAACCTGACGCTCCTCGACGAGGGCACGCTGTACGTCGCCAAGCTGACCGGTGACTCCCCGGCGGCCGAGATCGACGGCACCGGCAAGCTCCCGAACGACGGTGAGTTCGACGGCAGCGGGCAGTGGATTCCGCTGGCCACCGGCAACACGTCCCACGTCCCCGGCATGACCGCCGAGGAGGTGTACGTCTTCACCCGTCTCGCCGGCGACAAGGTGGGCGCCACCAAGATGGACCGCCCCGAGGACATCGAGCCGAGCCCCCGCACCGGCCGCGTCTACGTCGTACTGACGAACAACACCGACCGGGGCAAGCCCGGCAAGGCCGCCGCGGACGAGGCCAACCCGCGCAACCTCAACAAGCACGGCCAGATCCTGGAGCTCGCCGAGCACTGGGACGACCCGGCGTCCGACGGTTTCGCCTGGCGGCTCTTCCTGGTGGCGGGCGACCCGAACGACTCCGCCACGTACTTCGCGGGCTTCCCGAAGGACAAGGTCAGCCCCATCTCCTGCCCGGACAACGTCACCTTCGACCCGCACGGCAACCTGTGGATCTCCACGGACGGCAACCAGCTGGGCTCCCACGACGGCCTGTTCGGCGTCGCGACCCACGGCGGGCGGCGTGGTGAGCTCAAGCAGTTCCTGACCGTCCCGTCCGGTGCCGAGACCTGTGGCCCGCTCGTCCAGGACCGCCGTGTCCTGGTCGCGGTCCAGCACCCGGGTGAGGTCGACGGCGCGTCCGTCGAGAAGCCCGCGAGCATCTGGCCCGACGGACCGGGCAAGATCGTCCGCCCGGCGGTCGTCTCGGTCTGGCGCAACGACGGCTGCAACATCGGCGTGTAAGCCCCGTCATGAGGTGGCGCGTACGTGTGCGCGCCACCTCAGGAACTCCTCGGCAGCGGCTCCTGTGTACGACCACGGAACCCGCGCAGCCCGTCTCCCGATCAGCCCGAACAGCTGCCGGGCCTCATCGCTCAGGCCGGCGTAACAGGCCGCGTGCGTCAGATAGTTGAGCTCGCCGATCTCTTCCGGGGCCGCCGGGCCCTGTGCGCGGCCGCCGATCCAGCGGTCCCAGGTGCGCCGTACCTCGGTGACCGCCAGCTCGTGGTGCCAGTGCCGGCCGAAGTCCCGTACCGGCGCGGGGCCCGTCGCGCCCTCGGTGACATAGCGGTACTCCTCCACCCGCGCGATCTGCACCAGCACCGGCAGCGGCGATCCCGGCGGCGCCGCACCCGCCGCGTCGCGCGCGAAGTCGTACATCCTGCCGTGCGTGCCGTGCCAGCGCGCCGAGTGGTAGCGCAGCAGCTGCACATGGCCCTCGATGTTGTGCGGATCGCGCCGCCGCAACTCGTCCCACCAGCCGCGCAGTTCGCGCCGCGGCACCCCCGTCTCGTAAAGCCGCGCCACCGTCAGCAGCGACACCCAGGGCATCGGGTCGTCCGGCCGGGCATCGGCTGCGCGCAGACAGGACAGCACCGTCGCATCGAGCCGCGCCTGGTCGAGCGCTGCCCTGCGGCCCGCCTCGATCGCCTGGTGGAAGACGCGTACGACCTCGGTCGCGGCCCGCAGCACCTCCGCGTCCGGACTGCCGGGCTCCGCCGCCCGCCAGGCCTCCACCGCCGAGGAACCCGATGCCGCGTGCGCGAGCAGCCGCAGCCGGTGGGTGCGCAGCGGCCAGTCGTCGCCGGTGGCGCGCAGCAGATCCCGTACGCCCTGCCAGCGGCCGATGACGATGTCGTGCACGGCGTCGGCGAGCGGCCGGTCCCCGAAGGCGGGATCGAAGTCCGGTACGAAACCGCCCCGTCGGCGGAGCGCGGCCATCTGCGGCACGTCCCTCAGAAGTCCGTCGCCAGCGCCTGATCGGCGTAATCGGTGTGCCGCGAGGCGGAGTTGGCGTACCGCTCCTCGGCGGCGATGGCCCGGGTCGCGTCCAGTCTGGCGGGACGGTAGTACGAACTCCCCTGCCGCCAGTAGTGGATCATCGGCAGCAGACCGGCGGCGAGTCCGCCGATGCCCATCGCGATCGAGGCCGCGCTCAGCTCGCTCAGCGCCTCGACGAGGATCCAGAGCATGAACAGCGCGCCGAGCAGCGGCCACACTCCGCCGAGGACGAAGTCCCGTACGGATGTGAGCAGGGTTCCGCGGTACGCGACGACCGCGGCGATGCCCGCGAGGCCGTAGTAGAACGCGATCTGCAGGCCCATCGCGGCGACCGCTGCGGAGAGCACATCGCCGACCGAGCCGAGCGCGGTGGAGGCGACGAACATCGCGAGCGCGACCGCGCCGACGACCGCGACCGCGACCCAGGGGGTGTTCCACCGGCGGTGCACGGTGCCGAGCGTGGCGGGCATCGTACGGTCGCGGCCCATCGCGAACAGCGAGCGCGTCACCTGGATCAGCGTGGTCTCCAGGGTCGCGACAGTGGACAGCAGCACGGCCACGACCAGCAGTTTCCCGCCGACACCGGGCCAGATCGCGTTCCCGAGCGCGCCCAGCACATTGGCGCCGCCCTGCCGGATGTCCTCGCTGGTCAGGATCATGTTCACGGCGATCGTGAAGGCCTCGAAGAGCAGGAAGACGACGCCGACGCCGACGAGCGAGGCGAGTCCGGCCGTGCGGCGGCTGTCGCGGGTCTCCTCGCTGAGATTGCTGGTGACGTCCCAGCCCCAGTAGTAGAAGGCGGCGACGAGGGCGCCGGATGCGAAGCCGGCCGGTCCGTCGAAGTGCGAGAAGCCGAACCAGGACCAGTCGAAGGCGGCGGCGTAGCCGGTGTGCAGCAGCGCGGCGACGACGAAGAACAGCAGTATCGCCAGCTCCACGCCGGACATCAGCAGCTGCGCGCGCACGGTCAGGCGCGCCCCGCCGACGACGACGAGCAGCATCGCCAGGAACCAGGCGGCGCCGGTGGCCGTCGCGAGTGCGTTGTTCTCGGCAAGGCCCGGGTCGAAGAGCGCGAGGGTCATCGCTCCGGCGGGCAGCGATCCGGCCACCATGAAGATCGTCGCGGAGACCACGAGGGCCCAGCCGGACAGAAAGCCCAGGAAGGGGTGGAGAGTCCGGCCCACCCAGGAGTAGCTGGCGCCCGCGTTGACGTCGATCCTGCCGAGTCTGCTGAAGGCCAGGACGATGCCGAGCATGGGGATCGCGCAGTAGAGCAGCGCGGCGGGACCCGCGAGGCCGACGGAGGCGACGAGTACGGCGGTGGTGGCCGCGATCGAATAGGCGGGGGCGCTGCCGGCGACGGCCATCACGATCGTGTCGAACGTGCCGAGGACATTGGGCTGAAGCCCTCTGCCGGAGTTGTTGCGCATGGGACTCTCCGAATGCCCTGGTGCCGAATTTGCTTGTGTCACATGACATGTGTCGGCAAGTCAGAAACGAACGCCCGCTGCGGAGTGAAGGCCTTCGGGAAGACCTCCGTAAAGGGAGAACGTGCGCATCGTAGTCGGATGTGTGCGGTGAGGTGAGGGGGTGGGCCTGCCGGTGGTCGGCGGCGGGGGTGGACTCGTAGAGTCGGTACATGGCTGCAGACGTTTCGGACGAGGGGACGGTGCGGGTCGACGCCTGGATCTGGTCGGTCCGCCTCACAAAGACCCGCTCCCAGGCGGCCTCGGCATGCCGGGCGGGGCATGTCCGGGTGAACGGCGACCGGGTGAAACCGGCGCATGTCTTGCGGGCGGGGGACGAGGTACGGCTGTCCCACGCGGGCCGGGAGCGCCGGGTGGTCGTCTCGAAGATCGTCCGCAAGAGGGTGGGCGCACCGGTGGCGGTCCAGTGCTACGTGGACAACAGCCCGCCGCCTCCGCCGAGGGAATTCGTGGCCCCGGTGGCGATCCGGGACCGGGGGACGGGCCGCCCGACGAAGCGCGACCGCCGCGAGATGGAACGCCTGCAGGGGGGCGGGCCGGCGGTTCGGTAACGGGTGCCATGGAGGTGTCCGGCCTGGCCCGCGGCAACCACGACCCCTGGAAACGCGGGCGGGTCCGCTGCGCGGGGCTTTTCCCCTCCCCGCCCCTTCCCGAACCGGGGCTCCGCCCCGGACCCCTGGGGGTTCGTCGGGGCTGGCGCCCCTGCACCCCCTTGCGGCAGCTTCGCGCCGCCCCGCGCGCCGCAGTGCGTCCGGTGGGGAGGGGCGGTGCAGGGTCGTCCGCGCGTTTCCAGCGTTCGTGGGTGCCGTGGGCCGGGGGCGTTGGTGGTTGCTGCCCGGTGGGTGGCTTCGCGGGCGAACCCCCGCGCACCGCAGCCCGTCCGGTGGGCACCGGACCGCCGAAGACCCGCCCCCTTACCCCGAACCCCCCGGCGACGCGATCGCCCTCGCCGCGCGGACCTCCTGGCGCAGCGCGCCCAGTACCCCCTCCTCGCCCCCCTCCAGCTCCGCCGTGACCTCCACCAGCACCTCGCTCGACCGCAAACCCTCCGCCAGTTCCCGCAGTTGCTGCTCGATCTCCGTGACCTCCTCCCGCGACGGCGGCTCCGCGCCGTGGTTCACGCGCACCCTCGCCGCCGTCGTCGCGTCCACGATGCGTTCGACCGCGACGACCAGCGGCCACCACGCCGCCGCCCGCGCCCCCGTCGGCGGCGGTTCCGTCAGGGCGCGCTGGAACTCCGTGCGGACGGAGGACAGGTCGCGGTAGATCCGCCGTCGCCGGCGCACCCGTTCCGCCTGGTCCCCCGCGGACTCCGATCCGAACGCATACCCCACGTACCCCGCCGTGTCCTCAACCGCCGCAGCCAGTCGGTCGCCGATGCGCGTGTGCCAGCTTTCCGGCCAGAGCAGATAGCCCGCGACCAGCGCGATCGCGCAGCCGATCAGGCTGTCGACCAGCCGGGGCAGGACCAGGTTGAAGCCCAGGTGGTTGAGGACGTCGGAGAGCAGCAGGATGACCGGGGTGATGGCCGCCGTCTGGAAGGCGTAGCCCTTCGCGGAGAAGGCGGGGATGAGCGCCGCGAGGACCATCATCACCGGCACGTCCCACCAGCCGCGCGGTACTTGGGAGAGCACCGCCGCCGCGACGACGAGCCCCGCCGCCGTGCCCAGCGCGCGCAGGACCGCGCGGGAGAAGACCGAGCCGAAGTCCGGTTTGAGTACGAAGGTGACGGTGAGCGCGACCCAGTACGAGCGCGGCACCGGCACCAGCGAGACCAGTGCCTGCGCGAGGCCGATGCACAGCGCGAGCCGCAGGCCGTAGCGCCAGGACGGTTCGGAGAACAGGAGGCTGCGGGCCGTGCGCCGGGCGCGGATGCGCAGGGCGGCGGGCCGTCCGAGCCGGTCGTCGACGTTGTACGGGTCGGGGTCCGCCTTGTGGACGACGACCGCGGCGTGCCGCAGCGCGGCCTCGACGGCGCGGTCGGCGGGGCCTTCCGGCTCGGGCAGCTCCAGTTCGGACGCGTCGCGGCGGCCCTGGTCGACCGTGTCGGCCAAGTCCCGTACGGCCGCGGCGATTTCGGGCCGCCGCGAGGCCCGCCCGTGCAGATGTGCCGCTGCCGCCGCCTCGACGAGCGGGATGAGCACGTTGAGCTGCGAGAGCAGCCGTACGAGCGGGCTGCGCCGCCCGTGGTCGCGGGCCCGCCGGGCGAGGATCAGGTCGTAGGAGGTGTTGAGGGACTGGGTGACGGCCTGGCGTTTCTCGTCGTACGCCGTCGTGCCCGCCGCGCCGAGCAGATCCGCGACCGCGCGGTACGTCGCGGCAACCGCCGTCCGCTCCGGCATGCGGCCGCGCAACGGCCAGGCCAGCAGCGACAGTACGAGGACGAAAAGACCGCCGAGCGCGAGCAGCATCGGAGCCTTCCACCACGGCCCCGGCATCGGCAGCCCCGCGCCCACCACCGCGTTGAGCAGGAGCAGCAGCCCGGACACGGACGCCACCGCGCCGATCGACGAGATCATCCCGGAGACGAGTGCGACGAGGGTCAGCACGACGACCGCGAGCCAGCCCTCCCCGTACACGAGTGTGCCGAGCGTGACGCCGACCGCGCCGAAGAGCTGCGGTACGGCGATATTGAAGATCCGCATCCGGTACGCGTCGGCGGTGTCGCCGATGACACCCGACAGCGCGCCCATCGACACCAGCGCGCCGTACGCGGGCTGACCGACCGCGAGCCCGACGGCGAGCGGCGCTGCGAGCGCGACGGAGGCACGGGCGACGGCGGCCCAGGGGACGGGCGCGGACTGCGGCCGCAGCCCTCTGAGCAGCCACTCGGGCGGGGACAGCCGTCCCGCTCGCGTCCCTGATCCGGAGGAGGTCCCGCCCTTGTCTTCACCCATGGTCATCAAAAGACCTCGAAGTGGGCCGTTGGCGCAACTCCCCTGCGGGACGCCGGCGCGGGCGGTCAGCCCAGGTAGCCCTCCACCTCGTCGGCGGGCTGCACCCTCGCCGTGTCCGGGTCCTCTCCGAACTCCGCCTTGGCGCGGCGCCTGCGCAACAGGTCCCAGCACTGGTCGAGCTGGACCTCGACGGCGCGCAGCCGGGACTGTTCGCCGGAGTCGAGACCGTGCTCCTGGGACGAGCGCTCCCGCAGGGCGCGTTCCTCGGCGACGAGATCGCTGATGCTGCCGAGTATCTGGTCGTTGTCCATGGCTCCTGCTCTCAGAGTACGAAGACCGTCTTGCCGCGTGCCCCGCCCGCGCGGGACTGCGCGAGCGCGTCCGGGGCCTTCTCCAGGGGGAGTTCGGCGTTGACCGGGGTCCGCAGGGAGCCGTCCGCGGCCGCCGCTGCCAGGGTGTCCAGCAGGGCGGCCGAGGCGCGCTGCTGGAAGTCGATGCCCTCGACCCCGGCCGGGAGCCCGGCCTCGCCCGCCACGCCGCGGGTGGTGAGGGCGAGGCCACCGGCATGCACGAGGGCGGCGTTCGCGGCGAAGGACGACGGGTCGGCCGACACCAGGTCGACCAGCGCGTCGACGCCGTCCGGGCAGGCGTCCCGTACTGCGGTCCCCAGGTCGCTGGAGGTGGAGTCGAGGGTCGCGGCGGCGCCGAGCGCGGACATCCGGCTGTGCTCGTCGCCGCGTACCGCCGCCAGGACCTGGACGCCACGGGCCGCGGCCAGTTGGGTCAGAAAACTGCCGACGCCGCCCGCCGCGCCGATGAGCAGCAGGGACTGCCCTGCGCCCGCCCGCGCCGCGTCCACAAGCTGCGCGGCGGTCATTCCGGCCGTGGGCAGCAGGGCCGCCGTCTTCAGCGGGAGGCCGTCGGGGACGAAGGCGATGGCCGCGTCCTGCGGCATCGTGACGTACTCGGCGTACGTGCCCGTGCCGACCGGCGGCCTTGTCGCCTGGCCGAAGACCCGGTCACCCACCCGGAACCGGCTGTCGCCGGGGCCGACCACATCGACCTTGCCCGCGAAGTCCGACCCGATGACCAGCGGGAACACATGCGGGACCCGGCCGTCGAGCGCTCCGTCGGCGGCCTTCCAGTCGAAGGGGTTGAGCGCCGCGTACTCGATCTTCACCAGCACCTCGCCCTCGCCGGGCTCCGGCTTGGGGACCTGGATCAGCTCGGGCTCGGCCTTGAACGCCCTGACCGCGACAGCGCGCATCCGGAAACGCCTCCTGACGGACGGCCCCCCGGGTCCTGCGACCCCACTCTCACGACCCCACTCTTACGCGGGCGGCCACTCAGCGCACGTCGTGCAGTTCGAGCCGGACCAGCAGCGCACGGTGGTCGGTGTCGGCCAGGTCCAGGAAGCGGGCCTTGCGCACCGAGAACTGCTCGCTGACCAGTACGTGGTCGATCTGCGCACCCAGCGGGCGGCGCACCGCGGCAGGCCAGGAAGGTGTGCGGGCCGCGCCGACGAGGGTGGCGCTGTCGCGCAGGTGACCGGAGCGGAGGATGCGCCGGAAGGCGGCGTGGTCCTGGGTGGCGTTGAAGTCGCCCGCCACCAGCGTCGGCTCGCCCTTCACCCCGGCCGCGTAGGCACGCACCCGCCCCAGCTCCCGGCGCCAGTCGGTCACGCCGCTGGGAATGGGCGGAAGGGGGTGTGCGAGCTGTACGTTCACCGGGCGGCCGCCGACCACCGCGACCGAGCCCGGCATCGCGAGCGTGCTCTTGATCCCCGGCGCCGGGCGCAGCGGGTACTTGCTGAGGATCGCCGACCCGGAGGCCCAGTCGCCGAGGACGACATTGCGGTACGGGTAGTCGGTGCGGGAGACCTTGGCAGCGAGCGCGTCCGAGCAGGTGCGGGCGCACTCCTGGACGAAGACCAGGTCGGGCTGTTCGCGGCGGATGGTGGCCAGCAGCCCCTCGGTGGCCTGTCCGAACTCGAGGTTGGAAGTGAGCACGTCGATACGGGCCACGACCTGCCCCGGCGGAACGTCGGTCAGCCCGGTGTCGTACGGCCTGACGAACCACCCGGTGACGGCGAGTACGGCAGCGGCCCAGATCATGCCGGTGCGCCAGCGCCCGAGCAGGGCGAGCAGCAGTCCGGCACCGGCCGGCAGCAGCAGCCAGGGCAGGAAGGCGAGCAGCTGGGGTGCCGGCGTGATCCCGTCGCTGTCCGCGACACGGCAGGCGGCGGCCACGCTGGGCGCGAGGAGGAGCAGGCCCGCGAGCCAGGCCGCGGCGCGCCGTCCTCCCGAGGGGCGGGAGGGGGCGCCGGCCGGTGTGCCCGGGGCCGCCGTCGAGATGGCGCTGTTCAAACCGGCCTCCGAGCCGCGTGATGTCAGTCAGCCAGCTCACTGCTTCGGAGCATACGGGCGCAGAGCGTCGATCAGGAGCTCCACCCCGAAGGCGAACTCCGCCTCGTGATCGATCACCGCGAGCATCGGCGCCAGCTTCGCCACCGCCGGGAAGCCCGAGCGCGCGAGATGGTCCCTGCGCTCCCGCACCGCCGACTCGTCCTCCCCCTTGGTGGAGGGCGAATGGAATTCCCTGAGCAGGGAGCCGACCTGGAAGGCGATGAGCAGCCGCAGGGCGTGCACGGCGGCGGCCTCGTCGAAGCCGTGGTCGAGCAGGACGGCGAGGGAGCAATTGATGGTGGGGAGCGCGCCGGGGGACGAGAGCTGGAGGGTGAGGACCAGTTCGCAGGCGCGCGGGTGACGCAGGGACGCCTGCCGGAAGCCGTACGCGACCGAGCGGATGCCGTCCTCCCAGCCGCCGCCGGAGCGCCGGGACAAGTGCATGTCCGTGGTGATGAACTCGGTGACTCCGTCGAGGACGTCCGCCTTGCCGTCGACATGGTTGTAGAGGGACATCGCCTGGACGCCGAGGGTGGCGGCGATCCGGCGCATGGAGAGCGCGTCCACGCCCTCGTCGTCGATGATCTTCAGCGCGGCCTCGACGATCCGATCGCGCGAAAGCGGCTCGCGGGACAGCGGCTCGCGGGGTTCCCGCGCATCTCCTAGGGCGGATATGCCGCGTTCCGTGGGGTGTTGACGGGATCTTCCGTCAGACATCGGGGGGCTCCTGGGTGGGTTTCGCGGACTCTTGCCCTACTCCTTGACGACTTACAGCGTAAGTGCTTCTCTCGGTCCCGTACTTACGGCGTAAGTACGGGAATTGACTGGCCTGGAGGGCCCCGGAAGATGACCAAGGAAGCGCCCGAGGCTCTTGTCCTGGAGCATGTGGCGAGCGAGCACCGGCACGAGCTCGACGACACCCTGAATCGCCAACCGGTCTGCGAGCGTGTCCACTTCGGCACCGCGACCGTCCTCGCCCGGCTCGTCCCCGCGCCGTCCGTCCCTCTCCCCGCGTAAGCCGGAGCGCACGCATGTCTGTGCCCACCGTCCATCACCTCGACTGCGCCCCGATGCGTCCCGTCGGCGGCGCCCCGCTCGTCGCGCACTGCCTGCTCGTGGTGACGGGCAGCAGCCTCGTCCTCGTCGATACGGGCCTGGGCACCGCGGATCTCGCCGATCCGCGGCGGCTCGGGACGTTCTTCCGGCGGACCATGCGGCCGGAGCTGGATCCGGAGTACACGGCGTACCACCAGATCATGGCGCTCGGATACGACCCGCGCGATGTCCAGGACATCGTGCTCACCCACCTCGACCTGGACCACGCGGGCGGACTCGCGGACTTCCCGGACGCGCGGGTCCATGTGATGGCCGACGAGTACCGCGCGGCGATGCGCCGCGACACGCGGCTCGACGCCGGCCGCTATGTCACCGCGCAGTGGAACCACGGCCCGCTCTGGACCGTCCACGACACGGCGGACTCCACCTGGCACGGCTTCGCGGCATCCCGGGTGCTGCGCTTCCCGGACATCCTGATGGTCCCGCTGCCGGGGCATACGCGGGGCCACTGCGCGGTGGCGGTCCAGCAGCCGGACCGGTGGCTGCTGCACGCGGGCGACGCGTACTTCTTCCACGGCGAGATGGACCTGCGCCGCCCGCGCTGCCCCCGCCCGATGGCCCTGCACCAGCGCCTGGTGGCGGAGAACCACGGGCAGCGCCTGATGCAGCTGGAACGCCTGCGGGATCTGCGCCGGGCGGATCCGAGGCTGATCCGGATCTTCTCGTCGCACGACGCACAGGAGTTCGCGACGCTGAGCACGGAGACCTTCGGCCACGTGAGGTAACGGTCCCATCGGGCTTCGCCCGCGAGACCACCCTCAGGACAGCACCGTCAACGCTCCCTGGCCCACGGCAGCCACGAACGCTGGAAACCCCACACCCCCACCGCCACCGCGACCCCCGCCCCCAGCACCCACCACGACGTCGTCCGCAGCGTCGCCGTCAGGGCGTCGTAGACCGCTCCCGCCGCCGGGCGGTCCACGTCCGGCGGGAGGTCGTCCAGGGCGAGGCCGTGGCCGATCGTGACCGCGAGGCGCAGCAGTGCGCCTCCCGCCGCAAGTGCGAGGCCGAGGCCGATCACGGCGCGGACTCTGCGTACCGCGAAGAGCACCGCCGTCGCCGCGAGCAGCAGCGTTGCCACCGGCAGCCACACTCCCGCGATCTGCAGCCAGTCGACCACCTCGCGCACCACGCCCAGCTTGTCGGACTCCAGGATCGTGATCCTCGTGCGTTCGACGGGGATCTGGTCGGCGAACGGCACTCCTTCATCGCTGAGCTGCTGCTTGACCTGCTCGATGACAGGCGCCAGGTCCATGCCGGCACTGTCGCCGCCGTTGCTGGTCAGCGCCTGTTCGACGGCGGTGTGCGCGGCCCGGTTGACCGTGTTCCAGGCGGTCTTGTACGCGTCGGTGCCGGAGAAGGAGACCACGGCCTCGTGCAGCAGGTTCCGCGCACCCTCCTGGAAGGGGCTCGCGTCGAACTTCTTCATCGCCTCGTCGGTGATGCGGTCGGCGACGGCGTTCTGCACGGCGGGGTCGGAGGCGAGCGGCGCCATGGTGGGGACATAGCTGTCGGTGTCGCCGATCTCCCGGTCGGCCCAGACGGCGATCGAGCTCAGCGGCGTCAGGAGGGCCACGAGGACGAGCAGCACCGTCGACGCCGCTGAGAGAAAGCTCCGCACTCCTCAAGGGAACGCGGACCACGGGGCCGACGCGAGTGGTGCGCCGCCGACCGGGCGGGCCCGTGGCGCAGTGGGGTGACTGGCCGTCAGTCGCCGCCGGGGCAGCCGAGGTCAGGGTCCATCGCGTGCAGGATGCGCCGGCTGATCTCGCGGAGCTGGTCGAACTGTTCGGGCTCCAGCACGTCGACGACGAGTGAGCGTACGGCCGTCACATGCCCGGGCGCGGTCGCGACGACCTTGTCCCAGCCCTCGTCGGTAAGGACGGCGTTGGTGTAGCGGCCGTCCTCGGCGCAGGGCTCACGCCGCAGATAGCCGCGGTTCTCCAGGCGCTTGACCACATGGGAGAGGCGGGAGAGCGAGCCGTTGGCGAGAACCGCGAGGGTGCTCATCCGCAGCGTTCTGCCGGGGGACTCGGAGAGTCCGGCGAGGACGAGGTACTCGAACTGGTTCAGCTCCGCGTCTCGCTGGAGCTGGGCGTCGAGCGCGGCGGGCAGTTTGATCATGGCCGCGCTGAAGGCCCGCCAGGCGGCGAGTTCCCGCTCGTTCAGCCAGTGCGGGTCCTCCGGTTCGCGGTCGTGGTCGTTCATGGCGTCGAGCCTACCCGAGTCACTTGACGCTTCAAGTGATCGCTTCTACCTTGAGTTGAAGCTTCAACTCATCCGCGATCCGAAGTCGAAGGAAGCCCCCACCATGAACATCACCCTGTGGATACTCGCCGGCCTGCTCGCCGCGCTCTTCCTCGCCTCCGGATCCAGCAAGCTGCTCCAGCCGAAGGCGAAGGTCGTCGAGACCTCCGGCGCCTGGGCCGAGAGCTTCGCGCCCGGCGTGCTGAAGGGCATCGGCCTGGCGGAGGCGCTCGGCGCGATCGGTCTGATCCTGCCCGCCGCCGTGGACATCGCGCCCGCCCTCGTCCCGGCCGCCGCCACCGGCCTCGCCGTGGTGATGGCCGGCGCGGCCGTCACCCACGGCAGGCGCGGCGAGAGCAAGAACGTCGCGGTCAACGCCGTACTTCTCGTACTCGCAGCCGTCGTGGCATGGGGCCGCTTCGGCCCGTACGCCTTCTGAGCCCGTCAGCCGGGCCCGTCCTCTGACTTGCCAGGCCGTGGGCGCGGGTGTGCTCTGAAAGGAGGACGCGGGGGGACGAGAGGGAAGGAGCTCTCTGCCATGGCCGCACACGCAGCGGTGCCCGCACGGCACCACGGTTCTCTCGGCTGGGCGATGCCTGCCGGCCTGGGCCTTGCCTACGGCATCTACGTGCTGTTCATCCGGCACGCCTGGGGCGACCTCACCTGGGGCGACGTCCTCTACGCCGCGGTTGCCGGCGTGGTTCTCGGGGCGCTGGCGTTCGGTCTCGGCCGGATCCAGAACCTGCTGCCGCGCGAGGTGCGCGCCGGGGCGTACGGGGCCCTGTGCGGCGTGGCCATCGGCTTTCTCTTCAGCCTGACCGGGGCGAGCGTGCTGACGTCGGTCGGGATCGGGGCCATCTTCGGCGCGGTGATGCTCGCCGTGTCCTTCTATCTCTTCTACATGAGGGAGGACTAGGCGGAGCCCCTTCCGGGGCGCTGACCTGCAGTTCTCCAAGTGACGCGCGGCCGCCGGATCCGATCCGGCGGCCGCGCGCCGTTTCCTGCGGCTTCCCCCGATGAGTTCTGCCGGGGTTCCGAGTCAACCTCCTAGACCTCGCAGAGAGCCCCCGAAGACCTTCGAAGGACTGACGATGAGCACAGATCTGGCAATCGAGACCGCGGGCCTGGTGAAGGTCTTCGGCAAGAACCGGGCGGTCGACGGCGTCGATCTGACCGTGCCCGCCGGCACCGTCTACGGCGTCCTCGGCCCGAACGGCGCCGGAAAGACGACCACGGTCAAGATGCTCGCCACCCTGCTGCGACCGGACGGCGGCGAGGCCCGCGTGTTCGGCAAGGACGTGCAGAAGGACGCCGACGCGGTCCGCAGCAGGGTCAGCCTCACCGGCCAGTACGCCTCGGTGGACGAGGACCTCACCGGCACCGAGAACCTGGTGCTGCTCGGCAGGCTCCTCGGCCACTCCAGGCAGGCCGCGCGGCAGCGGTCCGCGCAGCTGCTGGACGCCTTCGGGCTCTTTGAGGCGGCCGAGAAGCAGGTGAAAAACTACTCGGGCGGCATGCGGCGCCGTATCGACATCGCCGCGTCCATCCTCAACACCCCGGATCTGCTCTTCCTCGACGAGCCCACCACCGGCCTCGACCCGCGTAGCCGCAACCAGGTCTGGGACATCGTCCGCGCGGTGGTCGCTCAGGGCACGACCGTGCTGCTGACCACGCAGTATCTGGACGAGGCCGACCATCTCGCGTCCCGGATCGCCGTCATCGACCACGGCAAGGTGATCGCCGAGGGAACCAAGGGCGAGCTGAAGTCCTCGGTCGGCTCGGGCGCCGTCCATCTGCGGCTGCGCGATGCCGGGCAGCGGCCGGAGGCGGAGCGGGTGCTGGCGGCAGCGCTCGGCGCCGAGGTGCAGCTTGACCCCGATCCCGTCGCCCTCACCGCCCGGGTCAACGGGCACGGCACCGACCAGGGCGCGGCGGAACAGGCAGCGAGGGCGCTGGCCGAACTGGCCCGCTCCGGAATCACCGTGGACAACTTCGCGCTGGGCCAGCCCAGCCTGGACGAGGTCTTCCTCGCCCTGACCGACAAGAAGGGGACAGCGGCATGAGCACCGCGACCACCACCAAGTCCACCAAGGACACGGCCGATCTCGTACTCGATGCCCCCAAGGCGGAGGATCTCGCCGCGCTGCTCGTGAGGGGAGACCGGCCGCCGCGGCCGAGCGCTCTCTCCGCCTCACTCACCTTCGGCTGGCGGGCGATGCTCAAGATCAAGCATGTGCCGGAGCAGCTCTTCGACGTGACGGCCTTCCCGATCATGATGGTGCTGATGTACACGTACCTCTTCGGAGGGGCGCTGGCCGGTTCGGTCTCGGCGTACATCCAGTTCCTGCTCCCCGGCATCCTCACCATGAGCGTCGTGATGATCACGATGTACACCGGCGTCGCGGTCAACACCGATATCACCAAGGGCGTCTTCGACCGCTTCCGTACGCTGCCGATCTGGCGGCCCGCGCCGATGGTCGGCTATCTGCTCGGCGATGTCGTGCGCTACTTCATCGCCTCCGTGGTAATGCTCGCCGTCGGCATGCTCATCGGATACCGCGCGCACGGCGGGCCGCTGGGCGTGGTGCTCGGGGTCGCGCTGCTGATGGTCTTCTCGTTCGCCTTCTCCTGGATCTGGACGATGTTCGGGCTGCTGCTGCGCACCGAGAAGTCGGTGATGGGCGTCAGCATGATGGTGATCTTCCCGCTGACCTTCCTGAGCAATGTCTTCGTCGACCCGAAGACCATGCCGGGCTGGCTGCAGGCCTTCGTCAACAACAGCCCGGTGACGCATGTCGCCACGGCGGTACGGGAGTTGATGGCGGGCAACTGGCCGGCGGCCGACATCGCCTGGTCGCTGGGGTGGGCGGGGCTGCTGGTGCTGGTCTTCGGCTCGGTGACGATGCGGCTCTACAACCGCAAGTGAGCGTTCGCCGTTGGGCGTCCCCGTTCGGTCCGGGGGCGCCCTTCGCCGTCTACCTTGACCTTTCCCGTGGGGGAAGCCCCAGCATCGGTGGGGCCGGGCGAAGTGCCCGGTGCGAGGAGGAAAGCATGGGTTTGCTGACGATCGGTGCGTTCGCCCGCGCGTCCCGGCTGTCCGCCAAGGCGCTGCGCCGCTATGACGAGCTGGGGCTTCTGCCTCCGGCCCGCGTCGACTCGTTCACCGGCTACCGGTACTACGACGAGACGCAGCTGGAGCGGGCCCGGCTCGTGGCGTGGCTGCGGCGGATCGGGATGCCGCTGGCCCGTATCCGGTACATCTGCGATCTGTGCGTGACGGACACGGCCGCGGCCGCCCGGGACATCCGGGCGTACTGGTCGCAGGTGGAGGCGGAGACCTCCGCCCGGCGTGACCTGGCCGTCTTCCTCGTCGACCAGCTGTCAGGGAAGGACACCGACACCATGTCTCAGCTCACTGCGCCCCTTGGGTTCCGCTACGCCGCACGGTCGGACCGCGGCCTCGTCCGGGAGACCAACCAGGACGCCGCGTACGCCGGTTCCCGGCTGTTTGCCGTCGCCGACGGCTTCGGGGGTGAGGGCGCGCCCGCGAGCACCGCGGCGATCGATGCGCTCAGGCCCCTGGAGGCGGAGGGGTCCGGGTCCGCCCGCGTGGGGGATCTGCTCAACGCCCTTGAGGACGCCGTCCATCGGGCCAACGTCGCGGTCAACGGCTTCGCCGACTCCGGTACGACGCTGACCGCGATGGTGTGGACCGGCTCGCAGCTGGCCCTGGTCCATATCGGGGACACCCGCGCCTATCTGCTGCGCGAAAGGGACTTCTTCCAGATCACCCATGACCACACGGTCGTGCAGTCGATGATCGACGAGGGCAGCCTCACCCCGGAGGAGGCGGCGTCCCACCCCCAGCGGGCGATGCTGCTGCGCGCCCTCGACGGGAGCGACGGGCTCGCCCGCCCCGACCTGAAGCTGCACGAGGCGCGGGCGGGCGACCGCTATCTCCTGTGCTCCGACGGTCTGTTCACGGCGGTGCCGCAGGAGGACGTACGCCGGGCCGTCGCCGCCCTCGCCGACCCGGACGAGGCCGTACGCGAACTGGTCGCGCTCGCCCATCGCGCGGGCGGCCCCGACAACATCGCGTGCGTCGTCGCGGACGTGGTGGCGCTCTGACGGCTCCCGAGCTCCCGAGCTCCCGAGCTCCCGGTCGACCGGCAGCTCGGGAGCTCGGGGCGGGGCACGACAGGCCCTAGGCGATGCTGGCCGTGGGCACCTGCGCTCCTGTCCTGACACCCCGGCCGGCGACCCCGGTCATCAGCCCGGCGAGCTCACCGCCCGCGCGCTCGATCCGCTGCGGCATCGTGTCGGTGAGCGCGTCGCCCGTCCCGCCCCAGTCCTCCGACGCCGCGTACACCGCCGTCGGCACGACCAGCGCCCGCAGATGGGCGAAGAGCGGACGCAGTGCGTGATCGAGCACAAGCGAGTGCCGTGCTGTCCCGCCGGTCGCCGCGATCAGCACCGGCTTCCCGGTGAGCGCGTCGGGCTCGATCAGGTCGAAGAACGACTTGAACAGACCGCTGTACGAGGCCGCGAAGACCGGCGTCACCGCGATCAGGCCGTCCGCCTCCGTCACCGCCTCGATGGCCTCGCCCAGCGCCGGCGCCGGGAATCCGGTCACCAGGTTGTTGGCGATCGGCACGGCCAGTTCGCGCAGCTCGACGACGCGCACCTGCACGTCCGCGTCCTGCTCGCCGAGCCGGCTGCGTACGGACTCGGTCAGCCGGTCGGCCAGCAGCCGGGTCGACGACGGCACGCTCAGCCCGGCCGACACGGCCACCAGCTTCAACGTCGTCATGACTCATGCCTCCTTCGTGGCTACGGCGGGGTGCAACGGGGCGGTCTCCGGCACACCCTGCGGCCGCAGGTTCGCGAACTCCTTGCGCAGCACCGGTACGACCTCCTCGCCGAGGATGTCGAGCTGCTCAAGGACGGTCTTCAGCGGCAGTCCCGCGTGGTCCATCAGGAACAACTGACGCTGGTAGTCGCCGACGGCCTCACGGAAGCCGAGGGTCCGCTCGATGACTTCCTGCGGGGAGCCGACGGTCAGCGGCGTCTGCTCGGTGAAGTCCTCAAGCGACGGCCCGTGTCCGTAGACCGGCGCGTTGTCGAAGTAGGGCCGGAACTCCCGTACCGCGTCCTGAGAGTTCCTGCGCATGAAGACCTGCCCGCCGAGACCGACGATGGCCTGCTCGGGGGTGCCGTGGCCATAGTGCGCGTAGCGCTTGCGGTAGAGCTCGACCATCTTCCTGGTGTGCTCCATCGGCCAGAAGATGTTGTTGTGGAAGAAGCCGTCGCCGTAGAACGCGGCCTGCTCGGCGATCTCCGGGGAGCGGATGGAGCCGTGCCAGACGAACGGCGGGACACCGTCCAGCGGGCGCGGCGTCGCGGTGAAACTCTGCAGCGGCGTACGGAACTTGCCCTTCCAGTCCACGACGTCCTCGCGCCACAGCTGGTGGAGCAGCGCGTAGTTCTCCATGGCGAGCGGGATGCCGTGCCGGATGTCCTGCCCGAACCACGGATAGACGGGCCCGGTGTTGCCGCGCCCCATCATCAGGTCGACCCGGCCGTCGGCCAGGTGCTGGAGCATCGCGTAGTCCTCGGCGATCTTCACCGGGTCATTGGTGGTGATCAGCGTCGTGGAGGTGGACAGGATCAGGTTCTCGGTGCGTGCGGCGATGTGCCCGAGCAGGGTGGTGGGCGAGGAGGGCACGAAGGGCGGGTTGTGGTGCTCACCGGTCGCGAAGACGTCGAGCCCGACCTCCTCGGCCTTCAGCGCGATGGCGACCATCGCCTTGATCCGCTCGTGCTCGGTCGGGGTACGGCCGGTGGTCGGATCGGTGGTCACATCACCGACGGTGAAGATCCCGAACTGCATCGTGGCTCGCCTCCAAGGTCCCAGTTGGTTGAATCTTAAACCGCTACCTGGAACGGGAGGGACCGGGCTTCTATTCCGCCGCCCGTACTCTGGAGCGAGGGAACGATGACGCGATGAGGCGATGACGCCGTTACGTGCTGAGCGAGGAGCGACGGGTGAGCGAGAGCGAGAGCTGGAAGGAGCGGGGGGTCGCGCTGCGGGTCTTCGTCTACATCTTCGCGACGCATTTGTTCGCCGGGTTCGTGTACCTGCTGTTTTACGTGGGGGAGCACGCGCAGAAGTAGGGGCGCGGGCCCCCACCCCAGACCCGCGATGATTCTCAGCTCGGGCCCGCAGCCGTTGCGAACAGCTGGCGAAAGGCGTCCGCCGAGGACGTGCCCGAGCGGCCGAACGGGGCGTCGAAGTCCCAGACCAGGAACAGCAGGAACGCGATCAGCGCGCTGAAGAGGCCCGCCAGCAGCAGTTCCCTCGGAGTGCGGCCGATCTGGAGCGTGAAGATCAGGCCGATCGTCACCAGCGCCCCGGTGATCAGGCCGAACCACACCACACCCGGCAGCGTCTCCCCGGCGTTCTCGGCGCGGGCGTTTCTCGCGTCGTCCGCGATCGCGATCTGGTCGAGCAGCGGCTGGTACGCCTGCGCCTCCAGCTCGCCCGCGGGCGGCCTCGACGCGATGTCCATGCGGACCGCGGCGAGCAACTCCCCACCCCGGTCGGGCAGTTCGTTGTGGTTGACCATCTTCGGCCACTCCTGCTGAACGACATGGGAGACGTACCGGTCGATGTCCGTACGCAGCTTCTCCCGGACGTCGGCCGGGTATACCTGGGCCCGCTGGGTCACCTCGTGCAGGGCCTGCGCCTCGCGCCGTACATCGTCCTGCGCGGCGCTCCGCGCCTCCCACACGCCCGCGATCGCCAGACCGAGCACGATCGCGTACACGACGCCGACCATCATCGTCATGTATTCGAGGACGTCGGGAGTCTCGCTGCCGTCCTCCTCCGTCGCTCCGGCCCTGCTCAGCCGGTGCTGCCTGAGCAGCACGATGACGAGGACGACGGCACAGGCGACGGCCATCGCGAGGACCAGGACCAGCCATTCCGACATGACAGTTCTCCGTGGTTCGGGAGCAGGTGATTCAGGAGCGGCCGCGCCCGGAGGCGGCGGACCGTGAGCGGGGGCGCAGGATCGCGGCCGCCAGGACCGCCGGGATGGTCGTCACCAGCATCAGGACCGTCATCGGGGTCCCGGCGGCGGTCGGTCTGCTGATCGCCCGGCGGTAGTTGCGTACGGCGTGGACGCGCGGCCGCGGCGCGGGCCTCGCCTCGGGGGCCGGAGCGGGAGCCGCCGCGGGTGCCGTGGGCGGGGCGGGCTCCGGGGCCTCCCGCGCGGGAGGTGCAGCCTCGGGCTCGGGAGGCGGCTTGACAGGCGCAGGCACAGGGGGCGCCGGAGTGCCGGGCGGTGCCGGATCCGGCGGCACAGGCACAGGCTGCGCGGGCGTCGGATCCGGTGTCGGCGACGGTGTCGGCGACGGCGCGGGTGTCGGTGCAGGTGTCGGCGTGCAGCTCTCGCCGTGAACCCACGCGTGAACCCGCTCGTGGACCGGCTCCGTCCCATCGGCCGCATACGCGACCCCGCCGATCCCCTGCGAGCCGACAATCGCCACGATGCCCAGTGCGCCGCTCAACCGCTTCCATCCCGCCACAGCGGCACGTTATGGGCGCTGCGCAGGTCCGGACGACCAACATCACCCGTACGGCTTATCAGCACACTTGTCGGACTGTCGGGACGGAGTAGCGCAGATCACGCCGGGGCTCTTTTGCACCTTGTTGCATAATCATGGTGGCGCCGCTAAAAAGGGACTGTCGACCCCTGCGCGAGGAGGCGCCCCCGATGAGCCGGACCCCGAGCACGAGCCCGTATCCGCATTTGCTGAGCCCTCTCGACCTCGGGTTCACCACCCTGCCCAACCGGGTGCTCATGGGCTCCATGCACGTCGGCCTCGAAGAGGCCGAGCGCGGCTTCGAGCGGATGGCCGCCTTCTACGCGGCCCGGGCCCGCGGCGGCGTCGGCCTCATCGTCACCGGCGGCATCGCGCCCAACGACCGCGGCCGACCGTACGAGGGCGGCGCCAAGCTCACCACCGAGGCCGAGGCGCAGCAGCACCGGACCGTCACCGACGCCGTGCACGCGGAGGGCGGCAGGATCGCGATGCAGATCCTGCACTTCGGCCGGTACGCGTACCACGCGGACCTCGTCGCGCCGAGCGCGATCCAGGCCCCCATCAGCCCGTTCGTCCCCCGCGCCCTGACCGACGCCGAGGTCGATGAGACCATCGAGGACTACGTACGGGCGGCCCGGCTCGCGCAGTCCGCCGGGTACGACGGCGTCGAGATCATGGGCTCCGAGGGTTACTTCATCAATGAGTTCATCGCCAGTGCGACCAACCACCGCACCGACCGCTGGGGCGGCTCGTACGAGAACCGGATCCGGCTCCCCCTGGAGATCGTCCGCCGCACCCGTGAGCGCGTCGGCCCCGACTTCATCCTCATCTACCGCCTCTCCATGCTCGATCTCGTCCCCGGCGGCTCCTCGCTCGAAGAAGTGATCACGCTCGCCAAGGAGATCGAGGCGGCCGGAGCGACGATCATCAACACCGGGATCGGCTGGCACGAGGCGCGTATCCCCACGATCGCGACCTCGGTGCCGCGCGGCGCGTACACCTGGGTCACGAAGAAGCTCATGGGATCCGTCTCCGTCCCACTGGTGACCAGCAACCGCATCAACACCCCCGAAGTCGCCGAGCAGTTGCTCGCCGAGGGGCGCGCGGACATGGTGTCGCTGGCCCGTCCCTTCCTCGCCGACCCCGAGTTCGTCGCCAAGGCGCAGGCGGACCGCGCGGAGACCATCAACACCTGCATCGGCTGCAACCAGGCCTGCCTGGACCACACCTTCAGCGGGAAGATCACTTCCTGCCTGGTCAACCCGCGCGCCTGCCACGAGACCGAGCTGGTTCTCTCCCCGACCCGGCTGCGCAAGCGCGTCGCCGTGATCGGCGCGGGTCCCGCCGGGCTCGCCTGCGCGGTCTCGGCGGCCGAGCGCGGACACGAGGTCACGCTCTTCGACGCGGCGGACGAGATCGGCGGCCAGCTGAACGTCGCCAAGCGGATCCCGGGCAAGGAGGAGTTCAACGAGACGCTGCGCTACTTCCGTACGCAGCTCGAACTGCAAGGAGTCGAGGTCCGCCTCGGCGTCCGCGCGACGGCCGACGACCTCGCGGCGGCCGCGTACGACGAGATCGTGGTCGCCACCGGGGTCACCCCCAGGACCCCCGAGATCGAGGGCGTCGACCACCCGAGCGTCGTCAGCTACCTCGACGTCCTGCGCGACGGAGCGCACGTCGGCGAGCGGGTCGCTGTCATCGGCGCGGGCGGTATCGGCTTCGACGTCGCGGAGTTCCTGACCGACGGCGGCGAGGGTGCGAGCCTGGACGCCGGGACGTACTTCCGGCAGTGGGGCGTCGACACCGACTACAGCGCGCCGGGCGGGCTGACCGCACCCGAGCGCGCGAAGCCGCCGCGGTCCGTCCACCTCCTCCAGCGCAAGACCAGCAAGGTCGGCGCGGGTCTGGGCAAGACGACGGGCTGGATCCACCGTACGGAGCTCAAGCACCGCGGGGTGACGATGACGGCCGGGGCGACCTACGAGCGGATCGACGACGAGGGCCTGCACGTCAGCGTCGACGGCACGACCACCGTGCTGCCCGTCGACACCGTCGTGCTGTGCGCAGGACAGGATCCGCAGCGCGGGCTGTACGAGGAGCTGAGCGCCGCGGGCCGGTCCGTGCATCTGATCGGCGGCGCGGACGTGGCGGCAGAGCTGGACGCGAAGCGGGCGATCGACCAGGGAACACGGCTGGCGGCGGCGCTGTAGTGGCCCTCCCTAGGTCGTGTCTTCAAAGTCCCGTCTGCCCGGCGATCGGGCGGACGACGCTACTTTGAAGACACTCCCTAGGATCGGGCCATGTCCCTCCCGCACGCGATCCTCACGGCCCTGCTCGAAAAGCCGTCGTCGGGCCTTGAGCTGACCCGCCGCTTCGACAGGTCGATCGGCTACTTCTGGTCGGCCACGCACCAGCAGATCTACCGTGAGCTGGGGAAACTGGAGCAGGCGGGCCAGATCCGGGCCCTGCCGTCCGCGCAGCCGACCCGTGGGCAGAAGAAGGAGTACGAAGTCCTGCCCGCGGGCCGCGAGGAGCTGACCGCGTGGGTCGCCAGGTCCGAGGACCCCAAGCCGGTCAGGGACCCGCTGCTGCTGCGGCTGCGGGCTGCGGGCGTGGTCGGCAGCGCGGGTCTTGAGGCCGAACTGGAGCGCCATCTCGCCCTGCACCGGCGGCAGTTGGCGCAGTACACGGCGATCGAGGCACGCGACTTCCCGCCGGAGCGCCAGTCGACTGAGCAGGACAGGCTGCGGCACATGGTGCTGCGGGGCGGGATCGAGCTGGAGACGTTCTGGACGAAGTGGCTGACGGAGGCGCTGGCGGGCTTCCGTATGCGCGAGGCCTGAGCGCGCGCACACGGCTCATACAGCTCACAGGGCTCATACGGACGGACCATCCCGGCATGCGGCAGCTGAAGACCCGTGAGACTGTCGCCGGGTGATCGATTCCTTGTTCGCCGTGTTCTCCGCGGCAGCTCTGGCTCTGATTGTGACCTCTGCCCGCGGCCTCTGCCGCGCCGGCAACAACGACCCGTCCGCCGAGGCGCGCTCGGTGACGCTCGCCCTGTACGGCTGCGGTGTCGCCGTACTGACATTGGCCCTGTTCATCGCGGTGACCTAGGGCCTGTCGTTCGGATCTTGCCGGGCTCGATCGACCGGACAGGCCCTAGCACAACTGCCGTCATTGTCAGTGCCGACCGGCACGATTGGAGGCGTGACGGAAACGACCGCTTCGATCAGCGACTACTGGAACGCCGCCGCGCCCGTATTCGACGACGAGCCGGACCACGGACTGCGCGCCGACGAGACGCGCACGGCATGGGCCCGGCGCCTGCGTTCGTGGGTTCCGTCCGGCCCGGCGGACGGGCTCGAGGCGCTCGATGTCCTCGACGTCGGCTGCGGCACCGGTTCCCTGTCCCTGCTGCTCGCCGAGTCCGGCCACCGTGTCACCGGCGTCGACCTGGCGCCCCGCATGATCGACCAGGCCCGCGCGAAGCTTGCCGCGGCCGGCTTCGCGGCCCGTTTTCTGGTCGGCGACGCGGCGCTGCCGCCGACGGGCGACGAGCGCTACGACGTCCTCCTCTCCCGCCACCTGCTGTGGACCCTGCCCGACCCCGAGGCGGCCCTGCGCGAATGGGTCACCCGCCTGCGCCCGGGTGGTCTGCTGGTCCTGATCGAGGGCCGCTGGCGCGAGGCGGGCCAGACGGGCGTGCCGTATGTGGCCGGGGCCGAAGCCCTGCCGTGGCACGGCGGCATCGGTGCGGAGGCACTGGCGGCCGCGGTGCGGCCGCTCGCAGGCACGGTGCGCATCGAACCGCTCAGCGACGAGCCGGAGTTGTGGGGACGCCCGGTGACGGACGAGCGGTACGCGCTCATAGCCCAGGTCTGACACCGGGGTTAGAGGTGCCCGGGTCCGGGACGGGCCGGGTCGCGCCGGTGGCGAGTGTGTCCCTGATCCGGCGGGCGAGCGCGTACGTCGACCCTGCTGGTTCGGTGGCGAGCGGGCCGTGGTCGCGCAGCCAGCCGTCCTCCAGCGCGAACCAGTCGACGACCTTCGGCTCGCGGTCGGCTGCGAGGGCCGCGGAGAGCTCGTCGAAGTACATCTTCCAGCGCAGTCGGTAGAGCCCGCCGACCAGCCCGGCCCACTCACGGTTCGCGTAGTCGCGCAGCCCTCCGTCGTCCGCGCCGGACCGGGGACCCCACACCGTGAGCAGAGACAGGGCGTCGTACTCCAGTTGTTCGCGCTCGGCCGCGTCCGCGCCCCACGCTCTCGCGTCCGCGGCCCAACGCCCCAGCAGATGACGCCTGTCGGTGGCCAGCAGCCGCTCCAGCAGGTCCATCCGCTCCAGCCACACCCGGGCGAGCGCGTCGAACCGGTCCCGGTCCCGGGCCTCGTACGCCGCCTTGATCCGGGGGAGCAGCGCCCGGCTTTTGTTGGACAGGCACTGGCGCGCGACGTCCAGCAGGTCGTTGGCGTAGGCGGAACTGCCGCGCAGCGCCGGTGCGACGGCGAGCAGCGAGCCGAGCGCGTCCGCGAACACCGTGGCGTCGTAGCGGATGCGGTCCGGCGACCAGCTCGCGGCACTCGTCGCCGACAGGCTCGGGCGGGCGGCGAACAGCGAGTCCGCCGGCTCGCTCCAGGAGTCGGCGCGCGTCGTGCCGTACGCCGTGCGGCGCAGGATGTCCCAGGCTTCGGCCGCTTTGGGGTCCTCGCCTCCGTACCGCGAGACGGCGTACGCGGCGAACCACTCCTCCAGGTCGGGAGCGGTGTCGGTCCAGGCGAGCTCCGAGAAGAGCGCCAGCGCGGCCGGATTGTTGTCGGCTCCCTCGGGCATCAGCGCGATGCCCTTGAGCGCGCTGCCGTTCCTGGTCAGCCAGGAGTGGTAGAGGCGTGCCCAGTCAGGAGTGTTGGCGCCGATGCCGGTGTGGCCGCCGAAGTTCCAGATGGAGCCGAAGGCGTAGGGCGTGCCCAGGAAGTCGGACTCCCGGTCGGTGATGTCCGGGAAGCGGTCGCAGACCCCGTCCACGATCAGGACCTTGCTGCGGTCGGCGGCCTCCAGCAGGGCCTTCCTCGGGTTGCTCTGCCAGCCCAGGACGACCCAGACGGCGCCGGGGCGGGCGGTGAGCAGGGCCCCCTGCACGCCCCGGACGGCTTCCGCCACCGGGACGTCGCCCGGGTTTCCGCCCTCGTGCAGCAGATCCATCTTGTACATCGTCCCGTGCCCGAACAGCTCGGCGTGGATGCGGTAGTACGCGGCGGCGACCCGGCGGAAGTGCTCGCCGCGCGGATCGAGCCAGTCCGGCCGGGCGAAGCCGACCCAGTCGCCCTGCGGGACGGTGTGCGCGCCCGCGTTGCGCTCGGCGAAGCCCGGCGGCACGGTGCCGAAGTAGCCGGGGAAGACCGGCGTCATGCCGAGCTCCCGCAGCCGCCCGACGATCTTCCGCGCGAGCGCGACGCGCCGGTCCAGCAGCTGCGGGGAGACCGGACCGCCGAAGGACGACATGTTCTGCAGCAGCCACCAGGGCTGGTGCGCGGGTCCGGGTATCCAGGCGCGGAGCTCCGCGTCCGTGTAGCCGAACTCCTGGAACAGCCGGTGGTACACGGCATCCGCGCCCAGGTACACGAGTATTTCGTTGTAGCCGTGCAGCGCGAGCACGTCGATCTCGCGCTCCCAGTAGTCCCAGCCGTTGTACGCGCCGGAGTAGCCGTCGTTGGTGTCGTTGAACGCGAACCGGTGCGGCACATTGGCGGTGCTGCCGAGCGGCTCCGGTACGGCGGGCAGCTTCCTCGGCAGGCTGCCGAGCTGCTGTCCCGCCCAGCTGATGCCGGCGTGGGCGACCTGCCTGAGATACCGGTTCAGCCCGGTCAGCCGCACGGCCGGCCCGGTGCCTTCGACTCGGATCCGCCCGGCGGATCCGGACACCCGGAAGGCGTCGGCCCCGCCGGCCGCGGCCGGTAGCGCGGCGAAAGTGATCTGCCCGAAGTGGTCGGGCAGCAGCCGGCGGGCGGCCCGGGCGTCGGGGCCAAGGCGGGCTGCAGCGGCGGGAGTTGCGGCAGCGGGAGTTGTGGCGGCAGCCGTGAGGGCAGCGACGGCGGTGACGAAGGTGCGACGGTCCATGCGGATCGACTCCATGAGGATCGGCGGATCGACGGATGCCTTGCTGTCGACGGAACGTTCAGCCGTCCGTACTCGACCACGACTGAGCGGATCTGGCGAGAGGTAGTCTGACGCCGTGCCCCGAGTGGTGGAACTGACGTCCTATCCCATCAAGGGATGCGCAGGCATTCCGCTGACAGAAGCCCTGATGACCCGGGCGGGTCTCGCCCATGACCGCAGCTTCATGGTGGTCGGCGAGAACGGGGTGTTCCGCAGCCAGCGGCGGGATCCACGACTGGCGGTCATCCGTCCCGAGATCACGGCCGACGGCGGGCAACTCACGTTCCACGCACCGGACGTTGACGCCATCCGTATCGACGTCGATCGCACGTCGGCGAGAGTCGGCGTCGAGCTGTTCGGTACGGCGTACGAGGGCATCGACCAGGGCGGGCCGGTCGCCGACTGGCTCTCGGACGTACTGGGTACGCCGAGCAGGCTCGTCCGCGTTCCGCCCGAACACGCCCGCGTGACGGACGGGTTGACGCCCGGAACCTCCGGTTATGCCGACAGCAGCCCGGTGCACATCCTGTCGGTCTCCTCCCTCGAGGCGCTGAACCGGCGGATCGCGGAGTCGGGCGCGAGTCCGCTGCCGATGACCCGATTCCGGCCGAACATCGTCGTCGACGGCTGGGACGAGCCGCATGGGGAGGACCGGGCCCGCCGTATCGGCATCGGCAATGCCGAGCTGGGTTACGCGAAGCTCGCGATCCGCTGTGCGGTCACTCTGGTCGACCAGAGCAGCGGTGGGAAGGCGGGCCCGGAGCCCCTGCGGACGCTCGCGCGCTATCGGCGGGCTGCGGAGGGCGGTGTGGCGTTCGGCTCGAAGTTCTCGGTCGTACGGACGGGCAAGCTGGCGGTCGGCGACGCCGTGATCGTCAGCGCGTGGGACGGCTGAGGCGGGGCTGCCGCGACTCGTCATCCCGCCACGCTCTGCGCCGCCAAGTGCGAGGTGAACCAGTCCCGGGCGAGTTCGGCGACCTGGTCCAGGGCGCCCGGCTCCTCGAAGAGATGCGTGGCACCCGGGACGATCTCCAGTCGGTTCTCGCAGTGCAGTTGCCTCTGGGCCTGCCGGTTGAGGTCGAGGACCAGGGAGTCGTGGCCGCCGACGATGAGGAGCGTGGGTGCGCGTACGTCGCCGAGGGACGGACCGGCCAGGTCGGGACGCCCGCCGCGGGAGACCACGGCCCCGATGTCCATGTCTGAGGTCGCGGCCGCACGCAGCGCCGCCGCGGCTCCGGTGCTCGCCCCGAAGTAACCGATCGCAAGGGACCCGCGGCCCCGCAGCCAGCGCGTCGCGTCCGCCAGCCGCCGGGCCAGGGTCTCGATGTCGAAGACGTTCGCCCGGTCGGCTTCCTCGGCCGAGGTGAGCAGATCGAAGAGCAGAGTGCCCAGGCCCGCCCGGTTCAGGGCGGTGGCGACGAAGCGGTTGCGGGGGCTGTGGCGGCTGCTGCCGGAGCCGTGAGCGAACATGACGACCGCCCCGGCGCCTTCCGGCAGGGTGAGATTCCCGGCGAGCCGGACCCCTCCCGCGTCCACGTCCACCTCGCGCACGGGAGCGGCCGCAGACGCGTGCGCAGACGCTCGCGCGAGCAGCGAGGCGACCTCCTCGTCCGGAGTCTGCGAGAAGTCCACGTACCACTCGCCGACGGCGCGGAAGGCGCGCGGCGTGGACAGGCACACCACCTCGTCCGACTCGGCCCGCAGCCACTCGACGGCGTCCGGCGGCGCGACCGGCACGGCCAGCACCACGCGGCCCGCGCCCTGCGCACGTACGACCTGGCATGCCGCCGCGGCCGTGGCGCCGGTCGCGATCCCGTCGTCCACGATGATCACCGTCCGGCCTTCGAGCGGGACCCGCGGCCGCTCGGCCCGGAAGCGCTTCGCCTGCCGTGCGAGCTCCGCCTCCTCGGCACGCTCGACCGAAGCGAGCTCGTCCCGCCCGGCCCGGCTGAGACGGACGATGTTGTCGCTGATGACCCGCACCCCGCCCTCGCCGATGGCCCCGAAGCCGAGCTCCCGGTGGTACGGAACCCCGAGCTTGCGGACGACGATCACATCGAGCGGCGCCCCCAGCGCCCGCGCCACCTCGAAGGCCACCGGCACTCCGCCCCGCGGCAGGCCGAGAACGACGGGATCTTCCCCCTGTACGTGCCGTAGCGCTCCGGCCAGCTGTCGTCCTGCGTCGGTGCGGTCGGTGAAGAGCACGGTGGTTCACTTCCACCCATGTAGTGCCCCTTTTGTGGCTATTTTACAAGGCGGCGATACGGTCCCTCGTATGGAACGCATCGGAGCCGCCCTGATCGACATCGACGGCGTACTCACCGTGTCCTGGAAGCCACTGCCCGGCACCGTGGAGGCCATGGAACGCCTGCGCGCCGCCGGCCTCCCGCTGGCGCTGGTCACCAACAACACCTCACGCACCCGCGCCGCCATCGCCGTGAAACTGGCCTCGGCGGGCTTCCCGGTCGGCGTCGACGACATCCTCACGGCCCCCGCCGTCACCGCCGCCTATCTCCGCGACCGCTATCCGGGTGCCCGCTGCCTTTTCCTCAACAGCGGCGACGTCCGGGACGATCTCGACGGCGTGACCCTCGTCGCCGAGACGGACGAGACCACCCCCGACGTGGTCGTCTTCGGCGGTGCGGGCGACGAATTCACCTACGCCTCCCTCAACCGCGCCTTCCGTGAACTCCAGCGTGGCGTCCCGCTGATCGCCATGCACCGCAACCTCTACTGGCGCACCTCGGAAGGCCTCGACCTCGACACCGGCGCCTTCCTCCTCGGCCTGGAACGAGCCGCCCGCGTCGAGGCGGAGGTCACCGGCAAGCCCGCGGATGCGTTCTTCGCCACGGCCCTGGCACATCTCGGTGTCACGGCGTCCGAAGCCCTGATGGTGGGCGACGACATCGAGTCGGACGTCCTGGCGGCGCAGCGCAGCGGCATCACCGGCGTCCTGGTCAGGACCGGCAAGTACCTGCCGGAAACCCACGCCTCGGCGTCGGGCGCCCCGGACCATGTCCTCGACTCCTTCGCCGACCTGCCCGGGCTGCTGGAAGGGGCGGGCTGATGAAGCTCGCTCCCGACGACGCACGGCAGCGGTTCGCGGCGGCACCGGTCGCCCGGCTGGCGACCGTCGCGAGCTCCGGCGCACCCCATCTGGTGCCGTTCAACTTCGCCGTGGACGGCGACCTGGTGTGCTGCGCGATCGACCACAAGCCCAAGAGCACATGGGATCTCCGGCGGCTGCGCAATATCCGTGAGAACGATCAAGTGTCGGCGATCGTCGATCACTACGACGACGACTGGTCCCGGCTCTGGTGGGTGCGGGCCGACGGACATGCCGAGCTGGTCGGGAGTGCTGAGCGGCGGTCCCGCGTCATTGAGCTGCTGCAGGCCAAGTACGTGCAGTACCGCGAGCAGCCACCGCAGGGGCCGGTCGTGGTGATCACGGTGAGTCGCTGGTCCGGCTGGGCCGCCACCTGACGGCCGGGGACAATGCGGCGCTCAGAGCCAGCCGTTGCGGCGGAAGCTGCGGTGGAGGACGAAGCAGGCCACGGCCATGACGCCGACGATGAGCGGGTATCCGTATGTCCAGCGCAGCTCCGGCATGTGCTCGAAGTTCATGCCGTAGACGCCGCAGACCATCGTCGGTACGGCGACGATCGCCGCCCATGCCGTGATCTTGCGCATGTCCTCGTTCTGGGCGACGGTCACCTGCGCGAGGTGGGCCTGGAGGATCGAGTCGAGCAGGGCGTCGAACGATGCGATCTGCTCGGTGACGCGGGCCAGATGGTCGGCGACGTCACGGAAGTAGGGCTGTATGTCCGTGCCGATGGGCGGCAGCTGCTGGGTGGCCAGGGCATGCAGCGGGCGGTCCAGCGGGACCACCGCGCGCTTGAGTTCCAGCAGTTCGCGCTTGAGCTGGTAGATACGGCCCGCGTCGCCGCGGCCCGCATGTTCGCTGAAGACGGCGGTTTCGACGGCGTCGATGTCGTTCTGCACGGCGTCCGCCACGGTGAGGTAGTCGTCCACCACATGGTCGGCGATCGCGTGCAGTACGACGGCGGGGCCCTTGGCCAGCTGGTCGGGGCCGGCCTCCAGGGCCTCCCTCAGCGGGCCGAGTGAACCGTGCCTGCCGTGCCGGACCGTGATCACGAAGTCGGAACCGGTGAAGACCATGAGCTCGCCGGTGTCCACCACCTCGCTGGTCGCGGTGAGCTCTTCGTGCTCGACGTAGCGGCAGGTCTTGAAGACGGCGAAAAGCGTGTCCTCGTACCGCTCCACCTTGGGCCGCTGGTGTGCCTGCACCGCGTCCTCGACGGCCAGCGGGTGCAGGCCGAACAGATCGGCGATACCGGCGAACTCCGTCGCGGAAGGCTCATGCAGCCCGAGCCAGACGAAGCCCCTGCCCGTCTTGCGGACCCGGCGCAGGGCCTCGTCGACCGGGGAGGTGTCGGGCTGCCGTACGCCGTCCTCGTAGATCACGCAGTTGACGACCGTGCTGCCCAGCGGAGAGCGGGACGGGTGGCTCAGGTCCACCGTCCTGCGGTAGGCACGGCGCACCGCACGGCGGAGATTGCGGATCATCGGCACAGCGGGCTCCTTCGGACAGTCGTCCGCCAGTGTGCCATCGGCGGCCGGGCCGCAGGTCCCTGAGAGCTGGTCGGGGTGGACGGGCTGTCCCGTCCACCCCGACCGAGGCCGAGCCGGCACCATCAGCCGCAGCTCAGGGTGGGCGCCCCCCAGTCCGCGTGGTCGTAGGTGACGCCGTCGCCGCTGTCCGTGACGACCAGCCTGACCTCCAGGCCGCCGGTGAGATCCGCGGTCAGCTGCCTGGCCGCGTCGGCCCCGGTGACGCGGCCGCTGTCCGCGACCTTCGTGCCGTCCCGGTAGATCTGGAAGACGACGGAGCCGTTCGTACCGCCCGCCTCGTCGTCGACACCGATGCCGGTGGTGAGCGTCGAGCAGCTGCCGCCGATGTAGTACGTGATCGTGGAACTCGAGTGCGTGCCGAGGCCCTTGGCGTAGGTCGTGCCGCCAATGGTGAGGGTCCTGCCGTCGGCTGCGGCCTTCTCGCCGTTGCTGAGGTCGCGTTCCACCGGTCCCCAGCCGTTCGTGGCCGAGGTCCAGCTGAGGTTGCTGAGCGCGTGCGTACCGGAGGCGGGGCCGTTGCCGCAGACGAGCTTGGCGTCCGCCCAGTCGGCGTGGTCGTAGTTGATGCCGTCCCCGCCGTCGGTGACGACCAGCCTCAGTTTCGTACCGCCGGTGAGGTCGGCGCTCAGCCGCTTGGGCGGATCGCTTGCCGTCCGCAGCCCGCTGTCGACGACGAGGACGGTGTCACGGTAGATACGGAAGACGACGGAGCCGCCCGCCGTGGACTCGTCGTCCACGCCGACGTCGACGCTCAACGACCGGCAGGTGCCGCCCAGTTGGTAGGTGAGGTCGCTCGCCGCGTGTGTGCCGAGGCCCTTGGCGTAGGTCGTGCCGCCGATGGTGAGGGTCCTGCCGTCGGCCGCGGCCTGTTCGCCGTTGCTGCGGTCGCGCTCGACCGGTCCCCAGCCGTTGATCGCCGATGTCCACGGCAGATCGCCGAGCTGGTTGACCCCGGCCGGCGGGGGTACGGGGGCGCCCGGGGTCACCCGGTACATCACGGTGCCGTGGGCGGGCACCGACGCGCTGATGGCACCCGTGGTGGTGCTCGTCTGCTTGGACCAGAGGTCCTTCAGCGCATACGAGGAAGCGCCGCCGATCCCGACCGCCTCGACGGTCGTCGAGATCGTCTTCGCCGAGGTCGTCTCGTTCGTCAGCGTCACCGAACGGCTGCCGTCCGCCAGCGGTTTGGACATCACCACAAGACCACCGGAGCCGGACACGACCGTGCCCTGCTTGCCCAGGCTGTCCTGGTCGACGGCGATGACATCGGTGTTCTTCAGGATCGCGAGGGTCGCGGCTGAGGCGCTGCGCAGATCACTGCCGATGAGCAGCGGCGCGGCCATCTGCGCCCAGAGACTGAAGTGGGTGCGGTACTCAGTGTCGGTCATTCCGCCGTTGCCGACCTCGAGCATGTCCGGGTCGTTCCAGGCCCCGGGCTTGGCGTAGGGAGCCAGTCCCTGGTTCTGGTGCGCGATGCCGATCATGCTGGACCACGAGTCGCTGATGTCCCCGGTCGTACGCCATGAATTGCCGACGCCCGCCGCCCAGTTCCAGGGCTGGTTCTCGCCCCACTCGCAGATGCTGTAGAGGATGGGCCGCCCGGTGGCCCTGAGCGCGTCGCCCATCGCTTTGTAGCGCTGCTGGGCGTCGGCGCCGGTGTTGTTGCAGTTGTCGTACTTCAGGTAGTCCACGCCCCAGGAGGCCCACAGGTTGGCATCCTGCTGCTCGTGCCCGAGCCCACCGGGAAATCCCTGCACGTCACAGGTCTTGGTCCCGGCGCTGGAGTAGATCCCGAATTTGAGCCCCTTGGAGTGCACATAGTCGGCAACTGCCTTGATCCCATTGGGGAAGCGGACCGGGTCGGGGACGAGATTGCCCGAGGCGTTGCGGTTGGGCAGGGCCCAGCAGTCGTCGATGTTGACGTATGTGTATCCGGCGGCCTTGAGCCCCTGCGAGACGAAGGCGTCGGCGACACCCTTGACCATCGCCTCGTTGAACTCGGCCCGGCAGTGGGTGGAGTTCCAGTTGTTGAAGCCCATCTGGGGCGCCAGGGCGAGGCCGTTGTCGACGGCCGCGGCCGGGGGTGCGGCGGCGACCTGGGCGGTGACGGTGGCGAGCGTCGCGGCCGCGGCCCCGCTGGTGAGGAGTGCGAGCGCGGCGGCGACGGCGGCCAGGCGCTGTCTGAAGGTGGGTGTGGTGTGTCGTTCGGTGTGCATGTGCGGCTCCAGTGGGGGGTCAATGGCGCACAAACAAACGGGGGCGAACGAAAGTCACCACATCTCAGCGTCGAGCCAGGAACATGTCAAGAGATTGCGCGCCACGTCCCGCGGGGCTCACGCCGCCGGCGTCACGCCTCGCGGGCGCGCGCAGGCACCTGGCAGGGCTCGTCCGGTATCTCGACCGGTGGCTGCTGCGCCGGACGTGATGTGTATGGGCGCCTCGGCCTAGCCGCGGCCCAGGATGTGGCCCATCGCGGCCAGTACGGACGGCTCGACGCGGTAGTAGACCCAGGTGCCGCGGCGTTCCGAGCTGAGCAGGCCTGCGTCCTTGAGCTTCTTCAGGTGGTGGCTGACGGTCGGCTGGGAGACGCCGACGTCGGAGATGTCGCAGACGCAGGCCTCGCCGCCGTCGTGCGAGGCGACCGCCGAGAAGAGCCGCAGCCGGACGGGGTCGCCCAGGGCTTTGAACATGGCGGCGGTGCGTACCGCCTCCTCCGCCGTGAGGGGGCGTTCGGTCAGCGGCGGGCAGCAGGGCACGGCATCGGGCTCCAGCAGGGGCAGCACCTTCGCATTCGACATGCATCTATGTTGACACATGTCGAACCAATGTGAGCGAGCCGGATCGGCCGGTTCCGCCGGGTCCTGAGGCTGCTGCTGAACTTATGCCGGAAGTATGTGTGAAAGGAGCACAATCGATGTGGGGGGAACGAGAAACAGCTCCGTCCGGAGGGTGATCAGATGCCAGCGAACCGGCCTCTTTCGCGCTACGCCCCGGATCAGGGACTCACCACCCGCATGGTGACGACGATGTTCCTGATCGGGCTGCTCTATGTCGTCTTCGTGGGCACGCTGCTGGCGATCCTGCGAAGCTCGTGGCCGATCATCCTGCTGATCGCGGGGGCTGTGTTCATCGCGCAGTTCTGGTTCAGCGACCGGATAGCGGCCTTCAGCATGGGCGCCCGTGAGGTCACCCCCGAGCAGGCGCCAGAACTGCACGGCGCCGTCGACCGTATCTGCGCGCTCGCCGACATGCCCAAGCCGCGCGTCGCGATCGCCCAGAGTGATGTGCCGAACGCCTTCGCCACCGGCCGCAACGAGAAGACCGCCCTGGTCTGCGCCACCACCGGTCTGCTGCGCCGCCTGGAGCCGGAGGAACTGGAAGGGGTCCTCGCGCACGAGCTCTCGCATGTCGCCCATCGCGATGTCGCGGTGATGACGATCGCGTCGTTCCTCGGTGTGCTCGCGGGCGTCATGACCCGTATCGCACTCTGGGGCGGCTTCAGCCGGGCGGACAGCGGCCGCGACCCCAACACTGCCATCGCCATGATCCTGATACCCGTGGTCAGCGCCGTCGTCTACGCGATCAGCTTCCTGCTGACCCGAGTGCTCTCCCGCTACCGCGAACTGTCCGCCGACCGTGCCGCAGCGCTGCTCACCGGCCGCCCCTCGGCGCTCGCGTCCGCGCTCACCAAGGTGACCGGCGAGATGGCCAGGATCCCGACGGAGGATCTGCGCAAGGCGGAGCCGTACAACGCCTTCTGGTTCGCGCCGGCGTTCTCCTCGAAGGAGAGCCTGGCGCGCCTGTTCTCCTCGCACCCGACGCTGGAGCAGCGCCTGGACCAACTGGCCAAGATCTCGGCACAGCTGGCCCGTCCGTAAACGCGCGAACCGGCCGACGACGACAGACGACCGACGACGACCGACGACGACCGACGACGAACTGAGGTACTTCGTGGGACTCCTCGACACCATCCTCGGCCGCAGCAAGCCCGTACGCCCCGACCTCGACCAGCTCTTCGCCCTGCCCGCCGCCGCGATCACGCTCCAGGCGGGCGCGGGGTTCATCCCCACCGGCATCGGCTCGGTCTGCTTCGCCAGCGTGGAGGGCGGCGCCTTCGCGCAACTCCAGGAGGACGTACGGGAGTTGCTCGACGCCGACACCGGTCGCGGCGGCATCCCGGTCGAGTTCAGCCAGGACGCGTACGGCTACACCTGGCTCCTCGCCCGCCACCCAGCCGACGACACGGCCTCGCTCGTCAACGATCTCCACGCGGTCAACACGCTGCTCCAGGAAGCGGGATTCGGCCCCCAGCTTCTCTGCTCCCTGATGGCCTTCCACGAGGCGGCGGGTGATCGCGCGCTGGCGCTCGTCTATCTCTACAAGCGCGGCACCTTCTACCCCTTCGCGCCGCTGCCCGGCACACCCGAGAAACGCGACAACACCCTGGAGATCCAGACCAGGGCGCTGCTCACGGACGACCTCCGCATCGAGACGGATCTGGCCCGCTGGTTCCCGGTGTGGGGTGCGCCCGGCCTCAGGGGTACAGGGACCTGAGGGCGTTCGGCGCGCGGGTTGGGTCCGGACTGGCTAGCGTGACAAACGGGGACCAATCGTCGAGCAGAAGAGAGTCAGAGCCATGGCCGCGCAACCAGAGGGCACGCCGTGCTGGGCCGATGCGATGTTCAGCGATGTCGAGGGCGCCAAGAGCTTCTACGGAGATGTGCTGGGCTGGACCTTCGGTGAGGCGTCGTCGGAGTACGGCAACTACACACAGGCGTACGCCGACGGCAAGGCGGTGGCGGCCGTCGTCCCGCCGATGCCCGGCCAGGAAGGCCAGTCGGCGTGGTGTCTGTATCTCGCGTCGCCGGACGCCGCCGCCACGGCGGGCAAGATCCGTGACAACGGGGGCACGGTGCTGATGGAGCCGATGCAGGTCGGCGACTTCGGTTCGATGCTCCTGGCCCAGGACCCGAGCGGTGTCACCTTCGGGGTGTGGCAGGCGGGTGCCCACGAGGGCTTCGAGGCGAAGGCCGTACCCGGCGCGTATGTCTGGGGCGAGGTCTTCACCCGCGAGCCAGAGAAGGCGGACGCCTTCTTCCCCGCCGTCTTCCCGTACAAGGTGCAGCGCATCGAGGACGAGTCGATGCCCGACCTGGACTTCAAACTCTTCAACCTCGGCGACGAGACGGTCCTGGGGCGGATGAAGATGACGGAGGAGTTCCCGCCCGAGGTGCCTCCGTATCTGAACGTGTACTTCACCGTCGAGGACTGCGACGCGGCAGTGGAGAGAGCGACGAAAGGCGGCGGGGTGCTGCGGTTCGGGCCGATGGGCAGCCCGTTCGGCCGGTTCGCGGCGCTGAGTGATCCGCAGGGTGCGTCGTTCTCGGTGATCGACATCAACACGACCGAGGGTGAGATGCCCAAGACCACGGACGTGACCTGAGCGGTCGCAATGTCTGCCGCTGTGCCTCTCGCGGGGGCGTACGGGAGGTACTTCAGGGGGCGCGTGCTGACGCGGGTTGCTTCCATCCCTCCACCGAGCATCAGTTACCGAAAGTGACGAATACCTCTCATTTCTGCTACGGATAGTGACCGCCCGGTCGGCCGGCCGGGCAGTGGCAGAGACGAGAGGTATTCCGATGTCGGTCGACCAAGTGCGCCCACGGCGGCGAACGCGGTGGAAGAGGAGCAGAAGCAGCAGAGTCTGAGCACGGCCGCCGCGAGGAATCTCGCGACGACGACCCCTGTGGACCCGGCCACCGGCTGCAAGATCTTCACCGCACCGGCCGCCGGACGCTACACCGTGTACGAGGCGCGCGGTGGGCGGACCGTGCTCGCCGTGTACGACCGCGCCGGAAAGACCGTCTGCGAGCAGTGGCAGTCCCCGTGCACCGTCCCCGCCGCCGGTGACTACACCCTGCTCACGGACGGCCCGACCCTTGTCCTCGACCGCGCCTCGAGTGCCGGTTGCGAGCACGTCGAACTCGGCGCCCACCAGGGGGCGTTCGCTGCGGCCGGCGAAGTCGACTGCCTGACGCTGCCGCTGCCCGAAGGCGCCCGGATGGCCGCGCTGAAGGCTCTGAACGGCCCCGAGCCGCGCCCCTCCGTCGTGGTCGTTGACGCCGACGGCGAGCAGCAGTGCACGTACGACACCCTCTCCGAAGGCACCTGCGCGCTCACCGGCAAGGCCCCGTTCCGCGCCCTGGTTTCCACTGACGACACCGATCCTCCGACCGGCTCGTACCGCATCGCACTGCACCGTACGGATGCTTCGAGCGGCTGCCCGGTCATCCCGGCGGGCGACTTCAGCAGCGTGAGCGCCTCCGCCCGGTTCAGCACGGGGAGCGGCGTCTTCTCGCACTGCCTGAGCATCCCGGCCGACGACCACAGCGGGATGGAGAATCTCCAGCTCCAGGCGGTCTCCGGCACGTCCACCGCCCAATTCTCCGTCCTGGACGCGGACGGAAAGCAGGTCTGCTCCGTCTGGCCGTCCGTCTCCACCTGGACCACGTGCGCCCTCGCCCCCGGCGTCGCGCACACCGTGCTGGTCACCGGACGCGACGTCCCCGCCACCTACACCCTGACCCGCCGCGACGTCACCGCGACCGCGAAGGGCTGCACGGACACTCCGGCGAGCGCGGTGGGCGGTCCCTCCACAGGCGGTGCGACGGCCGCACCGGGCGCACTGCTCTGCCGCCGGGTGACCACCACGGATGCCGAGGACACCCTGCACCTCAATGTCCGTGACCTGCTGGGCACCGCGAACATCCTGGCGTACGCCGCGAACGGCGACGTCGTCTGCGGTTACCGCAACAAGTCCTGCGCGGTGAGCGGTTCCACCAGCTACCAGGTCCTCGTCACCGTCCCGACGAACCTGAGGGCCGCCGACTCCTACCGCTTCGACTCCATGCGCATCGCCACGGCCGAGGGCCCGGCCGCCGAGTGCACGAGGGTCCCGAACATCAGTTACGGGTACGGCCCGATCATCGGTACCCTGGACGAGCAGAACACCGCCGTGTGCGCGGCACTGCCCACCGCGTACGACGACCGCTTCGACCTCAAGATCAGCGACACGGCGGGGGGCACCGCCACCGCCGTGCCCGCGCTGTACGACAGAAGCCTGGACAACAACTGCACGCTGTTCGTGGGCAGCGGCTACCAGTGCTATCTGAGCGAGCCGTCGTCGACGGCCGTCTCCCCGAGCATCCTGGTGGTGGGCCTGCCCGAGAAGGCGTCGGGGACCTCTTTCAGTACCGAGCTCGTCTGCACATCCGTCCCGTGCGGCACCGAGAGCAAGAGCGTCGGCACAGTGACCCCGACCACCGCTGCGAGCGGCACCAAGGCCACGGTCACCGTCACGGGCACCGTCCTGCACAAGGACGACAAGGTCCGGCTCTACGTGTCCGGCAGGAAGGTCGAGTCCACCACCACCTCGGTGTCTGCCGACCGGAGGACCTTGACCGCCGTCCTGGATCTGACCGGAGTTCCGGTGGGCACCTGGAGCCTCAGTGTCATCACCAACAACGGGTGGGAGTACCAGCAGGGCAGTTTCACCGTCACCGCGGCCGTGCTGAACAACAGCGCTGCCCCGGGCATCACCGGCACCGCGCAAGTCGGCGCCACGCTCACGGCCACGCCCGGCACGTGGGCGCCGGCCCCGGAGACGTACGTCTACCAGTGGTACGCGAACGGCAAGGCGATCGTGGGTGCCACCAAGTCCGCGCTGGTCCTCAAGTCCACCCAGCGCGGCATGAAGATCACCGTGAAGGTCACGGCCAACCGCACCGGTCACTACAGCGGTGCCGCGATCAGCAAGCCGACCGTGGCGGTCGCTCGCTGAACCGGGCAAGCGGCAGTACGGGTCGGCCCCGCCGTACATCAGGCGGGGCCGACCCGTTTCCGCAGGAGGGCGGCTTCCGTGTCGCCGCGGCCACGCGGATCCTCGACGGCTCCGAGGAGTGCGACGGAGCCGCCGTCCTCGCCGCACCGCTGGGCCGGAAGTACCCGCGTGGCCTGCTCGTCGTCCAGGACGGCCACGACACCCCGGCCGAGGGCGGGCGGGAGGCCACCGGCTTCAAGTTCGTGGATCTCGGCGATGTGATGGACGCCGTCGACGACTGATCCACGATCGGCCCGCGTCTCGTCGGCGAGTGAGCACCGGCCGGTCCCGCCGTTGTGACGGGACCGGCCCATGGGGGTAGCGGGACGTACAGAACTGGTGAACACTCGCGGAACCCCGCACGCGGCGCTCGCCTTCCCTAGGCTGGAACCGACCGGTCCAGGACGTGCGACGAGGTGGGTGGGCCGCCTCCGAGCGCGGCGCGGCCGACAGCGCCGGTCGGAGGCGAGGGATCATGGGACGTCCGACGACAGCGCGAGCATGGGGGCGCTGCGGACTGTGAGAGAGCGGATCCAGGTTTTCGGCGGGGCGGCGCTGGCCGCCGTCTATGTGCTGGGCAAGAAGCACGACACCCTCCAGCTGGCGGAATCGGCCGGAGGCTCCGGTGCCCTGTACGGGCTGTCGCCCAGCTACCCCCTGTCCTGCCGCGCTCCTGTCGTGGACGCCTTCCGGACCGGTCGCCCGCTGTGGCTGAACGCGGCGGGACTCGCCTCGTACGGCGAAAGCCCTGCCGAGACCCTGCCCGCCCCGGTTTCGCTGGGCGCGCTGCCGCTCGGAGCGAACGGCAGTCCGCTGGGCTGCCTGGTCGTCGTGGACGAGGTTCCGGACGGTTTCGACGCCGAACGGCGCAATTTCCTGGAGCTCTACGCGGACCAGGTCACCGCCTGGCTGGAAGCGGGCGGCGAACCGAGTCACGGCATCGGCCGTACGGGCCCCCGGCCGGTACTGGGACCCGCGCTGGACCGCTTCTGGGTCGGCTCGTTCACCCTGATTCTGAGCACCGGGCAGATCGACGCGGACGCCCGGGTACTCGACCTGGTCGACATCCCCCGGGACGCCTTCGACGGACGCGTGGAGACGCTGCTCGAACACACCGTCCCCGACGACCTGCCCGCGCTCATGTCCATCGTCGAGCCGGGCCATATGACCTCCGGCGGCCGCGAACTCGAATTCCGCATCCGCCGCTCCACCGGTGAACTGCGCTGGCTGCGCCTGCGGGCCCGGCGGCTTGCCGAGCGCGACGGCAAGCCGGAGCGGGTGCTCGGCGTCGTCGCCGACGCCTCGCATCTGCGGCCCAGTGCGGACGAGGTCTCCAGGGTGCAGCGGCTGTCCGTCGCGCTGGCCGGGGCGATGACCGTACGGGACGTCAGCCGGGCGGTGGTCGCCGCCCTGCGCGACCCGCTGGAAGCCGATCGGGTGGCCCTCGCCGAACTTGAGGGCGACCGGCTGGTCGTCACGGTCCTCGACCCGCCGGAACCCGATGCCTGGCCGGAGCTGTGGCGTTCGGAGTGGCGCTCGGAGTGGCCCGACGCACCCGCCCGCGCCCTGCCCACGCTGGAGGCCGCGCTGCGCGAAGGCCGTATGAGCCTGTGGACGGCGGGCTCGACCCTGGAGCCGAATCTCGCGGGCGTCGGCCCCGGCGGTCTCGCCGTCCTGCCGCTCCCGGCCGAGGGCCGGGTGATCGGCACGTGCCTGGTCGGATGGGACGAGCCGCATGCCTTCGGCCCCGAGGAGCGGTCCCTGCTCACCGCGACTGCGGGCCTGGTCGGGCAGGCCCTGGTACGGGCCCGTGCGCTCGACGCCGAGCACGAGCTGGCCACGATGCTCCAGCGCAGTCTGCTGCCCCGCAAGCTTCCGCGGCTGTCCGGCGCGGTGGCCGTCGCCCGCTATCTGCCCGCGACGGTGGGACTGGCGGTGGGCGGCGACTGGTACGACGTGATCCCGCTCTCCGAGAACCAGGTGGCCCTGGTCGTCGGGGACGTACAGGGCCACAACGCGGGCGCCGCGACGATCATGGGCCAGATGCGTACGGCCATCAGGGCCTACGCGGTGGAGGGCCACCCGCCCGACGTGGTCGTCTCGCGCGCCAATCGCCTGCTCGTCGGCATGGAGACCGACCTCTTCGCCACCTGCTGCTATGTCGCCATCGACATGGAGGAGGGCGACGCCTGGTGCGTACGGGCGGGGCATCTGCCGCCCCTGCTGCGTGCGCCGAACGGCGACACCCAGGAGGTGACGATCGAGGGCGGGCCTCCGCTGGGCGTGCTCGCGGAGGCGGAGTTCCCGATGACCACGGTCGCACTGGCCCCCGGCACGGTTCTCGCCCTGCTCACGGACGGCCTGGTCGAGTCGTCGAGCCTGCATCTGGAGGACGGCATGCGCCGCGTGTGCGACGTACTGTCCACCGCCGACCCGTCCGACGCCGGGCGGATGGCCGACGAACTGCTCGGCGGCGCCAATCGTCGCGATGACGACGTGGCCCTGCTGCTCCTGCGCTACGACGGGATAGGGGTGCGGCCGCTGCGGGCCGGCTGGGCCGTGTGGCGACTGCCCGACGCCGTCGCGCACGCACGCCGTTTCACCTCCCGCACCCTGCGCTCGTGGGGGGTGACGGACGAGACCGACGCGATCCTGCTGATCGTCTCCGAACTGGTCACCAATGCCCTGGTCCACACCCAGGGCCAGGTCCGGCTCGACCTCACTCTCGCCGGGGAGCGCATGCGGGTGGCGGTCAGCGACGCGTCGCCGCGCGCGCCCGTCAAACCGTCGAATGTGAACTGGGAGGCGACCGGCGGCCGCGGAATCATGCTGGTCGAGGCGGTGTCGGCGGCGTACGGATCGGTGCCGCTCAGCGGCGGCAAGCAGGTGTGGGCCGAACTCGTCCTGCCACGGCATGAGCCCTGACGGGACGAGTCCGGTCCCCATCGTGGGTTGCTACGGCTGCTACGGCTTCCACCAGGCGGCGGAGGCATCGCGCAGCGTGTTCGTCCCGCAGTGCACCTCGCCCTGGCCGAGGTGGTACGTGTACCAGTCGTCGAGGTACGACACCTTCATGCCCGCGCCCGTGTACGCGGCGGTCACGGCGGCCGTGAAGATGTCCTTGCGGCCGATGACCGGTCCCCACTGCCGCGGAGCCAGGTAGCGGTTCCTGCCGAGCACGATCCCGTTGACAGCCCCCGGGACGTAGGCGCTGGTCATGACGGTTTCCGGGGCCGCGGTGCCGTCGCGGTCGGGATGCTGTGCGAGCTCCTTCTGCTGGCCGTACTCCGTGACCGCGTCCGGTGCCTCACCGGCGCCCATCCGCGTCAGCCGGGGCATGAGGTCGCCCCGTTCGTCGCCCTCCGTACCGCGCGTGTACAGGGCGGGCACCCGCACAACCTCGGCGTCGGTCACGCCCGTCTCTCGCTCGAGCAGCTCCAGATTCGCTGTGATCCGCTTCGCGGCCATGGTGTTGTCGGCCACCAGCCACTTCGAGGCGAGCGCCTGGTCGATGGTCTCCTTCGGGGCGGGCATGTCCTTGCTGCCCGGCACCGAGAACATCCGCGTCTTCCCGTGCCCGGCCGTCTTCGCCTCGCGCAGCAGCCGCAGCCCGGCTTCGGGGTCGGCGATCGCGATCTTCCAGCCACGCGGGGTGTCGGCGGGCAGGAACTGCACGAACTCGTCCACGTGGCCCACATGCAGCCACGAGGTGTCCAGGAGCAGCGGGTCCTGGAAGCCCTGGGACTTCAGCAGCGTACGCATGGCCTTGGCGGGCTTCGAGCCGTTGTCCTTGCGCTCGCCCATGATGATGCGCCCGGCCGGGAAGGAACGGCCGCCATGGCTGTACGGAGGGATGGTCTCCAGGTTCCCCATCGAGTTGAGGGTCCACTCCTCCGAATCATGGACCCCGGAAACCTGCACCACTCCCACGCCGTTGCCGCGCAGCTTCTCGAACAGCTCCCGGCCCGCAGCGCGGTCCGCCTGCGCCGACCGCAGCATCACGCGCATCACCTGCTGCCGCCCACCCGGACCGGCCATGCTCACATAACCGGGCTCGACGAAGTCCTGTGCCCAGACGTCCTCGTACCTGTCGAAGGTGACCAGGGGCTTGTTGATCCCGGCCGACCTGACCGCGGCGGCGAGGCCCTTCACGAACGCCTGCTGCCTGCGCGCGTAGTCGTCCTTCCCCGGCACCTTGGTGACCATCAACTGCTGTGCGTTCTGCAGGTGGTGGTGGGTGAGCAGCGGGGCGACGCGCAGAGTGACGTCGTCCGAGGTGCTCTTCCCGCCGGAGGTCACGGTCAGCCGGATCACGGCGCGGCCGTCCCAGACCGCGCTGTCGCGTATGACGTCGGTGCTCTCGACCCCGAGCTCCACACCGGAGCGGAGCTCGGCGGCGGACAGCCTCGTCCTGGCCGTGACCAGGGCCCAGCCGGTGGAGCGCTTGAGGAACACCCGGGTGTTCTTGCCGCCGTTGACGACCCTCAGCGCACCCGTGGCGGTGGCGGGCAGCTTCGCCATCGGCAGGGAACGCACCCGTGCCAGATCGGCCGCGTCGTCGGCGCCGTTCACCTTGGCGTCGGCGGCGTCGTTGCAGGCGGCGAGCTTGGAGTCCGGCAGCGGCTTGCCGCCGGGGCCCTTGACCGCACAACGCTGGCTGTCGTCATCGATGTTGGGCAGAAAGACGGCGCCCCTCCCGGCGGTCCAACTGTCCTCTCCGTCGGTGTCGGTGGCGCCGGTGACATCCACCCGCCCGTCCCGGTTCACATCCGCCCGAAGGTCGACCTGTGACGACGGCTCGACGGCGAACGCCGGTGCAACGGGCGCCAGTACGGCCCCGATCGCGGTGATGGCCAGCGCGGCCCGTCTCGTACGGCTCGTACTCACGGTGCGTCCCTTCCTGAGGTTCGGATTCCGAGCCGGAAGAGGGCGTGGGTGAGTGGTCCGTTGCCTGTGGGTGCCGGGATCTAGGGGGTGACCACGCGGGCGGGCGCCGCCGCGGCGGCGGACAGTTGCACGGCCACGGCCCTCGAGACCGTGGTGATACGTGTCCGAACGAGCACCAGCGGCACGGCACTTGCCCAGCTCAACAAGGGGGAGAGTGCTCCGTCACCCTGCCAGATGTACCCAGATGTACTACGGCGGGTCGTACAC
Source organism: Streptomyces sp. NPDC005408 (assembly GCF_040606445.1). Classification (NCBI taxonomy): domain Bacteria; kingdom Bacillati; phylum Actinomycetota; class Actinomycetes; order Kitasatosporales; family Streptomycetaceae; genus Streptomyces; species Streptomyces sp. NPDC005408. The sequence goes on along the minus strand of NZ_JBEXEX010000003.1, from coordinate 99,205 downwards.
GAAGTGCGGAATCACCAGCAAGCGCTGGGTCGAGGTCACCAGGCACGGGGTGACCGGCTATGTGGTCGGCACCTGCGTCAAGCAGCCCTGAGCCGAGCGGTCCGCCTCTGTGAAGCCCCGGACCGGAAGATCCGGGGCTGGTCGGGGTGCTACTCGCCGATGCGTACGAGCGCGAGCGTGATGTTGTCCGGGCCTCCGGCCTCGATCGCGGCCTTCCACAGCTCGAAGGCCGCCCTGCCGTCGTCGTGCACCCGCAGCAGGTCCTCGATCACATCGTCCGGCAAGGGGTCGGTCAGTCCGTCCGTGCAGATCAGGTAACGATCGCCGGTGGCCAGCGCGGAGGCCGTCACATGGGCCGTGACGGCGCTGAATTCCAGTCTGCCGCCGAGCGTCTGTGTGACGGCCGACGTGGTGCGCCGACCCGGCGCCGGCGGCGGGCTGTCGTCCACGCTGACCTGGCGAAGCCCGTCCTGAGCCGCGTCGTACACCCTGTACACCTTGCTGTCGCCGACATTGAACGTCAGCAGAGACTCCGCGAGCACGACGGCACCCGCGACCGTGGTCCCCATGGTGGCCAGTTCGGGCCGGCCGCCGGCGGCCGCGTACACCGACTCATTGCACACGTCGAGCGCGTCACGGAGGGCCTCCTCGGCACCCAAGGAGGGCCCGAACGAGGCGAGTTGACGGGCGACCAGCGCACTGGCGACCTCCCCGGCCGGCTGCCCGCCGAGCCCGTCGGCGACCGCGACGACAAGCGGGTTGCCGAGCGGGAACACCAAGGTCTGGGGATTCTCGGTCACGGTGCCGCACAGGGTCCACGGTCCGACGACGAGACTGTCCTCGTTGTGTTCGCGGATCAGCCCGACGTGGCTCAAGGCAGTCACGGCGATGAACGGCACTGGACGGTCCCGCCTCTCCACTGGGCAGGCGCTTGCTCCTCACCACCATTGTGACGCGGGAGGGGAGCCGGGGCAGAGCGCAGGGCCCCGTGACGAGCGAACCGGTCGGCCGGGGGCGCGGCCCGCCTCAGATTCCTGGCGCCGCCTGCACTGTCCCGGCCGCGATCGCGGCCGTCAGCGCGGCATGGTCGGCGACGGTCCGATCCGCGTACCTCATCGCGAACTCGGCGACGGCGCGGTCGAAGGTGTCACCGCTGCCGAGATACGAGGCGATCGCGATGCGGTCGCCCGTGCGGGCGTGGGCGTGCGCGAGTGCCGTGCCGCACAGCCGTGCGTAACGCCGCAGCATGCCCGGGTCCATGCCCTCGATGTCGGCCGAGCGCTTCATGTCGCGCAGCTGACGCCAGTAGAAATGGCGCCCGTGCGGGCCCTGACCCAGCCGAGGAAAATGTCGCTGGCCGCCTGGAGCAGCAGCTGCCCGGCAACGACACGGTGCCCGTGGTGGTCGTACGCGCTGGGATGCAGATGCTCCTCCAGTACGGACGGTCCCGCCTCCTTGATCTGGAGGAAGAGCGGGTCGTCAGCGTCCCGCCCGGCCAGCAGGGCGATGTAGCAGCGCGTACCGACGCTGCCGACGCCCACGACCTTGCGGGCGACGTCGACGACGCGGAAGCGGTCCAGCAGCCTGCGCCGGTCCTCGGCGAGTGTGGAGCGGTAGTCGGCGAACACCTTGCGGACGGTCGCCTGGTCCAGCGCAGCCGCCGGTTCGAGCAGTGGCGGGTCGCTGATGATCCTGCGCCGGCCGTCCACGGTCTCCGTGAGCTTGTTCAGGGCGTGGAGGCTGGTGCGGCGCCGGGCACGCTCGAGGTTCGACTCCACCTGTTCGCGGTCCTTGGACCCCAGGAGCGGGAGGACTTCGCGGGTGTCGATGCGCGTGTACCAGACGGCGAGTTCGCCCGCCTCCGCGAGAGAGCGCATGGTCCTGCGGTACGACTTCACGGCGGCGGTGGCCGCGCGGCGCGCCTGTGGGTCGGCGTGCATGTTCTCCAGGGACGCGACGGCGACGCTCGCGGCGAGACGCTTGACGTCCCATTCGAAGGGGCCGGGCAGCGTCTCGTCGAAGTCGTTGAGGTCGAAGAGCAGGGCCCGCTCGGGTGAGCCGTACATGCCGAAGTTCAACAGGTGGGCGTCACCGCAGAGTTGGACGGTGAGCCCGGTGTTCGGCAGCGCGGCGAGGTCGGCGGCCAGGACGGCCGCGGCACCGCGCAGAAACGCGAAGGGCGAGGCGGCCATCCGCCCGTACCGCAGGGGCAGCAGCTCCGGCAAACGATCGGCGGCCTGCCGCACCAGAACCTGCACCGGCTCGGGCCGATCGGCATTCGGCGCCCAGACCCCGTGCGCCGAGCGGGGAACGTCCTTGCGCGCGGCCTTTCCGTCGCGGGCCCGCTCGGCCGGTGTCGTCATGACGGTCTCCCTGCGGCCACGCTCATCCTCCGGCGGTACGCCACTCAAGGGGTGGAGATGGCTTCAGTGAACGCCACGGGCACAAAAGCCGCATCCCGGAGCGAGGCCGGGTCGGGTCCCCGTGTGGTGATGCGCCAGAAATCGAACACGTGATTGAATTTCGGCCATGCCCCACGCCGCCTTCCCACCCGACCTCGTGCAGGCCCAGCGCGACTGGAACCGGACGTACGCACTGCTCGCCGAGCACCAGCTCCACACCACGGTGCTACGCCGCCGATTGCTGGACCTGTCGTCCCGACTGGTCCGGCATCCGTTCTGGACCACCGAACACGGCCGGTCGCCGGCAGCCCGGGTGGAGCTGCGCCGCCAGGTCCGCGCACAGGAGGTCCGCGCACAGGAGGAGGAAGGGGAGCCCCATGGTCGATCACCTCACCGAGCGACAGGAGAGCATCCTGCGCTGCATCAGGGAGTGGATCGCTGAGCACGGGGAAGGCCCCACGATCCGGGAGATCGGTGAGCGCGTCGGCCTGTCGAGCACATCGTCGGTGGCGTATCAGCTCCGCCGGCTGGAACGGGCCGGACTGATCCGCCGGACCGGATGGAGCTGGCGTTCCTGTCGCATGGGCAACTGACCATGGCGCTCACGCGATCAGTTGTTGGCGTTCAGGACGTGGCCCCCTGTCCCCGAGTCCCCCGGCGTGCCGCTCACCGAACGGCCCAACGCGGCCGCCGCCCGCGCGAACTTCGCGGCATCCACCACGGCCGCGCCGCCCACGTCGTTGTTGAAGTACACGTACACATCGTCCTCGTCCGGCCAGGCGTCGGCGATGCGCCGGGCCCAGGACGTCAACGCCTGGCGGCCGTAGCGCGGCGGCGGCTCGGCGGCGCCGCCGTGGAAGCGCACGTATCCCCATGACGCCGTACGCCACAGCGGCGTCACCGGGCGGGACCCCCGATCCGCCCAGCACAGGGCGCTGCCGTGCCGTTCCAGCACCGCCCGGAGTTCCCGCTCAGCCTCCCACCACGAGGTGTGCCGGAATTCGACGGCCACTCGGACCGAGTCGGGAAAGCACCTCAGGCAGGCGTCCAGAGCTGCGATGTTCTCCCGGAAGTTGGGCGGCAGTTGGAGCAGGACGGGACCCAGCCGGTCGCCGAGGCCCTCGGCGTGGTCCATCAGCCGGCGCACCGGCTCCTCGGGGTCGTGCAGCCGCTTCACGTGGGTCAGATAGCGGCTGGCCTTGACCGCCATGACGAACCCCTCCGGCGTCCGCTCCCGCCAGGCGGTGAAGATCTCCTTGGTGGGGAGCCGGTAGAAGGCGTTGTTGTTCTCCACGGTGGCGAAGTGCCGGGCGTACTCCTCCAGCCACAGCCGCTGCGGTTGCTCCGGCGGATAGAGAACGCCGCGCCAGTCCTTGTACTGCCATCCCGAGGTTCCGACGAGCAGGGCCATGATCATGATTTACCTCATGCTGGGCCTGCACGTGCCCTGCGCGCGATGAGACTCGCGGTTGGAGTACTCCGCCTGCTGTCCCGGCGGCCTTACGGCGATCCCGTCGAGTCGGCCCAGGACGGCCCGGAGCGCGTCCTCGTTCAAGGCCGCGTAGGGATCGCGGCCGGTCAGGCCTGGTGGCAGTCGTGGCAGGCCCGAGGTATGGTCCGCCACCCGATCTCAATGTAGGCGGCCGGATCGTGCCCGTGCTCGGCCAACGGCGGAGCCGAGCTGCTGAGTACACAGACGGGAACGGGCCGCAGGGACAGGGCCGCCATCAGGACTGCGCCCACTCGTGGAGAACAGCCTCGCGTTCGGCCGGGCGCGGACTCTTCCGCTCACCGTACGCACGACCCCATTCAATGAGGACCGCCGGGCTGAGATTCGTGGCGACGAAGCGGTCCAGCACCTGATGCGACAGCTCCACCTCGCGGGGGGTGTACGCACCGGCCGCCGCCGAGTACGTGACCAATTCGGCTACACCGTCCGATGCTTCGACCCGTACGGTCATCTCGGCGGGACCGGATCAGGAAGGGCAGGGACAACTCGACCCGGGTCCGGTCGATCATGTGTGGACGGCCCAGCGCGCGGGCGAGGTCGTAGCCGTGGCCGAGCATGTGCGTCAGCAGGTACGAGCCCAGTTCGGCCTGGCTCATCGGGCCAAGGGGGGTGGCCAGCGTCCCCTCCGCCGAGCGCTCGTCCGCTGCTGTCCGGCCCACCGCTGTCCGGCCCACCGCTGTCCGGTCCGCCGCTGTGAGGAATGCGGCAGCCTGCGCCACGATCATCTCGGCCAGCGGACCGGCCTCGCGCTCGTCGAACTCGGCCAGCGCGCGTTCATTGGCCGCTGCCAGGCTCTGCGCGGTGCCGTCGCCGTGGGCGCGCTCGTGCCCCGCCGCGATATCGGCCATCAGCTCGTTGGCCTGCGCCAGATGCGCGGCCGCCGCCCCGACGCTCCACTCCGACCCGGGTACCGGAACGCTCGTGTCGCCAACCCCGCGCAGCAGCGCGGCGATGTCCTCGGCGGTGCCGCGTATCGCGTCACCGAGTCCCTCAGGCAGAGTGCCCCGTACGTCCTGCCCAGCCACTGGTGCCACGCCTCTTCCGTCCTCACCTTCGTACCGACAGCGGATCGCCCGTCCCGCCGGCGACCTGCGGGATCGCTCGCGGTACACAATCAGGGGGCGGGGCCCGCGGCAAGAGCTCGTCCGGCGGTTCACTCGCCTCGTACCGCCTGAAGCCGCGCTGAAGCCCACCGCCCGCAAGCTCTGCGGCATGACTTCGAACCAATGCCTCACCCCGACCCCGTCCAGCGCGACGCCCGTCGAGTGGCTGGCCGCGGCAGGGATCCTGACCCTGACCGCCTTCGCGCTCACCTGGGTTGCGGTCGGCCTCGGCCTGAAGAGCCCACGGTGATCTCCTGGTCTCGGAAGGAGACCCACGTCAGCAGCGTCAGCTCGATGGTCACCGGAGAAGGTTAGCCAGCGGCGGTGTGCGCCGCTCTGGCGCGCAGCATTGCGGTGCTCGACTGCTTTTGGAAGGCTGCTGTGGTGAAGATCGATCTGCCCGACCTCGTCGAGGAGCTGCTCGCCGGCCCTCGTCCGCTGCCGATCGTGGCTGCAGGTGACCCGGTACTGCGACGCCGAACACTTCCGGTTGAGGGGCAGTTGGGATCTGAGCAACTGAACCGCCTCATCACGGCGATGCGGGAAACGATGCACGCAGCTCCAGGAGTGGGCCTGGCCGCTCCCCAAGTGGGGATCCCTTTGCAGATTGCCGTCGTGGAGGATCCGGCCGACGTAAGTCCCGAGGTGCGGGAAGTCCGCGGTCGCGTGCCCTTGCCCTTTCGGGTTCTGATCAATCCGACGTACGAGCCCGCAAGCGACCAGCGCATCGCATTCTTCGAAGGTTGCCTGAGCGTTCCCGGCTGGCAGGCGGTCGTGGTCCGCCATGCCCGTGTCCGCCTCCGCGGCCTGGACGAGAAGGGGCAGGTCCTGGACGAGGAGGTCGCAGGATGGCCCGCGCGAATTGTCCAGCACGAGACGGACCACTTGGGCGGCACGCTCTATATCGACCGGGCCGAGACCCGGTCATTTTCCTCCGCTGCGGCAGTCGCCGAACGCTGGAATCAGCCTGCACCTGACGCCGCGGCGCAGGCGCTGGATTTCCGGCTGCCCAGCCGGCTGCCCGGCCAGGACTAGGGCCTGTCGTTCGGATCTTGCCGGGCTCGCGTGCCCTGGCGCGCACTCCCCCGTAGCCCTTCGGACACGGGAGGAGCCCCCACGCTGCGTTGCGTCAGTCGCCGACGCTCCGCGTCGGCTCCTTCCTCCGCCTTGCGATCGCACGCACCGCAGTGACATCAGCCGCTCCGCGGCGGGCCGCTCACTGATCCGGCCTGATCCAAACGACAGGCCCTAGATCGACCCGGCTTCCGGACCATGTCCCCAAGCCGATGACAACGGAGCGATCAGCCGAGGCACACAACGATCAGGCACACCTGCGTCGGTGATGTCGGATCGCCCGCAGACGTTGTCGGCAAAGGGTTCACAGTCGACGAGCCTGCGGCAGGGCGTTCGTGGGAGGCGGGCGCGGTCGTCGCCGGGGCCGGGGCGGCGGCGTTGCCAACGGGCGTCGCCTTGACCGGATCGGGCGTGATGGGCGGCGTTGCGCTCGGGGTCGCGAGGGGGTGGGCCGTCGCGGCGGTTTTCACCTGCCGGCTCGTCGTCGCAGCGGAAGGCGCAGTGCGCGGCATGGCGGCGGTGGTGCTCTGCTGGTGGCCGGCTGCCGTGGGCGGGCGAGTGCTGGGATGCCGCGAAACCGGGGCGTCCGGTTGCTCCGACGCCCCGTCGGTGGTCGCTGACCCGGGCGTGATCGCGGTCACCGGATCCGGCGGTGAGGCTGCGTGTGTGTGGCTGCTGGAAGGCCTGGTGCTCGGCAGCGCAGCAACGGTCAGGCCGCCACCGACAATGGCAACGGCCGTCGCGGCCACGGCCCGACGCTTGTTCTTCTTCCAACGTGCCAGCTGCCGCCGCCGAGCCGCCCGGCCCTGCCCGGTGGAGGCGGCGCCTTCGTTGTCGCTGGACGCATCAGTGCCCGATGCATCCGCCGTCGCGTCTCCATAGGCGTCGCCGCCTATCGGCGTGGCACCGGAGTGATGAGTACGGGGGAAGGGCCGCGGAGGGGGGACCTCCTGCGCGCGCCATGCCTGCCCCATCGTGGCGGCGGCGGCGCCCGCGCTGTGGCGGCGCTGGGCAGGCGGGGCAATGTCCGGAGCGTACGCGCCGCACCCTGGGCACACGAGTGCACCATTGAGGTTCCGGCGGCACGTGGAGCAGTAGTCCATCTGCGATCTTTCTGTGCTGACTGCGCCGCCAGGGACGCCGGCGACCTGTTTCGAGTTCGCACGCGGGATCGAGTGGCCAGTAACGCTAGCGGCCCCCGCCGAAGGTGATGCGCAGCCCTTGTGATGCTGCTGCAAAGATCTACTGGTGGTTGCGCTTCGTACTCCCGGACATGTCGTCACGAATCCCGGGATGAGGGGCTGGGCTTTGCGGCGTGCCCTTCGTCGGCGCATCTCGCTGGGACCATGACGCCGGTCGTGAGGCCCGCGACATCCTGCACCGTCTGATGACGGACCTCACGACATGGATGACGCGCACGACCCGAATTCGGTCAGAGGCGGCGTACCCGTGCAGCAATCCCATGACCGAGCAGAAGGTAAATCACGGCGGGCAAGCCGTAATTGAGGAAAACCCGCAGACCTTCGGTCTCCATGGTGAAGATGTCCTGGGACCAGCCGGCGAGCCAGTCCGCCATGCCGTGCACAAAGCCGACGAAGACATTTCCCTGGTTGGCCTCAAGCAGGTACAGCAGGATCCACAGGCCCAGAAAGCCTGCAGCGATGTCCGCGATCGTATGGATGACCAAGGCTGCCCGGTCTGCTCCGGCGCCGTCCCGATTACGCCCGTAGGCGTCCCGGTTGCGGTCATTGGGGTTGTAGGTGTCATTTACGGGCAGGGGTTCACGGGGATTGTTCATGCCCTCCCTGCTTGCCTCGCCCGAGTGCGCGAAACCTCTCTCAAACCTGCGATTTCATATCGGCTTCGGGCTCAGATCCAACTCGGTGGCGACAACGGCGTGGGCGGTTCGCGGGCGAGGTCGGCCATGTCTCTGAACATGCGCGGCCCGGTTGCGCGCGGCTGGGCAGATCCTCAGGATGACCGGCATGGCACGTGACGTTCTGTGGTCGGCCGTGGCCGACAGGCTCCGCGATCCCCGCAGCTACTGGCTCCACACAACCGGCGCGGGCGGCGCACCGCATGTCGCGCCGGTGTGGGGTGTCGAACTCGACGGGGTCCTCTACTTCTACAGCGAGCGCCGGACCCGCAAGGCACGGAACATCGCCGCGGACCCCCGGGTGGTGGTCAACCTGGAGAACGCCGAGGACGTCGTCATCGTGCACGGTCGTGCTGACGACCTCGGGGCGCCTGCGGAGCACAGCGAGGTGCTCGCCGCCTTCGAAGACAAGTACAGCGCGCCGGGCGACGCGCAATACCTCCCGTCGAACGATCCAGCCTTCGACGTGCTCTGGGCTCTGGTGCCCGAATCCGCCCAGATGTGGGAGCTCGCCAACTATGAGGCATCCCAGCGCCGTTGGAAGGCTTGAGCGCTCAGGCCCCGCGGGCGGTCCGCCGGTTCGACATCACCAGAACCATCCCGGGGTCACCGAGTAGGTGGGAACCACGTAGTCGCATACGCCTTCCGACCACCCTTGGGCCGCCACTCTCCGAGCTGCCCGCTCGCCGTGGGCGTCAACTCCGTCCGCTGCCACGACAAGCCCGATGACGGCAATGACGCAGACAACGGAGGGCAGCACTGTGCGCGGCTTGAGCCAAGCAAGGAGGAATCCAGCGGCCACGGCGGAGAGGAAGGCCGCCAGCACGAGGAAGAGGGCCACATTGGTGAAGTGATCAACCGAAGGAGAGACGTGGCAAAAGATGTATTCGCGGCCACCAAGCAGACGCTCTCCGAGCGCTGCGAGACTCAGCAGCACGCCGATTCCAGCGACTTGCACCGGCCGCAACCGGGCCCTCGTGCCGGTATCTGTGCCGCTTTTGCTCACGCCTGCCCCCCACACCGATGAGCCGTCACACCGCCGCCGACACGGTACCGCGCGGGGTGCTGCCTCCCTGTGTTCCCGGTGAGCGCAGCGGGAAGGAGTGGCGCGGCGGCTTCGATGGCGCGGTTTTTCTCACGCGCCTGGTCGGGCTCCGGTGCCAGATTGCCCGGTACTGCCGTAACCCGCATCAGGAGTTCGAATGGGCGGCTTCGGTCGGGTTCTTCGCCGTTGTGGTGGGTCGGTACCGTACGTTTACGCCCGCCGTAGGGTCGCCTTCGCCGACCCGGTGGAGGCGGATCGGCTCACTGCCAGGGTTGTCGTACAGCCGGATGCCCTCGCCGAGCAGGATCGGTGCGATGTGCAGGTCGATCTCGTCGATCAGTCCCAGTTCGAGAAGCTGACGGCCGATGGCCGGCGAGAACACCTCGAGGTTCTTGCCGCCGGCCGCCGCCAGCCCGATCCGCACCGCCTCGGCCGGGCCACAGTTTCAGTGGAGGCGGGCCTCGGGGGAGGGTTACGGGCGGCGTCCCCTCGCGGAGATCATCGGGGCGGTGGCCACGTCTAGGCGTCCGGTGGCGACGTTCGCCAGGTGGCGGTCGATCTCCTCGTCGGTGGCGAGCCCTTGCGCCACCAGACGGCGGCGGATCTGCCGCACGGTCGCGGCCTCAAGGACGGCACATGCAGGCGAGGTGATCGGGAAGTATGCGTCGGCCTGAACGTCGTCCAGACCGGCCTCACGCAGCAGCCTGGGCAGGGTTCGCCCGTACGCGAGGTCCGCGCCGCGTGCTGCCATCAAGGTGCGGAAGCCGGATCGCAACCGGTTGGCGAGCTGCTGTTCGGGACCCGACTCGTCCGGACACAACAGCGGCTGCAACGCCGGGTCGGCGTCCTCCAGGAGCAGCCAGCCGCCGGGCCGCAGCGCCTGGACCATCTGGCGCAGCGCCTCGGTGCGGTCGGTGACGTGTACCAGGACCAGCCGGGCGTGGACGAGGTCGAAGCCGCCGGGCGGCGGCGGTTCGGCCGCCACGTCGTGGCGCAGCACCTCGATCACGCCACCGGCGATGTCCCGGGTCCAGGACACGTCGATGTCGGTGGCGATCACCGTTCCCGCGGGGCCGACTCGCTCGGCCAGCCCGAGGGGTACGGACGGACCACCGGCACCGACCTCCCAGCACCGCATGCCGGCAGCGATCCCGAGCTGGTCGACGTGCCGGAAGGTCACCGGATCGAACAACTCGCTGAGGGCGTCGAATCGGATCCCAGCCTCCGATTGCTGGTTGTCCAGCAGGTAGCCGTGATCCGTGTCGTGCTCAGCCATGTGGCGATTCTGGCAGAGGGGCAGTCGGGCCGGTCGCCGGGTTCTGGGCCCGCGGTCTCCTGGAACAGCCTCTGGATCCGGAGAGCCCGTGTCCTGTGCATCAAAGTTTGATCGTTGTCACCGAAGGCTGATGACCACCAGGTTCGTGCCACCGAACGTTGAGTGACTGGGGGTGTTCGGGGCCAGGGGTGACCTCCCGGCAGTGGATGAGGTGAACGTCGTCGCAGTGGTCCCTGCTGCGGCGCGGGAGGGAAGACGCAGGTCAGGCGTTCATGTCACATCCTGCCGAGCTGTGCCGTCGTAGGTGTGCAAGCACCGACAACGGCAGAGGAGATCACCATGAGTGCCCGTTTGGACGCCTTCAGCAGCCCGACCGTAGGCAAGGTCTTCAAGCACATCATCGCGGCAAGCAAGGTGCTCGAGGACTCGACACTGCCGGCCGCGACGCAGGAGCTGGTGAAGCTCCGCGCCAGTCAGATCAACGGGTGTGGTTTCTGCACCGACATGCACAGCAAGGACGCAGCCGCCGCCGGTGAGACCTGGGTACGTCTCAACCTGGTCGCGGCGTGGCGGGAGGCCACGGTCTTCACCGAGGCCGAACGGGCCGCGCTGGAGCTGGCGGAGCAGGGCACCCGCATCGCGGATGCGGCCGGTGGGGTCACGGATGAGGCCTGGGCGAACGCCGCCAAGCACTACGACGAGGAGCAGTTGGCCGCCCTGGTGTGCGGGATCGCCCTCATCAACGCCTACAACCGGGCGAACGTCATCATCCAGCAGCCCGCCGGCGACTACCAGCCCGGCCAGTTCGCATAACCCTCACTGCCTGGCCGGGATTGCTGGTGCCCCCGAGGCTGCAGCATCACACGCCCCGGGCGCCCCTCGCCGGGGGCCGGGGCGTTGCTGTGGTCCGCCCGGCGGTCCGACTGGTCCAACAATTCGCCGGACCTCGCCAAGACCGGCTTCCATCCGCTCGAGGGAGCCCGCTACCTCCGGGACGTCGCTGACGCAGACCAGTGTGTCGTGCATCTGGCGGCGCATCACTCGTGCGCGTGGATGGAGGCGGAAGCGCGTGGGCTGCGCGAGGAATTGGAGAGCGAGTTCCCTCGCGAACATTCGCAGGCGCCAGAAGGAAGTTGCGGACAACACAAAGGCCCGGGTTGGGGATCATGTCCCTGACCTGGGCCTCAATCATTGGAGCGGGTGACGGGAATCGAACTCGCGCTCTGAGCTTGGGAATCACTGCGCTTCTACGCCTCGATGTGACCAGTCGGCTCTACAAGACCTCCCGCGTCAAGGTGTCGACAGCCGGTCCGGATGTCGTGGTGCAGCCGCCCGCGAGCAGGGCCAGCGCCATCACGCCCACCAGGACAGGACCGGTCCTCGTCAGTTCGGAACGCATGAGAGGTGCTCCCCTTCACCGTGTCAGGCCTTCCGACCGACGAACGCCCAGAAGGGTTGCCCTCGTAGCCGCGCTCACGGCACCGGCCGAGTCGGCGCCCTTTCCTCCCTGAACGTAGCCTGCAGAGCTGATGGGCGACGAGGACGGTGACGACACGCCGACGAGCTTGCCGATCTGCAGGATGCTCGGGCCCCCGCCCGTGTCGATGATGTACTCCCGGATGCACCGCAGGATCGTCTCCTGCCGCTCAGTCACACGTACTGTCCCGTCTCATCGAACCTTGAACGACCTCGTCGAACTCTGATGGCTGATCGTCGGATCGGGCAGATGAGTTTGAGGAGGCAGCGGAGTCACAGTGGATGGGAAGCGTCTGCAGACAAGGGAGAGTTGAGATGGGCAAGGCAGTCATGGGTGCAGTGGTCTCGCTGGACGGGTTCATCGCCGACGACCACGACGCGGTCGGGCCGCTCTTCGACTGGTGCGGCAACGGAGACGTCAGCTGGACCTTCCCCGGCGGAGACGACGAGTTGCGGACCACGCAGGCGTCGGCCGACTTCATGCGCGCTCACTACCGGGACGTCGCCTGCGTTGTCATCGGCCGGCGCCTGTTCGACATGACGAACGGCTGGAACGGCAAGCCCGCTGCAGGTGAGCACGTCTTCGTAGTCACCCACGAACCACCGGCGAACTGGGAACATGCCGGCACGGCGCCGTTCACGTTCGTCGACGGCGTCGAAGCGGCCATCAGCGCCGCTCAGGAATTCGCCGGCGACCGGCTCGTCGACGTGGGCGCCGGCGAGATCGGAGGCCAGGCACTCCGGCTCGGCCTCATCGACCAGGTCGTCGTCAATCTCGTGCCCGTGGTGTTCGGATCGGGCCGCCCGTTCTTCGCGACCGGCGCGTTGACCGACCCGATTCTGCTCGACGACCCTTCGCAGATCATCCGCGGGGACCGCGTGACGCACCTCGTATACGACGTCGCGAAGCGCTGAGTGCCAGCGTCTGTTGCGACTGCGAGAAGGCAAGCACGAAGCGTCGATTCCAGACGATATCGACGCGTCCACGAAGGGCGCGGGCGCGTCGGGGCGAGCGCTGGCCTTCCTGCTCCGGCATGCGCCAGGCCCAGGTGCGGCGCACTCTATGAACGTGGGTGCGTACGACCAAGAGGGCGCCCCGCACGAACCGCCACCCGGGCATGACCCACGGTGGACAGGTCGTCGGCTCGGGCGGCGCTGCGTTGTCAGGCGAAGGAGGGCGCGTGACTCGTTACCCGACTATTGCTGACCACGGCATGGTGGGCGATCTGCAGACCGCCGCGCTGGTGTCTTCCGGAGGCACGATCGACTGGTGGTGCACGCCCCGTTTCGACTCCCCCAGCGTCTTCGCCTCGATCCTGGACAGCGAACGCGGCGGCGACTGCCGGTTCTCGGCGGACCTCCGGGGCGAGAACGGCGCGACGATCCGGCAGCTGTACCTCTCGGACACGGCCATCCTGGTCAACCGGTTCCTGGCCCCCGGTGGTGTCGGCGAAGTGGCAGACTTCATGGATCCGATCGAGAGCACTACACCCACCGGCCGGCACCGCCTGGTCAGGGTCGCTCGCGTGGTCCGGGGCAACCTGCCGTTCACGTTCAGCTGCCGCCCACGTTTCGACTACGGACGTGCCCCGCACACCCTGGCGCAGACCGACGACCACTCGGCGGTCTTCCACGGGCCGGGGACGGACCTCCACGTCCAGGCCACCGCGTCCGTCGCGCTGCACGCGGACGGCGACGACATCACGGCCGGCTTCACGCTCGCCGCCGGCGAGATGGCAGCGGTGGTGCTGACGAGCGTGGCGAGCGGCGAGCCTGCCCCCGCCCCGCCGTCCCTGGACGACGTCGCCGACGAGCTGGAGTCCTGTCGCGCATTCTGGATCTCGTGGCTGCGCTCCTCCACGTACCGGGGCCGCTGGCGCGACATGGTGAACCGCTCGGCCATCACGCTCAAACTGCTCACCTACGCCCCGAGCGGCGCCCCGATCGCCGCCGCCACCATGGGACTGCCCGAGCAGATCGGCGGCGAACGCAACTGGGACTACCGCTACACCTGGATCCGCGACGCCTCGCTGTCCGTCCGGGCCCTGACCGACCTGGGCTTCGAGAAGGAAGCCGATGCCTTCCGCCGCTGGCTGCGCGACCGCATCGAGGCGGGCGGGACCGCCTCGGGAGACCCGTTGCAGATCATGTACCGGGTCGACGGTGACCCGCACCTCACCGAGGAGGTCATCGTCCACCTGGAGGGGTACATGGGCTCGTCGCCGGTGCGGGCCGGCAACGCCGCTGCGGACCAGGTCCAGCTCGACATCTACGGCGAGGCCGCCGATGCTCTCGCGCAGGGCCACGACATGGGAACCATCCGTGGCTGGAAGGCGGTCAGCGACGTACTGGACTGGCTCGCCGACAACTGGGACCGGTCCGACGAGGGGATCTGGGAGACCCGCGGCGGTCAGAAGAACTTCACGTACAGCCGCCTGATGACCTGGGTCGCGTTCGACCGCGGCATCCGGCTCGCCACCATGTACTCCCGTCCCGCCGACATCGCGCGCTGGACGGACGTCCGCAACATGGTCTTCAAGCAGATCGTCGAGCGCGGCTGGAGCGAGAAGCGGCAGGCGTTCGTGCAGCACTACGACACCGAGGTCCTGGACGCCTCGCTTCTGCTCATGCCACGGGTCGGCTTCCTCTCCCCGAGGGACCCGGCCTGGCTCAGCACGCTCGACGCCATGGACCGGGAGCTGGTGAGCGACAGTCTGGTCTACCGGTACGACCCGGCGGCGTCCCCCGACGGACTGCGCGGCTCCGAGGGCACGTTCAACCTGTGCAGCTTTCTGTATGTGGAGGCCCTGGCCCGTTCCGGCCGGCTGCAACAGGCCCGGTACGCCTTCGACAAGATGCTCACCTACGCCAACCATGTCGGGCTCTTCGCTGAGGAGATCGGTCCTTCCGGCGAGCAACTGGGCAACTTCCCCCAGGCGTTCACCCATCTCGCGCTGATCGCCGCGGCCATGGCACTCGATGAGCAGCTCGACCGGGCGGAGAGACGGCTCGAGTCCGAAACCGTCCCGGGCACCGATTTCCACACCGGCCGGCGCCCAGGCCTGGGCGGGGCGTGACGTCCGGCGGGCCGAGCGGAGGCGACACCGGTGTCCGAGACACGAACCCCGCAACAGCCGGCCAGAGCCCGGCGACGGGTCCTCGCCCCGCTGGCGCTCGCGCAGTTCATCTGCAGCTTCGCCGGGTCCAACATGAACGTGATGATCAACGACATCAGCGAGGACCTGGACACCACCGTCCAGGGAGTGCAGATCGCCATCACGGTCTTCCTGCTGGTCATGGCCGCGCTGATGATCCCCGGCGGCAAACTGACCGACCGCTACGGCCGCAAGCGGTGCCTCTTGGTTGGCCTCGTCATCTACGGCATCGGCGCCCTGCTGAGCGCCGCCGCCCCGGGCCTGGGCGCACTGATCCTCGGAAACTCGATCCTGGAAGGCATCGGAACGGCCCTACTCATCCCGCCCGTCTACATCCTCACGACGCTCCTCTTCACGGACCTCACCTCGCGAGCCCGCGCCTTCGGCGTCATCATGGCGCTGGGCGGCATCGGTGCCGCTGCCGGTCCGCTGATCGGCGGGCTCATCACCTCGGCGCTGAGCTGGCGTGCGGCCTTCGTGTTCCAGGCCCTGGTCATCATCGTGATCATCGTGCTCAGCCGGCACATCGAGGACCCCCTGCCGCCCGATCCGACGCGCCCCTTCGACACCACCGGAGCGGTCCTCTCGGCCGTCGGCCTCATCCTCGTCGTCATGGGCATCCTCGCTGCCGACAACAACGTCTGGCTCATGATCGGCCTGCTCGCCCTGGGCGCCCTCGTGCTCCTCTGGTTCTTCCGGTCCATACAGGCCAAGGAGCAAGCGGGGAAGGAACCCCTGCTGTCCACCGGCCTGTTCCGCAATCGCACCTCCAACCTGGGCCTCGTTACGCAAAACGCTCAGTGGCTGCTGCTGATGGGTTCCTCGTTCACCGTCGCGGCCTACCTCCAAGTCGTACGCGGCTACGACGCCGTCCAGACCGGCGTCATCTTCACCGCTGCCACGCTTGGCCTGCTCGCTTCGTCGCTCGCCGCCGAACGCCTCGCCAAGCGACGGCCCCAGCGGACCCTCATCATGACCGGCTTCATCGTCACCATCGCCGGGATCGTCGTCCTGATCGCGATGGCCGGCAGCGCCCCGAACCCTTGGGCCCTCGCCCCCGGACTCCTGCTGATCGGACTGGGCCTCGGCGTGATGCTGACCCCCTCGGTCAACGTCGTCCAGTCGAGCTTCCCCGAAGAGCAACAAGGGGAGATATCCGGCCTTTCCCGCAGCGTGTCGAACCTCGGTTCCTCCCTCGGCACGGCAGTCGCCGGCACCATCCTCGTCATCGGCCTCACCACCGGCGCTTACGCCGCCGCAATGATCACACTGGCCTTGATCGGACTCGTCGGACTCGCCGCCGCGATACTGCTTCCAAAGAAACCGCCTCCGAGCACGGCGTCAGGCCCCACCCCAGGACCCACCACAAAGCTGACGCCGTAGAGCACACGGAGGCGTTGGTCCCTCCGCGCGCGTCACCGCTGCGAGCGAGCACGCACGGATCTGGCACGGGACGCTTAGCGTGGTCCAGACAACAAGAAAGGCCCGGGTCTATGACCTGGGCCTTCGTCGTGGAGCGGGTGACGGGAATCGAACCCGCGCTCTGAGCTTGGGAATCACCGGCCGCTTCCGGCGGACATACCTGCTGACCTGTGGAAACGACACGAATCGGGGTGTGCTCCAGCCTCGCCTTGTGACCGTGGTTGACCGGTGAACGCTGCCCTATCTGTTGCGTATCTGGTGCGCTCGCCGTGCAGGCGCACGGCCGCCGCCTTCCCCTCACGCCCCTGCCTCTACCCTTGAGGACTTCGGATTGATGGTTCACGAACAACCACGGAACGGAGCGTGCGGTGACTGCGGGGGAAGCGCATGGCGGAGAGCTGACGGGCAAGGTACTCGGCGGGCGTTACCGAGTGACCTCCATTATCGGGCGCGGCGGCATGGGAGTGGTCGCCCGGGCGGTGGACGAACTCCTGAACCGAGAGGTCGCCGTCAAGGTCCTGCGGGCTTTCACCGACACCTCCGCAGCCGAACTGGCCGACGTGCGGACCCGGATGCAGCGGGAGGCGCAGGCCGCCGCCCGTATCCGGCACAGCGGCGTGGTCACCGTGCACGACGTGACCGAGGAGCAGGGCCTCCCGGTCATCGTCATGGAACTCGTCGACGGGCCCTCGCTCGACGACGTGCTGGCGGAGCGCGGCCCGCTTGAGCCGCACGAAGCCGCCGCGATCGGCGCCAGGCTGATGGACGCGCTCGACGCCGCGCACCGGGCCGGCGTACTGCACCGGGACGTCAAGCCGGGAAACGTGCTGATCGAGCACGGCGGCAGGGTCGTGCTCACCGACTTCGGCATCGCCAGCATGGAAGCCTCCGGCGACGACGCCATGGCCAAGCTGACCCAGAGCGGTCAACTCGTCGGTTCCCTCGACTATCTGCCGCCGGAGCGCGCGCAGGGCAGGGAGCCCGGTCCCGCGTCGGACATCTGGTCGCTCGGCATGACGCTCTACGCAGCCGTGGAGGGAACTTCGCCGTTCCGCCGCACGTCCGCGTGGTCCACCCTTTCGGCGATCGTCACCGAGCCCCTGCCGGAGCCGCGCCGGGCGGGACCGCTCACGCCGGTGCTCCAGGCGCTGATGGCGAAGGAGCCGGGGAACCGGCCCACCGCGGAACAGGCGCGCGGCATGCTAGAGCGCGTCGCCTCGGGCGGGACGGTGCACCTCCCATCCGCCGCTCCGACGCCGACACCCGCTCCCGCTCCCACGGTGGGTCCCGGGGCTGCGGCCGCCGCCGCACCTGCCCCCGGGTTCGGTCCCCCGCTGTTCCCCCAGCCCGCCCCGCAGCCTGAGCCTCCGCACGCCGGCTACGCGCAGCCCGACCTGCCGCCGCACGGCGCGCCGGTCGCGGGCCACGCCGGAGTCCCCGCTCCCGAGACGAGCCGGACGGCAGCCCGCCGCAGCAACCGCACCGTCGTCGCGGCAGCGGCCGCCGTCGTGCTCCTCGCCGCAGGCGCCGGCATCACCTATGCCCTGACGTCCCAACAGGGCGGCACGACCACGGACGGCGCACAGGCGACGCCGCCTGGCGTCGGCTCCCACACGGACAGCCCCTGGTCGACCGGGGGCAGCACCCCGTCGTCCGCCGGTTCTCCCGGAACGTCCTCGAAGCCGTCGACCTCGGAGGAGCCGGACGATCACGAGGACGAGGAGCTGGGCCCCACGAAGAAGCCCGGCGTCGAAGGCGACAAGCCGGCCGAGAGCCCGTCGGCCTCCCCAGAGACCAAGCCCAGCCCGACGGTGAAGGAGCCCACCCCGGTGTCGACGGCCTGCACCGGCTGGGGCCACGAGAACCGCAGCGACGGCTACGGCTATCTGGCCGAGACGTCCCACCTCTACACCGGGCCGTACGCGGAATGCCAGTACGTGACCGTGGTCAAGACCGGTGTGAAGCTCTACTACCACTGCTACATCACCAACGCCTACGGCAACAAGTGGATCTACGCCCGTATCGATGGGACGAACACCGAAGGCTGGGCCCACAGCACCAAACTCACCAAGGAGAGCGGCACCCTGCCCCGCTGCTAGGCGTTCCCAACCAGTGCTGTATAGGGGCGCAAGCCGCCACCGTGATAGCCCCGCGACGGCCCGGGACCGCTTCAGAGGCGGTCTTTGGCGGCCCGCCCCAGCTGGCTTGATGGGGACGGTTGCTGCAGTTGCGGTACTGCGCTGCTGCCGCCGCGTGCTCAGTGCAGTCGCTCCGCCTGGTCGCCCTCGTAGGGCCCCGAGACTGGCCGACGATGCCGCATCCCCTTGGCTGGCATGATCACCTGGATGGGGCGGATGTGGACGTTGTGGTTCGCTGCTGTACAGCAAGCACCCAGACGGGACGGTTCGCCTCCGGGGTCTGGAAAGCGCCTGGCTCAGGCCAGCCCCGTGGCCGTCAGGAATGACGTACCCGCCGCCGGCGCGTTCGCAGCTGCGTGAGGTTGGCATGCTGGGTGCTCTGTATTTGACGACGGCCTGCAATGGGGCTGGACTGGATTCACGGGCGCTGCGGCCAAACTCCGTTCTAGGGAGAGCAGCGATGACAACCATTGGAACTTTCAATCTTCTGCAGCCCTACCAGATCGCCGAGGAGACGTTCGTCATCCCGTGGGCCCTGGAAGCCCCGCCGGTCGGCCACTTCCCGATGAATTCGATGGTGATCCGCGGGGCCGAACCGGTGCTCGTGGACACCGGGGCACCGGCGGTGCGGTCACAGTGGCTGGAGGCTGCGTGGTCCGTGGTAGATCCCTTGGACGTGCGGTGGGTCTTCCTCACCCACGACGACCGTGACCACGCTGGCAACCTCTTGGCGGTCCTCGCTGCATGCCCGAACGCGACACTGCTGACGACGTGGTTTTCGATCGGGCGCATGGCCGAGGAGTGGGAGACGCCCATCAACCGGTGCCGCTTCGTGATCGACGGCGATACCGTGGATGTGGGCGACCGAACTCTGGTTGCCAAGCGGCCGCCACTGTACGACAACCCGACAACCCGCGCCCTCTTCGACCCGAAGACCAATGTCTTGTGGTCGGTGGACACCTTCGCGACGAACGTGCCTAATCCCATGCCCGAAATCGCAGACCTATCCGCCGACGAATTTCGGGACGGCCAATTCTTCGGCGGGCGCCTGGTCTCGCCCTGGGTCGCGTTGCTGGACGGCCAAAGGTTCCGGGCGGTGGTGGACGACATCCAGCGGCTTGGCGCCGAGGTCATCGCAGGCTGCCACTCGCCGGTGCTTCGTGGGCCACGGATCGCGGAGGCGTTCGACCTTCTCCGCCAGCTTCCTGAGATTCCGGCGTGGCCAGAGTTCACGCAGGCCGACCTCGACCATTGGATGGCGGTCGCCGAGGGTTCGGTCCCGCCGGAACAGCCACGGCCGTCGGCCACGTGATGTCCCAGGCAAGCTGCTCAAGCCGTTGAGGCCGCTCGGGAGACCCCAGTTTGGAAGATCGCGTACGCGGATGACTGCTGACCTGGGCAG
Organism: Streptomyces sp. NPDC005408; assembly: GCF_040606445.1. Lineage (NCBI taxonomy): Bacteria > Bacillati > Actinomycetota > Actinomycetes > Kitasatosporales > Streptomycetaceae > Streptomyces > Streptomyces sp. NPDC005408. The sequence continues at coordinate 79,326 of NZ_JBEXEX010000003.1, read as the reverse complement.
TTACTGACCTGGGCCGGAGTCAGGACCAGGGGCTGCCTGATGGCCAACAAGAAGGGCAAGCGGCGTACGTTCGGCGCAGTTCGGAAACTCTCCTCCGGCCGCTTTCAGGCTCGCTATCCGGGCCCGGACGGCGTCATGCGGCCAGCGCTGACACCTTCGCTACCGCTCGTGACGCCGACGACTGGCTCGCCGAGAAGCGCACCGAGATCCGTCGTGGTGACTGGCAGGACCCTGACGCGGGCGCGGTCAACTTCGAGGAGTACGCGCTCCGCTGGGTCAAGGAACGTCGCCCTGTCGCCGACCACAGATGAGCTGTACTGCCGACTCCTGCGGCTGCACATCCTGCCCACCTCCGGGGATCTGGACCTCGACGAGATCACTGCGCCCCGCGTGCGGTCCTGGCGCTCCGAACGGCTGGACGCGACCGGTGCCGAAACCACGGTCGCCAAAAGCTATCGGCTCCTCAAGGCCATCCTGGAGACGGCTATGGAGGATGAGCTGATCCGCCGGAATCCGTGCCGTATTCGTGGGGCCGGAAAGGAGTCCGCTGCAGAACGGCCGGTCGCCTCCGTCGACCAGGTCGACGCGCTTGCCACGGCACTCGGGCCGCGCTGGCGTCTCATGGTCTATCTCGGCGCGTACGGGCCGCTCCGACCGGAGGAACAGGCGGAGCTCCGTCGCAAGGACGTGGACCTCGACAACATGACGGTTCGTGTCCGGCAGGCTGCGCCGGAGCTCCCGACCGGCAAGCGGGCCGAGGGGCCGACCAAGTCCGAGGCGGGCAAGCGGCTCGTGGTCCTGCCGGCCTTTCTGCGGATCGAGCGCGGCGGCATCTCGACTGGTACGCGGAGAAGGAGCCCGACGGACTGCTGTTCGTGGGGGAGAAGGGCAAGCCCAAACTGAGACGGACGGGGATCACAAGCCGTCCCCGTCAAGGCCCCATGACAACGAGACGAGATCTAGTCGAAGTTAGGGCCTAATGAGTCCCGCATAGCGGCGCGGAGATGCCGCAAGGCGGTGTCGTACGGGAGGTGGAGCGCCTGCCACTGGGCAGCTTCATCACCGACCGCAACGTCAGTCGTCGCGATGGCAACTCGCAGCGCTCTCAGGAGGTCATAGGCCTCCCGTGCGGCGTCATAGACGCTAGGAGGTGCAACCAGAAACAGTTCGTACCTGGCTGCTATCACGCCGGTCGAGCGGAAAGCTTCCACCACATCGCTACTCGCGATCGGCGTGGGGCGACTCAACGCAAGTGTTTGTAACGCGGTTTCAGCCTCGGTCAGCGCAGTGAGGTACCGGACGTACGCAGTCCGCCGTAGCTCTGCGTGCCGGAGTCGTTGATCTCGCTTCGTTCGCACTGACTCAATGACGAGCGTTGAGCCAACGCCAAGCACGCCGCCGCTCAAGGTGCTGATCAGGGTCAACCATCCCATGATGCCAAGCTATGAGGGCGAGACTTCGCGTGGTAGGGCGCGTATCCGGCGAACTGCTCACTCCCCCAGTCCGTCTCATGCGCCAGCAGACGAGACGGTTCGGGCCGAGCCGGTAGTAGAACACCGCTTTAAGAGCGAGGTGGGGCGAGTTGGGGCCTGACCTGCGGGACGCCGACATTGGCGTCTGCTCGCTGTGGCCGCTCCGGCAGCCGCAGTTCCCCGGAAGTCCCCGCCCCATCTGGCGCGGTTGTGGCACGGGTTGCCCCCTAGATGCGAACTATTGGCGGGGCGGTCGCTGAGGTCTGCTGGGGTGGTCAGCCGGTTATCTGGGGCCGGTAGCGGTCAGCTGCGGTCGCGGTGGTTGCTGTACTTCGCTGCTGTACTGCAACGGCTCCGGAGGCCGCTTAACTCCTGAGGGTTCTTACAGGTCATGGCCTCATGCCGTAGCGCTGAGGGCTTCCCTGTCCACGGATAGTCGACGGTGTGGCAGCCGGATGACGGTGCCTTCTGTCGCCCAGGTGATCCGCTACTGGATGACCTCGTAGATCTCCTTGTAGCCGGATGCCGCGTTACTGTTAAACGTGTCGATCAGTGACTGCGTGTTCTCGTCTGGATTCACGAAGAACGCTCGCTCTATGGTGAAGTACTGGTCGAGGCTATCGAATTCCCATTGGCAGACGACCGTATCCATGGGGCCGGCGTAATCGACGTAGATTCGCCGGTTCGTGTACCCGGCTTCTTCAAACACCTTGGTGAGGGTCTTGAACGCCGCCACGATCTCCGGCGCCTTCCCGCGTTCAGCTTGGTAGACCTCGCGCATCATGTACATGGATTGACCCTGCCTTCCTGCTCGAGCAGTAAGTAACTGACCCAGCGCCCAACCTCATGCTACGTCGCCCAAATACCGCTCGCATGCCAAGCGGGGTCGGGCGATCAGTGGTGTGACCTGGGTGTTTCCTGCCTTGGCCACAGTCTCGCTGTGTGCCCTCCCTGCACCTCGATTCCCGTGAATCCCCGTCCCTTCTGGCACGAGAGTGGCACGGGCCCACGCGGTCGGTGGAGTCTCAATGGCCGAGTCAAGGGCCTTCGAGCGCCTGCCCGCCGGGTCCCCGACTGACCGGGCGCGCTTCGGGCACGTAGCTGAGGTGGTCGCCTCGACCACTTCGTCATCCCGGATAGTCGGCTCGCCATGGGTAGTCGAAGGCTGCGACGCCGCCGTACTGTGCCGCTGCTGATTTGAGCTCGTCCGCGGCGGAGGCGAGGTGGCCGGCGTCGGGATAGGCGGCCAGGTCGCCCGCGGCGACGATGAACTCGGCTCCCAGGATGGGGCCCACGCCCGGCAGGGACTCGATGATGTGGGCCTGGGGGTGGGTGCGGAAGGTTCGCCGGATCTGCTGGTCGATGTGCTTGAGCCGGTCGTCCAGGGCGAGGATCTGTGTGGCGATGTCCGCGACGATGCCGGCGGCGACATCTTGGCCTGGCAGCGTGACGTGCTGAGTCCTGGCGGCTTGGAGGGCGGTGGCGGCGACCGCTTCAGGGTTGCGGACGTTCTGTGCCTTGAGCCAGGCGGTGAGGCGGGCTTGGCCGTGGCGGCGTATGGCTGCCGGGGCCTGGTGGCGGGTGAGCAGGATGAGCGCACCTTCGTGGTCGGCGTATTCGAAGGCGCGTTCCAGCGCGGGAAAGATGCCGGTGAGCGTGTCGCGGAGCCGGTTGAGCATGCGGACGCGGTCGGCGATCAGGTCGGTGCGGTGGGCGGTCATCAGCGACAGATCGGCTGCCAGCTGGGCTGGGACGTCGATGGAGGGGAAGTCCCGCCGCATGCGGGCGGTGTCTGCGATCACGTAGGCGTCACGGGCATCGGTCTTGGCTTCACCGCGGTAGGAGCCGGACATCCGGTTGACCGTCCGGCCGGGAACGTAGACGGCCTGTTGACCGTGGGCGGCGAGTAAGGCCAGCAACAGCGCGGACGCGGTGCCGGCGATGTCAACGGCCCAGTGCACCTTGTCGGAAAGGGTGAGAATCTCACCGAGGGCGGTCAGAATCGCGCTCTCGTCGTTGGGAACCTTCTTGCTCCAGATCGTTGCCCCGGCTTCATCGACCGCGGCGAGCCAGTGATGGGCCTTACCTGCGTCGATCCCGACCCAGAGGTGGGTCAGCTGCTCGGCCATGTGCGTCTCCTCGGTTCAGGCTGCATGCCGTTCGGCCCGAGGAACACCCGCCGTCAGCTCCGTAAACAGCGACCAATGCGCACATCTCAATCAGCGGCCAGGCGTCCCGAAGAGCGGGGCGGCCACTCCACCGGAGCCACCGGGGGCAAGCGACTTTAGAGTCACACCCCACTCTTCCGGACCGCCAAACAACTTACGGAGCGGCTTTGGGCGGGAGCTGCCATGGGGCGAGAGATCGGGGCCCGTACGCTGGCCGCGAATCGGGCTGGCTCCTCGCCTGCCAGCGCCTGCGGCACTCCTGGCGGGCGTACGCCGTGCACGTCACCGCGCTGACTCCCGGGTGGCTCCAGGTCCGGGTCATCGGCTACGACGTGCTGCGCCGGGTCGTCATGCCTCGCGCAGCAACGCCGAAGCTGCTCAGCGTCCCTGTGGCGCTCCGCTCCGACGGTGCCGTTCATACGCGGGACTTCCGGACCATCGCCCATGAGCTCGTGATGGGCGCGACAGAGTCGGGGAAGTCGGTCTACCTGCGCGGCCTGCTGGCAGGGCTCGCTCCGCAGTCGGTCGCCCTGGTCGGCATTGACTGCAAGTGGGGCGTGGAACTGGCCCCGTTCTCACCGAGGTTGTCGGCACTGGCCTGCACGCCCGGGGAAGCCGCGGACCTGCTGGACGCCCTGGTCACCGAGATGACCGAGCGGTACGAGCTGATCAGGACCGTGCAACGGCTCGCGTCCGGCTCGTCGCCGGATTCGATCTCCTCGGACGTCTGGGGCTTGCCCGAGGACATGAGGCCGGTGCCGGTCATCGTCTTCATCGACGAGGTGGCGGAGCTGTTCCTCACCGCGAGCGCCGCCGACGAGAAGCGTCGGGACCAGATGGTCACGCAGCTCGTACGGCTCGCCCAGCTCGGCCGAGCCGCTGGCATCTACCTGGAGGTGTGCGGCCAGCGCTTCGGAGCTGAACTGGGCAAGGGAGCAACCGCGTTGCGTGCCCAGCTCACCGGCCGGATCTCGCACCGAGTGAACGACGAGGCCACGGCAAAGATGGCGCTCGGGGACATCAGCCCCGTCGCGGTCCTCACTGCGACCACCATCGGGCCTGACCAACGTGGTGTCGCGGTGGCCGGTGACTCTTCCGGCGGCTGGTCCCTCGTCCGCAGCCCCTTCACGGGCCTGGCCGATGCGGTCGCCGTCTGCGTCGAGTACGCCGAGCTGACCCCCTCGATTCCCGGCCTCGAACCCTTCCGCCCCTCCGCGCCCTCCAAGGCCTTCGCCTTGGCCTCGGACAAGGACTGACGCCATGCGGACATCGCTCCGACTGGACGCCGTACTCGTACAAGCCGTCATCGCGGGTGCGCTGTCCTTCTCCCACCTTCACGACCTGGCCGAGGCCGCCGGGCAGAGCGGGTGGAAGGCGTAGGCCTACCCGGTCTCCGTGGATCTGCTGCTCGTCGCCGCCTGGCGTCGGCTCCGGACCCTGCGGGACTCCGGCGCACCGCGATGCGGCGCATGGTCCTGGTTCGCGGTGGCGCTCGCTGCCTCACTCGGGGCGAACGTCGCTACGGCCGGGCTGCTCGACCTGAACGATGTGCCCGACTGGCTGCGCATCCTCGTCGCCGGGTGGCCGGCACTCGCGTTCCTCGGCGGCACGCTCCTCGTGCACTCTCCCGGGCCCAAGCATCCGGAACCTGCGCCGCTCGAACCCGTCGACACCGAACCCGAAGTCGCACGCGAGCAACTCGCTGAGCCCGAGCGTCTCGGCCCCGGCACTGCCTGCAGCACCGGGCGTACCGCCCGCCATGGTCACCCACGCGCGGAAGCTCGCCGACTCGCACCGCGCGGCGACCGGCCGACACATCGACGCCGACACCCTGCGCGCCCGGCTCGGCGTGCCCGCTCCGATGGCCGACGCCATCGCCGCCCAACTCGCCTGAGAGGAGGTGACCCCATGCCCCGCAATCGCTTCTGGGACGTCGACCGGATCGGCCCCATCCAGATCGGCACCCACCACGACCGCCACGGCCGGAGGAACAGGCCGCGATGCGCCGCCATGACGTCGACCTGGAGAACGTGGGCATCTGGGTGCGGACGGCTGAGCCCGAACTCACCACCGGTCGGCGGGCGCCGGGTGACACGAAGTCCGATGCGGGCAAGCGGTTCCTCGTCCTGCCGGCCTTTCTGGAGAAGGACCTCAAGCGCCATCTCGCCTGGTACGCGGAGAAGAAGCCGGACGGACTGCTGTTCGTGGGGGAGCGAGGCAAGCCGTTCCGACGCTCTACGTTCGGGCGGAAGTGGCGGAAGGCTCGGGCCAAGGTCGGGCTGCCGGGGCACTTTCGCTTCTACGACCTCCGTCACACCGGACACACGCTCTCGACGCAGTCGGGTGCCACCCTCAAGGACACGATGGTCCGCGCCGGGCAGTCCTCCGAGCGGGCCGCGCTGATCTATCAGCACTCGAACTTGGAGCGGCAGCGCGAGGTTGCCAGCGGGATCGACACCCGTGTCCGTGCTGAGCGCGAGAAAGCTGCCAGCGTGCCCGGCGATCAGTCATCGGGCACGGAACGGGCACGAGACGCCTGATCCGGTCTAGACAACAAAGAAGCCCCGGGCTCTTGGCCTGGGGCTTTTGCGTGGAGCGGGTGACGGGAATCGAACCCGCGCTCTGAGCTTGGGAAGCTCATGTTCTACCATTAAACTACACCCGCGCAGCGGCCTGTGATCGGCACCGCATCGTCGCACACTGTACCCCATCGCTGGCCCCCGGTGTATTTCGCCGCGGGGCCTTTGCGCTGTCCGGGGCCCTGATTCCGGGCCCGCTCCAAGGCCGGATGCGGCTGCGGGGCGCGGGAGTTGAGGCGTAATGTTGAAAGGCGGAGTGCCGCGCGCGGCCCGTCCTGTTCATCCCCTAATGTGGTCGTTCGTCCGCATTTCGTTGGGGAAGGGACCCGATGGACTTGATGGAGCGCACCGTCGTCCGCTGTGCCGAAGGGCACGTCTTCAGTACCGCTTCGTTCCCGATGCAGCAGCTCGGCGCCGATCGGATCGGGCCAGGGCGGCTCATCCGGTGTCCGCGTTGTGCGCGGCTTCGGAATGCCGTGCCCGTGGAGCCGGCCAAGCAGTAGCCGAAGACGGCGGAATGTAGGGGAGAGGGCACGGAGAGGAGCGCGCGGGGCTGTCCGATTGGGGTGGGCCCGTGCGCTCTGCGTATCCTCAGGGCGTGCTTCTCTCAGACAAGGACATCCGGGCCGAGATCGACGCCGGGCGGGTCCGCATCGACCCGTACGACGAATCCATGGTGCAGCCCTCGAGCATCGATGTGCGGCTCGACCGCTACTTCCGGGTGTTCGAGAACCACCGCTATCCGCACATCGACCCCGCCGTCGAGCAGGCCGATCTGACGAGGCTGGTCGAGCCGGAGGGCGATGAGCCGTTCATCCTGCACCCCGGGGAGTTCGTGCTCGCCTCGACGTACGAGGTCATCTCGCTGCCGGACGACCTCGCCTCGCGGCTGGAGGGGAAGAGCTCTCTCGGGCGCCTCGGTCTGGTCACGCACTCGACCGCCGGCTTCATCGACCCCGGGTTCTCCGGGCACGTCACGCTCGAGCTCTCCAATCTCGCGACGCTGCCGATCAAGCTGTGGCCGGGGATGAAGATCGGCCAGCTGTGCATGTTCCGGCTGAGCACGCCGGCCGAATTCCCGTACGGGAGCGAGCGCTACGGGTCGCGCTACCAGGGGCAGCGGGGACCGACCGCGTCTCGGTCGTATCAGAACTTCCACCGGTCGCAGGTGTGAGCCGTGACTGATGTACGAGAGAACCTGACGTACGAGAAGTTCGGCGGTGCGATCCGCCAGCTCGCACAGACCATCGCCGACGACGGGTACGAGCCGGACATCGTGCTCTCCATCGCGCGCGGAGGGGTCTTCGTCGCCGGCGGTCTCGCGTACGCCCTCGACTGCAAGAACATCCACCTGGTGAACGTGGAGTTCTATACGGGAGTCGGGACCACGCTCGAGATGCCGGTCATGCTCGCGCCGGTGCCCAACGCCATCGACTTCTCGGACAAGAAAGTCCTCATCGCCGACGACGTCGCCGACACAGGCAAGACGCTCAAGCTCGTGCACGACTTCTGCGTCGACCACGTGGCCGAGGTGCGCAGTGCCGTCATCTACGAGAAGTCGCACTCCCTCGTGAAGTGCGAGTACGTCTGGAAGCGCACCGACGAGTGGATCAACTTCCCCTGGAGTGTCTTGCCTGTAGTACGTAAGTCTGGCGAGCCGATCACTCCGTCGAGGGAAGCCCTCTGACCTGCGGCTCTCCTCTGGAGTCGGTCGGCCGTTGGTGCCCGCACTCCAGCGCCGTGCCACCTTCGTCAACCACCTCATCGTCGAGGATCACCTTGCAGGGATCACCGTCCTCATATAGCCAAACGGTGATGTGGTCAGCCGCGACGACGACGGAGAACTGGACATCGACTCCGTCGGCAGCGGGTGCGACGGTGAAGCCTTCCCCAGGCTGCAACCAGTAGTCTTCGCCGTACGGCTCGATGAAGAGGCTGACGAGATTCTCGCCTGCGTTCTGCACCGAAAGTATGTTTTTCGTCAGTGCACCCTAGAAAGAGCTGGCCACCCTGTCCCGCCTGCCCCCCGACTGTGGACCACTGCTTTGTAAGCCTGGCGCCACGCGTAGATACGTCCTCGCTGGTCGTCGTGCGTGCCACGATGTCGAGGCTGCCGACGGGCGTTCGCCCCGCTACGGGCTCCGAGTGTCCGTGATTGACCGCTCGTTCTGGCACGGATCTGGCACGAGAGCGCGCCGAGGCCAGAGGGTCAGTAGTGTCGCAAAACTGGTACGCGAATGCCGGGACCAAGGTCGGTAGAAGCTGCCAACAACTGGGCTGCGGCTCGTAGACCGTGTTCCCATGCCGGGAGATCGTCCGGTCCGATCCATTCGCTGTACTCCGCTGCGATGGAGAGGAACTGCGTCTCCTCCTGAGTGTGAGCCGCGACCGTCATCGAGAGCCGGTCGGCCACTTCCTTGGGACTGAGCCCACCTTGCACGAGACCGAACGCGAGGCTCACGAGGAGACGTCGGCCGGCCGTCTCCTCGTCAGGAAGAGGCACGTCGAGTCACCCAGGGCCTGGACGTACAGCTCGCGGACCTCAGTCGCATCACTCCGGCGCGGCAGGCCAGCCAGCTCACGCAGGGCAGGAGAGTCGTGACCATCAACGAGCGCGTGCGCAGCGAGCATCGGAAGATCCTCGGAGTGGAGTACCTCTGCCACGTACTGCCAGGCACTGTCCTGCAACCGGTCCATGCAAGCCATCGTGGAGGGCGCGAGGCGTTCTGGCCAGCAGATTGCTGTTCTGGATTCCGATGCCCCCAGTCTGGGGCCGTCTTCTGCGCACGGCTCCGGAGGCCCATTGGGCCTGTGGTGTCGCTGCTGGTCACAGGGCCGCTTCTGCGTACTCGACAGCCGTCTGTCCACGGATAGTCCACGGGCGCTGATGCCTACCCGCTTGTGCTGGACCGGGGCTGCGGGAGGAGTCGGGGCGGGGGCTGCTGCTGGTGGAGGTACTCGCGGAGATGCGGGTGCCAGGGGAGTGCGAGCTCGGCGGGATCGTGAGGTGCAAGTTCACCCTGGTGGACGAGGGAAGCCACCCGTACGCGTCCGCGCGTGACGCCGACACGCCGGGCGCCGGTTCCCGGCCCAACGATTTTTCGTTACATGAGGTGCCTTTGGTGGCGATTCAGACTTAGCGGCGTATTTCGGATGCGAACATCGATGTGTCCGACCCAGGCAGGCGCATCAGGCACCTGCCGTGAAAGGAGCACGGAATGCGGGTTTCCCGTTTTGCCGCCGCGCTGGGCGTTGCGGCCGCCGTCCTGCTGGGCGGCGCCACTGGCGCCAGTGCCGCCACCGCGCCTTCGGTGGTATCTCATGCCAAGCACGACCGCGGTCACGACCGCGGTCACGACCACGACCGCGGTCACGACCACGACCGCGGTCACGACCACGACCGCGGTCACGACCACGACCGCGGTCACGACCGCGGTCACGACCACGGTCACCACCACGGGCGCGGCGACCGCGACGACCGCTGGGGCCACGACCGCGACGACCGCTGGGGCCACGACCGCTACGACCACCGCTGACCGTCCTTGGGGGTGCCCTTCCGCTGGTGGGGAGGGCACCCCTTACGCGTCCTCCGTATACCTTCGGCCGTATGACTGGCGAGATCTTCGGTCACCCGCGGCTGGCCGAGATCTACGATCCGCTCGATTCCGACCGCAGCGATCTGGATCCGCACATTGGTGTCGTGCAGGAGTTCAACGCGCGTCAGGTGCTGGACATCGGCTGCGGGACGGGTGCGCGACACCGGCTTTAGGAGCGAGGTGGGGCGAGTTGGGTCGTGACCTGCGGCATGACGGCTTCGGCGGATGCGGGCTGCTTTCCCTGCCAGCCACCGGAGTTCCCCGTGACTCCCCGCCCGATCTGGCGCGGTTGTGGCACGGACTGATCCTCTCGATGCGAACTATCGGCAGGGCGGTCGCTGAGGGTCTGCTCGGCTGTTCGGGCGACTGCCTGCGGCCGGCGGGAGCCGTCTCTGGTCACGGTGGTTGCTGTACTCCGCTGCTGTACATCAGCGGCGCCGAGCACCGCTATGGGAGCGAGGTTGGGCGACGGTCAGTGCTGGCTCACACCGTGCACACTGTCCGTCACCCCTGATCCCCGTGAGCCCTCGCTCGATCTGGCGCGAATGCGGCACGGGACGTGGCCTCAGCGACCCTGACCCCAGAAAGGGCCTGGAAGTCCAGCTTCGGCCGCATGGCTTCCGCGAGAGCCTTCTGGAAGTCCAGCTTCGGCCGCATGGCCTCGGCGAGCATCCGCTGAGGACTTGCGGTGAAGGTCAGGTTTGCCGCACTCCTGCTGGAAGCTGAACCTGGGCTCTGCGATGCAGTGACCTGCCTGAGAGCGACGCAGTACGGGAGGTCCGGATTCGACCGGGCGAGAGCTCGGGCCTTCTGCTGCGCAGTCGTCGGCTTCTTCTTCTTCGGCACAACTTGCTCCAAACCAAGCAGGCCCTATGCACCCGCCTGACGGCAATTGGCCAGGAAGGGTCAATGAGCACGGACCTCGAAAGGTCTTGGCCGGTGTCCTGCCCGGTGTGGGGTCGGGCATGATCAGGGGGCCGTACGCTTGCCGGCTACTCGGGCAGGCTTCACCCCTGCCCGCAATGTGTCCGAGTGGCCCCCTGGTCTTGCTCGACGCGGGACCCGAATCGGGGAGTGTGGGTAAAGCCGTGGAGTCGACCGCCCCACCCCCAACAAAATCACGGTTGACACCCCGTCCAAGTACACTACTCACGCCCGGTACGGGGTCTACCGGTTGAAGACTGCGGGCTACAACCAGTACGTCTACGCTAACTGCACCAAGGGAGCCAAGGAGACCGCGACCCTCTACACGCCCCGCCGTATCGGCTGGGCCATCTGGGAGACCAAGTAGTGCCACGCCGCCCCGTCGCCAGGCTGAGTCTTCTGTCAGCAGTCGTGCTCCCTCTTGCCCTTGCCTGCTCGCCCGACAGTTCTGGTGCGGGCAAAGCTCCTCAGTCGCCCAAGCCCACCGAGCCGGCATCCACCGCCTCCGCCAGCTCCGCACAGCCCTCCGTGGCGCAACCTCCTGAGCTGGACAAAACCGAGACCCTCGCTGCCAGCCAGGCCGAGACACAAGGCAGTCGCAGCCTTGAGTTCGACAAGGGAAAGCAGGGGGATGCTCTGATCGTCGCGGTGCGATGCCAAGGCAAGGGGACGATCAAGGTCACCGTGAAACCAGTGAACGTCGGTTTCCCCCTGGAATGCGTCGACGGCGAAGTGACGACCACTTACAACCAGGTCGGCGTCAAGGGTGTGGAGAACAAGGGCACCGTTTCCGTCCAAGCTCCGTCAGCGGTGCGCTGGTCGATGACCGTTGGCCGCGGTGAGGCAGCAGCGCCGGAACCCCCTCAGTCACCCGACGCAGAGTAGGGCCCAACGCAGCACCGGCAACTCGATGACGGATGCTGAGCCCACTACCGTCATTTGGTAAAGGACCCCTGGAGCGTTGAGAAGCCCGTCGTGCAGCGCAGCGGGCAGATTCTCGACGCCTGACCGGACCTGACCCGGTCGACGACCAACAGACATGGGAGGGCCCCGCCGGTTCCCGGCGGGGCCCTCCCATGTCTGCGTACCCGCTAGATCGTGCCCAGCTTGATGATCGACAGCAGCGCGATCAGCTGGATCGCCGACGCCCCCAGCGCCTTCGGCCACGGCAGGTCGTGCGACTTGCTCACCATCGACGTGAACAGCGCGCCCGCCGCCAGCCACGTCGCCCAGCCCAGCACCTGGACCAGGGAGTTCTCCCCGCCCAGGAAGAGGGCGAAGACCAGGCGCGGGGCGTCCGTGATGGACATGATCAGCATGGAGAGGCCGACCGTCGGCTGCCAGGCGCCGTCGCCGCCGAGCTGGCGGGCCAGGGTGTGGGTCACCACGCCCAGGATCAGGCCGCCGATGACGAATGCCACCGCCGTCGTCAGTACGTACGGAATGGCCGTGGAGATCGTCGCGTTGATGGTCTCCTCGCGGGCCTTGTCGAAGCCGAAGAGCGCGAGCAGGCCGTAGAGGAACGTGACGATCAGCGCCGGGCCCCACACGGCGTGGTCGCGCATCTGCCAGAACGTCGGGCCCGGGCGCAGCACGATGCCGCCCAGCAGCTGCTTCCAGTGCAGGCGCGGGCCGGCCGGTGCCGCCGGGGCAGTGCCCGCGTGGTAGGTCGCGCCGTCGCCGTACGGGTCCTCGTTGATGCTGAACGCCTGGGTGTGGCCAGGGTTGTTGGCATACGGGTCACCGTGCTGGGGCTGCTGCTGGTACGGGTCGCCGAAGTACTCCGGTTCGCCGTACGGGCCCTGGGGCTGCTGCTGTTGGTGGTAGCCGCCGCCCGCCTGGGGCCACTGCGGCGGCTGTTGCTGCTGCGCATACGGCGGCGCCGCACGGCCGCCCCCGCCCCGGTAGGGCGGCGGCGGTGCCTGCTGCGGTTGCTGCTGCTGCGACGTGCGGTTGTCCCGGCCGCGTCCGATCCTGAATCCAGCCACGTAATCGAACGTACCTGGTCCCGGAGAGTGAGGTGCCCGCGCTCGGGGAACGCACAGGCCTTTGCTGCCGACCTGTGACATCCCCTAGGGGGCGTCAGGGGGTGGCTCCGGCGGCCGATTCAGTGCAGGAAGACCGATGTGCTGAAGGTGATCAGCGCCGTCGTCCGCGCCGATGCCGGGTACAGCGCCACCACGTCCGCCCGCTCGCCCCTGTGCGTACGAGTCACCAGGTCGGCGCGCTTGTCGCCGTCGAAGTCCGCGTACTGGAGAACCTCGGTCACCGGGCTCGTCTCACCCGCCGGGAGAGCGGGGGCCGGCGGGATGGATACGGCGGTGAAGGCATACCGGCCGCCCGCGCGGGCAGGGCCGTCCGGGCCGCCGAGCAGCAGTTTGCCCTTGGCCGCCGAGCCCGGCTCGGGGGCGCGGGCGGAGACCACCAGGTCGTCGTAGCCGTCGCCATTGGCGTCGGGCTTGGGGGAGGGCGCGGACAGGGCCGGGCCGCCGCCCTGGACCGGGGCCGTGGCGGCGCGCGGGGCGCCGGTGCGGGTGAAGGGGCCGCGCAGGAAGCTCACCCGGCCCGCGGAGGCGGTGACCGCGAGGTCGGTGGAGCCGTCGCCGTCGAAGTCGCCGCAGACGGGGTGGTCGGGCCATTCGTTTCCGTAACGGGCCTGCTCGGGGATGCGCAGGACGACCGCCTTGCCCGCGAGACCGGCCGGGGAGCCGAAGAGGAGCTGGAGCGGTACGGGTGGGCGGCCGATGCCGTTGTACGGCGGGTCGGTGGCCACGATCAGGTCGGAGAAACCGTCCTTGTCGAGGTCGCAGGCGGCCTCGGCGTCGAAGGCGGCGGGGAGGGCGCCCCCGACCGGTGCGGCGTTGGCGCGCGGGGTGAGGAGGCGGCGTACGGCCGGGTCGAGGGCGCGTCTGCCGGCCGCTCCGTAGACGACACCGATGCCCGCGTCGTCGCCGTGGCTGTCGCCCGGGGCCTTCACCAGGTCGTTCAGTACGAGATCGCGGTGGCCGTCGCCGTTGAAATCGGCGGGGACGCGGCTGCCCTTGCCGCGAGGGACGGGCAGGGCGGTGGCCCGGCCGGACAGCGGGGCGGTGTCGCCGTTCTTGGCGGCGGCGGGCCTGTCAGGCTCGGGGGTGCTCGTGCAGCCCGCCAGCAGCACCGCGCAGGCGCAGGCCGCGCTCATCGTCGCCGCTGCCGCCATTCCTGTCCGCACGACCCACCTCGTCCGTCTCGCTCGTACTCATCCGCACCGTGCGCACTCAGCCGCCCCATGATGCCGTTCGGCCCTCGCGGCAGGGCAATGGATACGGCGTGATCGCTGGCCAATGGTTATCCGGTGAGCAGAGCCATGAGTAGCCATGCGGGTACGGAATGCTGCGAATTGGTTGAAGACGGGGGGATGCATGTCTACGCTCTGCTCTGCCGGGCGTCGTTACATTCCCGACGGGTGACGCAAACAGTGCACCCGTAGCTTCGTGGATGTCGCCGCAGCAAAGTGCTACAGACACGACAGATCAGCCATCGGCTCACCAGGGAGAGCACTCCATGCGCGCCACCCGACGCACCGCCGCCATCGCCACCGGAGCCATCGCGGCCCTGGCCCTCCCGGCGGGCGGCGGCATGGCCGCGGCCGGTGCCGCGGGCGTTGGCTTCGCGATGCTGCACCGCCGCGGCAACTGACACGCACCGGACACAGCATCGGACTGAGCAACTGACATACGGAAGCGGCCGGTTCTGCCCCCGAGGCAGATCCGGCCGCTTCCGTTGTATCCGAAGACGTACGCGCTACTTCACCGGTTCTGGCTCCGGCGCACCTTCCGGCTCCGGCTCACCTGCGGGCTCGGCCGGAGGCGACTTCACCGAGTCGAGCAGCAACTGCGCGACATCCACGACCTGCAGGCTCTCCTTCGCCTTGCCGTCGTTCTTCTTGCCGTTGACGGAGTCCGTCAGCATGACGAGGCAGAACGGGCACGCCGTCGAGACGATATCGGGGTTCAGCGAAAGCGCCTCGTCCACACGCTCGGTGTTGATGCGCTTGCCGATCCGCTCCTCCATCCACATGCGCGCGCCACCGGCGCCACAGCAGAAGCCGCGCTCCTTGTGACGGTGCATCTCCTGCTGGCGCAGGCCGGGGACGGCGGACATGATCTCGCGCGGCGGCGTGTAGACCTTGTTGTGGCGGCCCAGGTAGCAGGGGTCGTGGTACGTGATCAGACCCTCGACCGGCGTCACCGGGATCAGCTTGCCCTCGTCGATGAGGTGCTGGAGCAGCTGCGTGTGGTGGATGACCTCGAACTCGCCGCCCAGCTGCGGGTATTCGTTCGCGATCGTGTTGAAGCAGTGCGGGCAGGTCGCGACGATCTTCTTCGACGACTTGGGCTTCTTCGTCGACTCGTCCTCGTCGTCCTCGCCGTACGCCATGTTCAGCATGGCCACGTTCTCCTGGCCGAGCTGCTGGAACAGCGGCTCGTTGCCCAGGCGGCGGGCGGAGTCACCCGTGCACTTCTCGTCGCCGCCCATGATCGCGAACTTCACGCCCGCGATGTGCAGCAGCTCCGCGAAGGCCTTAGTGGTCTTCTTGGCCCGGTCCTCCAGGGCGCCCGCGCAGCCGACCCAGTACAGGTAGTCGACCTCACTCAGGTCCTCGATGTCCTTGCCGACGATCGGGACCTCGAAGTCGACCTCCTTGGTCCACTCGACGCGCTGCTTCTTGGCAAGGCCCCAGGGGTTGCCCTTCTTCTCCAGGTTCTTGAGCATCGTGCCCGCCTCGGACGGGAACGCGGACTCGATCATCACCTGGTAGCGGCGCATGTCGACGATGTGGTCGATGTGCTCGATGTCGACCGGGCACTGCTCCACGCACGCACCGCAGGTGGTGCAGGACCACAGCACGTCCGGGTCGATGACGCCGTTCTCCTCCAGCGTCCCGATCAGCGGGCGTTCGGCCTCCGCGAGGGCTGACGCAGGTACATCCTTCAGCTGCTCCTCGGACGCCTTCTCCTCGCCCTCCATCGTCTTGCCGCCGCCGGCCAGCAGGTACGGGGCCTTGGCGTGCGCGTGGTCGCGCAGCGACATGATCAGGAGCTTGGGGGACAGCGGCTTTCCGGTGTTCCAGGCCGGGCACTGCGACTGGCAGCGGCCGCACTCCGTACACGTGGAGAAGTCGAGGATGCCCTTCCAGGAGAACTGCTCGACCTGGGAGACGCCGAAGACGTCGTCCTCGCCCGGGTCCTCGAAGTCGATCTCCTTGCCGCCGCTCGTCATCGGCTGCAGGGCGCCCAGCGCGGTGGAGCCGTCGGCGTTCCGCTTGAACCAGATGTTCGGGAAGCCGAGGAAGCGGTGCCACGCGACACCCATGTTGGTGTTGAGCGAGACCGTGATCATCCAGATCAGCGAGGTGCCGATCTTGATCATCGCGGTGAAGTAGATCAGCGTCTGGAGCGTGGAGACGCTCAGTCCCTTGAAGGCCAGGACCAAGGGGTACGAGACGAAGTACGAGGCATCGTAGCCCCCGACGTGGTGGATCGCGCCCTCGAGCCCGCGCAGGGCGAGGATCGCGAGGCCGATCGTCAGGATGACGTACTCGACGAAGTACGCCTGCCAGGCCTTGGAGCCCGCGAAGCGCGACTTGCGGCCGGCCCTGGAGGGCAGGTTCAGCAGCCGGATCGCCATCAGCACGACGATGCCGACGACCGTCATGATGCCGATGAATTCGATGTACATCTCGAACGGCAGCCAGCCGCCGATGATGGGCAGCACCCAGTCGGCCTCGAAGAGCTGTCCGTACGCCTGGAGCAGCGTCGGCGGCAGCGTGAGGAAGCCGATCGCGACGAACCAGTGGGCGAAGCCCACGATCCCCCACCGGTTCATCCGGGTGTGGCCGAGGAACTCCTTGACCAGGGTGATCGTGCGCTGCTTCGGGTCGTCGGTGCGGCTGCCTGCCGGGACCGGCTGACCGAGCTTCACGAACCGGTAGATCTGCGCGACGGCTCGGGCGATGAGCGCAACGCCGACCACGGTCAGGACCAGCGACACGATGATCGCGGCGAGTTGCATTTCGGGGCTCCTCGGGCCTGCGAGGGTGGGAATCTCTAGAGACTACTAAGCGGTAACTTATGCAGTCCGTGCTGAGAGTACCCACTTATTCCGCCGCACTGTAGCCGCGCAGCCGGTGATCTGTGTCGCTCAGGCAAGCCTGACCGGACCGGCCGTGCGGCGTCCGGCGACCGCTGTCGGCAGGGTGCGGACCAGGATCAACAGATCCAGTCCCAGCCAATGCTGCTCCACATAATGCAGATCGAGCACACCCATTTCCTCCCAGGGGAGCTCGGAGCGGCCGCTGATCTGCCACAGCCCGGTGATTCCGGGGCGTACGCACAGACGTGCGCGGTCCGCGCCGACGGGAGCTTGCCCGGGCCGCAGCGGCCGCGGGCCCACGAGCGACATGTCGCCGCGCACCACATTGATCAGCTGGGGCAGATTGTCCAGGAAGTGGCGGCGCACGAGCTGTCCCACGGGTGAGCCCGGTGTCGTACGGAACGACAGCATCGCAAATCTGGCCCCGCGAAGGCCCGCTCGCTCCCGGCGGGTCAGGAGCGAGCCGCGGGTGGTCGAAGCGACGGCGGCGCTGAGGGCGAGCAGCAGGGGGGACAGGAGCAGCAGCAGAATCAGGCTGACCGTCAGATCGATGGCTCGCTTCGCAGGCATGGACGCACGCCCTTTGGCTTCTCTTGACCAGTTTTGCGCCTACGACTCTGGCAGACGAAGGGTGTTGGGGCTCGGTCCGCCACGCGCTCGTGCGAGGACTTCCGGCGCAGGTCGGGAGCAGGGTGAAGATAAGTGCGGGATAAAAGTTGAGTCGGGCAGACTCAGGTCTGTTGACGTCCTGGACTCCGTCATGCATCCTTGAGCCAGATCCACTCAAGTCAGCTGGAGGAATTGAAATGGCACGTGCGGTCGGCATCGACCTGGGCACGACTAACTCCGTCGTCAGCGTTCTGGAGGGCGGCGAGCCCACCGTCATCACCAACGCCGAGGGTGCCAGGACCACGCCGTCCGTCGTCGCCTTCGCGAAGAACGGTGAGGTGCTGGTCGGCGAGG
Organism: Streptomyces sp. NPDC005408; assembly: GCF_040606445.1. Classification (NCBI taxonomy): domain Bacteria; kingdom Bacillati; phylum Actinomycetota; class Actinomycetes; order Kitasatosporales; family Streptomycetaceae; genus Streptomyces; species Streptomyces sp. NPDC005408. The sequence goes on along the minus strand of NZ_JBEXEX010000003.1, from coordinate 61,489 downwards.
TTGCGAAGCGTCAGGCAGTCACGAACGTCGACAGGACCATCCGGTCGGTCAAGCGCCACATGGGCACCGACTGGAAGATCGAGCTCGACGGGAAGACCTTCAACCCGCAGCAGATGAGCGCCTTCATCCTGCAGAAGCTGAAGCGCGACGCGGAGTCCTACCTCGGCGAGAAGGTCACCGACGCGGTGATCACCGTCCCGGCGTACTTCAACGACTCCGAGCGCCAGGCCACCAAGGAGGCCGGCGAGATCGCGGGTCTGAACGTCCTGCGTATTGTCAACGAGCCGACTGCGGCCGCCCTGGCCTACGGCCTCGACAAGGACGACCAGACCATTCTCGTCTTCGACCTCGGTGGCGGCACGTTCGACGTCTCGCTGCTCGAGATCGGCGACGGCGTCGTCGAGGTGAAGGCCACCAACGGTGACAACCACCTCGGTGGTGACGACTGGGACCAGCGCGTCGTCGACTACCTGGTGAAGCAGTTCGCCAACGGTCATGGCGTCGACCTGTCCAAGGACAAGATGGCTCTCCAGCGTCTCCGTGAGGCTGCGGAGAAGGCGAAGATCGAGCTGTCGTCCTCGACCGAGACGAACATCAACCTCCCGTATATCACGGCCTCCGCAGAGGGTCCGCTGCACCTGGACGAGAAGCTCACCCGGGCTCAGTTCCAGCAGCTCACCGCGGACCTGCTCGAGCGCTGCAAGACCCCGTTCCACAACGTCATCAAGGACGCCGGCATCCAGCTGTCCGAGATCGACCACGTGGTTCTGGTCGGCGGCTCGACCCGGATGCCCGCCGTCGCCGAGCTCGTCAAGGAGCTCACCGGCGGTCAGGACGCCAACAAGGGTGTGAACCCGGACGAGGTCGTCGCCATCGGCGCCGCCCTGCAGGCCGGTGTCCTGAAGGGTGAGGTCAAGGACGTCCTGCTCCTCGACGTGACTCCGCTGTCCCTCGGTATCGAGACCAAGGGCGGCATCATGACCAAGCTCATCGAGCGCAACACCACGATCCCGACCAAGCGGTCCGAGATCTTCACGACGGCCGAGGACAACCAGCCGTCCGTGCAGATCCAGGTCTACCAGGGCGAGCGCGAGATCGCGGCGTACAACAAGAAGCTCGGGATGTTCGAGCTGACCGGTCTGCCGCCGGCCCCGCGCGGGGTCCCGCAGATCGAGGTCGCCTTCGACATCGACGCCAACGGCATCATGCACGTGACCGCGAAGGACCTGGGCACGGGCAAGGAGCAGAAGATGACCGTCACCGGCGGCTCCTCGCTGCCGAAGGACGAGGTCGACCGGATGCGCCAGGAGGCCGAGCAGTACGCGGACGAGGACCACCGCCGCCGCGAGGCCGCCGAGTCCCGTAACCAGGGCGAGCAGCTCGTCTACCAGACCGAGAAGTTCCTCAAGGACAACGAGGACAAGGTCCCCGGTGAGGTCAAGACCGAGGTCGAGACCGCGCTCGGCGAGCTGAAGGAGAAGCTCAAGGGCGAGGACACGGCCGAGATCCGTACGGCAACCGAGAAGGTCGCCGCGGTCAGCCAGAAGCTCGGCCAGGCGATGTACGCCAACGCCACGCCCGACGGTGCCGCTGCCCCCGGTGCCGAAGGCGCCCAGGCCGGCGAGCAGGCCAAGGCCGAGGACGATGTCGTCGACGCCGAGATCGTGGACGACGAGAAGGACGCGAAGGGTGGTGCCGCGTGACGGAGGAGACCCCGGGCTTCGACGAGAAGCCCGACGTCCCCTCCGGCGCCACCTCTGACGACGCCGCCGCGTCCGCCGAGTCCTCCGAGAAGGAGGGCCCGGCGGCCGCAGCAGGGGACGCAGCAGCAAAGATCGCAGGCCTGACGGCTCAGCTGGACCAGGTGCGTACGGCGCTCAACGAGCGCACCGCGGACCTCCAGCGGCTCCAGGCCGAGTACCAGAACTACCGCCGTCGTGTGGAGCGCGACCGGATCACGGTCAAGGAGATCGCCACGGCGTCTCTGCTGACCGAGCTCCTGCCCGTGCTCGACGACATCGGACGTGCCCGTGATCACGGGGAGCTGGTGGGCGGGTTCAAGTCGGTTGCCGAGTCTCTCGAGACGGCCGCAGCCAAGATGGGCCTGCAGCAGTTCGGCAAGGAGGGCGAGCCCTTCGACCCGACGATCCACGAGGCTCTGATGCACTCGTACGCACCGGATGTCACCGAGACCACGTGCGTCGCGGTCCTGCAGCCGGGGTATCGCATCGGCGAACGGACCATCAGGCCCGCGCGGGTCGCGGTGGCCGAGCCCCAGCCGGGCGCGGCACCCGCAGCTTCGAAGGAAGAGACGGCGAACGACGAGGAGAGCGGTGGCCCGGAGGAGGGCTGACGCAACGATCGTCCGAGAGGAGGGACGTCGATGAGCACGAAGGACTTCGTCGAGAAGGACTACTACAAAGTTCTCGGCGTCCCGAAGGACGCAACCGAAGCCGAGATCAAGAAGGCGTACCGGAAGCTCGCCCGCGAGTTCCACCCGGACGCCAACAAGGGCGATGCCAAGGCGGAGGAGCGCTTCAAGGAGATCTCCGAGGCCAATGACATCCTCGGCGACCCCAAGCGGCGCAAGGAGTACGACGAGGCACGCACCCTCTTCGGCAACGGCGGCTTCCGCGCCGGGCCGGGTGGGGCGGGCGGCCCCGGCGGCTCCTTCAACTTCGACCTGGGCGACCTCTTCGGTGGCGCCCAGGGCGGTACGCAAGGGGGCGCCGGCGGCTTCGGCGGCGGTCTCGGTGATGTGTTCGGCGGGCTGTTCAACCGCGGCGCGGGCACGGGTACGCGTACCCAGCCCCGCCGCGGCCAGGACATCGAGTCCGAGGTGACGCTCAGCTTCACCGAGGCGGTGGACGGGGCCACGGTCCCGCTGCGGATGTCCAGCTCGGCGGCGTGCAAGGCCTGTTCGGGCACCGGCGACAAGAACGGCACACCTCGTGTGTGCCCGACCTGTGTCGGCACCGGCCAGGTCTCGCGCGGCGGCAGCGGCTCCTTCTCGCTCACCGACCCGTGCGTGGACTGCAAGGGCCGCGGGCTGATCGCGCAGGACCCCTGCGACGTCTGCAAGGGCAGCGGGCGTGCCCGCTCCTCGCGCACCATGCAGGTCAGGATCCCGGCGGGCGTCTCCGACGGCCAGCGGATCCGGCTGCGCGGCAAGGGCGCACCGGGCGAACGGGGCGGCCCGGCCGGCGACTTGTACGTCGTCGTGCATGTCGACGCCCACCCCGTCTTCGGACGCAAGGGCGACAACCTCACGGTCTCCGTGCCCGTCACCTTCGCGGAGGCGGCCCTCGGCGGCGAGGTGAAGGTGCCGACGCTCGGCGGTCCGCCGGTCACGCTGAAGGTGCCCCCGGGGACGCCCAACGGCCGTACGATGCGGGCCCGCGGCAAGGGGGCGGTCCGCAAGGACGGCACCCGCGGAGACCTCCTGGTCACCGTCGAGGTCGCGGTCCCCAAGGAGCTCAGCGACAAGGCGAAGGAAGCGCTGGAGGCCTACCGCGAAGCCACCGCGGACGAGGACCCGCGGGCCGAGCTGTTCCAGGCCGCGAAGGGAGCATGAGATGGACGGTCGTCGCCGCAACCCCTACGAACTGACCGAAGAGTCGCCGGTGTACGTCATTTCGGTGGCGGCCCAGCTCTCGGGCCTGCATCCGCAGACGTTGCGGCAGTACGACCGGCTTGGTCTCGTCTCCCCCGGCCGCACCGCGGGCCGGGGCCGGCGCTACAGCGCCCGTGACATCGAACTGCTGCGCACCGTCCAGCAGTTGTCGCAGGACGAGGGCATCAACCTGGCCGGAATCAAGCGCATCATCGAACTGGAGAACCAGGTCGCGGCGCTTCAGCAAAGGGTTGCCGAGCTGTCGGCCGCGGTCGACGGAGCCGCGGCGGCGATGCAGCAGCGCGAGGCCCAGGTGCATGCCTCCTACCGGCGCGATCTCGTGCCGTATCAGGATGTGCAGCAGGCGAGCGCGCTGGTGGTCTGGCGTCCCAAGCGCTCCGAATAGGACATGTGAAAGACCGAAGGGGCCGGAGAGCGACGTGAGTTGCTCTCCGGCCCCTTCGGTCCTGTCCGGTCGATCAGGCCGGATCGACCGGACAGGACCTCGGCGTATGGGTTTCGGTCACGTTCAGGACTCGTGTTCCAGGATCCCCGACTGCGCGATCAGATAGCCCAGCTGGGTCCGGCTGCCGCTGCCCAACGACGAGCCCAGCTTGGCGATATGGGCCCGGCAGGTGCGGACATTCATCCCGAGCCGGCGGGCGATGGCCTCGTCCACATGCCCTTCGACCAGGAGTTTCGCGATCGAGCGCTGGATGCCGGTGATGCCGTCCAGGTCCGGGCCGTACGAGATCGGCTCCTCCCACGGGATGCCGTGCAGCCAGAACTGCTCGAAGACGCCGACCAGATACTCCACGATGCCCTTGTGTCGCAGTTCCAGGGCGGAAAGACGGTCGCTGCTCGCCGGAATGAAGGCCACTCTCCGGTCGACGATGATCAGCCGGTCGATGATCTCTTCCAGCGTGCGCACCTCCACACCGGACGGTCCGACCTGTTCCATGTAGGCGAGCGTGGCGGGGTGGTGGCGGGCCGTGTGCTGGTAGAGCGTGCGCATACGGACGCCCCGGTCGATGAGCGGCTCCACGCGGCGCAGCGCCTTCTCCAGGATGTGCGGCTGTCGCCCGCTGCCGGGCTGGACCGTGAGAAGCTCCTCGGTGCAGTCTGCGGTGACTTGGTCGAGGGTTGTGTTGATGCGGTTGAGGCCCTCGAGGACGGTTATTCCTTGTGGGACGGTGGAGTTCTGAGCGGTGAACGCCATGAATGGCTCAAGAGCATCGGTCAGAGCGACAGTTCGTCGTCTGCGCTCTTGGATCTCCCGCTCGATGGGGTGTATCAGCTGTGTCAGCGCAGTGGTCGGCGGGACCGGTCGGAGCCACTGAGCGTCGTCGGGATCCGGGTGCAGCAGGGCGAGATCGAAGAGGCAGGGTGTTGATTCCGCCTCTGACCGGGCTATACGTCCGGTGCGCAGTGCGGTGATGTAGAGATTTTTCCCCGCCTCGCACAGCTCGCCGTCTGCGTGAGGGTGTCCCGTTTCGCCCTCATTAGATGGCATATGCACCCCCTCAGGCTCCTGCATTACAGGAACATGATGCCTGCCGTCGCTGGTGCAAGCGTTCGGAGTGAGACATCGTCTTATGCGCGGGGGAGGAGGAATGATCAAAAGAGGTGGAGATCACCCATGTCTAGGACGCTACGTGCTCTTTGTGCTCTTGCCATAGCGGCGGCCGCGCTCGGTGCGGTGGCCTCCGGTGAGCCCTCCTGGGGCAGCTCTCCCGCCGGCGCGGTGACGGCAGCTCCTGGTGAACCGTCGTGGGGCTTCGTCCCCGCGGATGCTGTGGCGGGAACGCCCGGTGAGCCCTCCTGGGGCGTCGTCGCTCCGGCAGACGCGTCGGGTACTCCCGGTGAGCCTTCATGGGGTGTCGCTCCGGCTGACGCCGCGGGTGAGCCCGGTGAGCCCTCCTGGGGTGTCGCTCCGGCCCGCACGGACGCATGACCGTTCCACCGGACGACCGGGTCTTCCGGCGTGAGATGGCTACGGCTTATCGATCGGGGTGGCATTTCATCGACCTCGTCACGGCAATCCCCCACCGTGGCGACTCGTTGATGGTCACCCTGTTCGGAGAGCCGATTGTCGTGGCGCGCGAGGAGGACGAAGACGTCCGTGCGTATCGGTGCCTTCGCCGGCCCCGTGGAGCTCCGCAGCCCGTCCGCTGTGCCATCCGGTACGGCATGATTTTTGTCAATCTCGACCAACGCGATCACCAGCTGGTCGAGCCCGACACCACCACCGCCACCCCCCGCAGTGCCTGAGCGGTTCCCCCGTCGTTGTAAATCGCTCAGGCGCTTCCCCCACACAGCGGCGCCATCGTGGACCTGAAACGCGATGGCGCCGCTGTGCTTTTCCCGTACGGATCCCAGTGCGGGAGTACCGCACGGGAGCCCAGTAGTACGTGAGCCGGCCTACGCCCTGCCCATTGCCCGCGTCAGGGCGATCTCGATCAGCACCCGGTCCGGATTCGGGGCCGGCGTGCGGCCGTAGCGCTCCGCGTAACGCTCCACCGCGTCCGCGATGAGCTCTGGCTCCGTACGGACCCTCGCGCGGCCCTCCAGGGTCGCCCAGCGCCCCTTGTCGACCTGACAGACCGCGACCGGCGCCCCGTCCGGGCCGGCGGCCAGGATGTTGGCGACCTTGTGGCTGTGCTTGTTGGTGATGACGCGGGCGAATCCGCCCTCCGGGTCGTACGTGACGCCGACCGCGACGACGTGAGGGGTGCCGTCCTGGCGCGGGGTCGTCAGTGTGCTCATGTGGTACTCACGCCAGAAGCTGAGGTAGGACGCGTCGGGGTTGCGCGGGTCGATGGCCATGCCCGGAACCTACCGGCGGCGACTTCCGTTCACTAGGTTGAGTGAAATAGACTCAACTTTGTGCAGGTTGAATGAGTCAGTGTTGGGATGAGCCCAGCGAGAGGAGAGACCGGACGTGGATGCCGAGCTGACCAACAAGAGCCGGGATGCGATCAACGCTGCCACCAGTCGGGCGGTGTCCGCCGGGCATGCCGATCTGACCCCCGCGCATCTGCTGCTCGCCCTGCTCGCGGGCGAGGACAACGAGAACATCATCGACCTGCTGGCCGCTGTCGAGGCGGACCAGGTGGCCGTGCGCGCCGGGGCCGAGCGGGTGCTCGCGGCCCAGCCCAGCGTGACCGGATCCACCGTCGCACCGCCCCAGCCCAACAGGGAGTTGCTGGCGGTCATCGCAGACGCCGCTCAGCGGGCCAAGGAGCTCGGGGACGACTACCTGTCCACCGAGCACCTGCTCATCGGCATCGCCGCCAAGGGCGGCCAGGCCGGAGAGGTGCTGGCCCAGCAGGGGGCCACGGCGAAGAAGCTGCTGGACGCGTTCGAGACGGTAAGGGGAGGGCGCCGGGTGACCACACCCGACCCTGAGGGGCAGTACAAGGCACTGGAGAAGTTCGGTACGGACTTCACCGCCGCGGCCCGCGAGGGCAAGCTCGACCCGGTCATCGGCCGGGACCAGGAGATCCGCCGGGTCGTGCAGGTGCTGTCCCGGCGCACCAAGAACAACCCAGTGCTGATCGGTGAGCCCGGCGTCGGCAAGACCGCCGTCGTCGAGGGGCTCGCCCAGCGCATCGTCAAGGGCGACGTCCCCGAGTCCCTCAAGAACAAGCGGCTCGTCTCGCTCGACCTCGGCGCGATGGTCGCAGGTGCGAAGTACCGCGGTGAATTCGAGGAACGGCTGAAGACCGTCCTTTCCGAGATCAAGGAGAGCGACGGCCAGATCATCACCTTCATCGACGAGCTGCACACCGTCGTGGGCGCGGGCGCCGGCGGCGACTCGTCCATGGACGCGGGCAACATGCTCAAGCCGATGCTGGCGCGCGGCGAGCTGCGCATGGTCGGCGCCACCACGCTCGACGAGTACCGCGAGCGGATCGAGAAGGACGCGGCGCTGGAGCGGCGCTTCCAGCAGGTGCTGGTCGACGAGCCGACCGTCGAGGACACGATCGCGATCCTGCGCGGGCTCAAGGGCCGTTACGAGGCCCACCACAAGGTGCAGATCGCGGACAGCGCGCTGGTCGCCGCCGCGACACTCTCCGACCGGTACATCACCTCGCGCTTCCTGCCCGACAAGGCCATCGACCTCGTCGACGAGGCCGCGTCCCGGCTGCGGATGGAGATCGACTCCTCGCCGGTCGAGATCGACGAGCTGCAGCGCGCCGTCGACCGGCTGAGGATGGAGGAGCTCGCGCTCAAGAACGAGACCGACCCCGGCTCCAAGCAGCGCCTGGAGAAGCTGCGCCGCGACCTCGCCGACAAGGAGGAGGAGCTGCGCGGTCTTACGGCGCGCTGGGAGAAGGAGAAGGAAGGCCTCAACCGCGTCGGTGAGCTGAAGGAGAAGCTCGACGAGCTGCGCGGCCAGGCCGAACGGGCCCAGCGCGACGGCGACTTCGACACCGCTTCCAAGCTGCTGTACGGGGAGATCCCCACGCTGGAGCGTGAGCTGGAGGAGGCGTCCGAGGCGGAGCAGGAAGCCGCCAAGGACACCATGGTCAAGGACGAGGTCGGCCCCGACGACATCGCCGATGTGGTGGGCTCGTGGACCGGTATTCCGGCCGGGCGGCTGCTCGAGGGCGAGACGCAGAAGCTGCTGCGGATGGAACAGGAGCTGGGCAGGCGGCTGATCGGCCAGAGCGAGGCCGTCCAGGCGGTGTCCGACGCGGTACGCAGGACACGCGCCGGGATCGCCGACCCCGACCGGCCCACCGGCTCGTTCCTCTTCCTCGGCCCGACCGGTGTCGGCAAGACGGAACTGGCCAAGGCGCTCGCGGACTTCCTCTTCGACGACGAGCGGGCCATGGTCCGTATCGACATGTCGGAGTACGGCGAGAAGCACTCCGTCGCCCGGCTCGTCGGAGCCCCGCCGGGGTACGTCGGCTACGAGGAGGGCGGCCAGCTCACCGAGGCCGTCCGCAGGCGCCCGTACTCCGTCGTCCTGCTCGACGAGGTGGAGAAGGCGCACCCCGAGGTCTTCGACATCCTGCTGCAGGTACTCGACGACGGGCGGCTGACCGACGGCCAGGGACGGACGGTGGACTTCCGCAACACCATCCTGATCCTGACCTCCAACCTCGGAAGCCAGTATCTGGTGGAGCCGCTCACCAGCGACGAGGAGAAGAAGCAGCAGGTCCTGGAGGTCGTTCGGGCCTCCTTCAAGCCGGAGTTCCTCAATCGGCTCGACGACCTGGTGGTCTTCACGGCCCTGTCCAAGGACGAGCTGGCGCATATCGCGAAGCTCCAGATCGGCCGGCTCGCCAAGCGTCTCGCCGAGCGGCGGCTCACGCTGGAGGTCACTCCGGCGGCGCTGGAGTGGCTGGCCGACGAGGGCATGGACCCGGCGTACGGCGCGCGGCCGCTGCGCCGTCTCGTGCAGACCGCGATCGGCGACCGGCTCGCGAAGGAGATCCTCGCGGGCGAGGTCACGGACGGCGACACGGTCAAGGTCGACCGTTTCGGCGACGAGCTGATCGTGGGACCGGCCACCGGGAAGAGCCTCTGATCACCGGGAAGACCGGGCAGGACCTCAAGCCACGAGCAGACCCGTCGGGTGGGGGTTGCCAGCCCCCGCCCGACATGGGGGAGGATGGCGGGAACCGTACGAAGGGAAATCCACGGTGACCATCGATCCGTCCTCGATTCCGAATTTCGGGGGCCAGCCCCAGCCTCAGGCCGCAGGACCGGCGGGGCCCGTCGTTCCCGACCAGGACCTGGTCAAGCAACTCCTCGACCAGATGGAACTGAAGTACGTCGTCGACGACGAGGGTGACCTCGCGGCGCCGTGGGAGGAATTCCGTACGTACTTCATGTTCCGCGGCGAGGCCGACCAGCAGGTCTTCTCGGTGCGGACCTTCTACGACCGTCCGCACACCGTCGAGGACAAGCCGAAGCTCCTCGACGCGGTCGACGACTGGAACCGCCGCACCCTGTGGCCGAAGGTCTACACCCATCTCCACGACGAGGAGGAGGACGGCCCCACCATCCGCCTCATCGGCGAGGCCCAGATGCTGATCGGCACGGGCGTCAGCCTGGAGCACTTCGTCTCGTCGACGGTCAGCTGGGTCCGCGCGGCCATCGAGTTCGACAAGTGGCTCGCGGAGCAGCTCGGCCTGGAGACGGCCGACGAGAAGCCCGCCGACGACGCCTGATCCGCTCGGCGGCGCCCGCGCTGCCCGGAGCGCTCCTCTAGAGAGCGATCGGGGACAGCGTCAGCAGGTATGTCCCGTAGGCGAACGACAGCCCGGCCAGCGCGACGGTCACCACGACCGCCGCCCTGGGCCGGGCTTTTGTCAGCGCGAGGGCAAGCGGCAGCAGCAGCGGGAAGGCCGGCAGCAGAAAACGCGGCTTGGACTCGAAGAAGCCGGAGCCGCCGACCGTGATCAGCAACAGCACCGCGGTGTACACCAGCAGCGCCGCCGGCGGCCGCTCCAGCGCGAACAGTACGAACAGCAGCACCGACCCGGCGACCACCAGCAGCGACATCTGGATCGGGAGCAGCGAGGGCCGCTCCACGATGTCCCGCACCACCTTCAGCGCCCCGATCCCGAAGTCGAACCGCGAGGTCCAGCCGCGCTGCACGGCGAAGTAGCCGCCCAGCGGATCGCCCGCGCGGAAGCCGACGCTGAGGACATAGCCGCACCAGCCGAGCGGCGCCAGGGCGGCGCCCGTCCAGATCCGCCAGTACGTCCGCAGCCGCCACGGGCGCAGACGCTCGCGCCTCCGGTATGCCGTGACCAGCTCGTTCACCGCCACCGCGAGCACCGCCGCGGCCACCGCGATCCCATTGGGCCGCGAAAGACCGGCGAGGCTCGCCAGTACGCCCGCCCACAGCCACCGATGGGTGTGCAGCGCGTACAGCGACCAGGCGGCGAAGGCGGTGAGCACCGGCTCGGTGTACGCCATGGACAGCACGATCGAGTGCGGCAGCAGCCCCCACAGCAGCACCACCGCGGTCGCGGTCCGCCGTCCGTGCAGCCGCTCCACGACCGCGTAGATGCCCCAGGCGGCCGCGGCCGCCGCACTCCAGGAGATCAGCAGCCCGGCCGTCCCGCTGGTCACCGGCAGTACGGCCGTCACCGCGCGCAGCTGCGCCGGGTAGAGCGGGAAGAACGCCAGATCGCTCTGGACCGAGCCGTCCGGCCAGTACAGCGTGCGGCCGTAGCCGTGCTCGGCGATCAGCATGTACCAGTCGGAGTCCCAGGCCCGGGAGAGGATCGCCCGCGGCGAGCGCCCGATGTGCCAGGCCCAGCCCGCCATCACCAGCAGCCCGGTGAGTCGTGCTGCCGCGAACAGCCCGAGTGCGGGGGCGGCCCGCAGCAGTGCGGCACGCCAGCGGGGAACGGGCCGGGCACCCGCCGCCGCTGCGCTGTCGAATGTCTGGGCGGTCAGGGGGCACCTCCGGGCGCGCACACAAGTCGGTCAACCCGACCATGAGCGGCCAAGCCCGCGCACGCGAGCGCTGACCAGCCGAAGGGGCCGGTTCCTACCCGGTCGGCTGAAGGGGCGCGTGTCGGCCGTGACAGCCGCGGCCTCAGCCGCTAGCGAGCGAGCGCCTTGAGCCGGGTCACGGCCTCTTCCAGGACCGCCTGGCGCTTGCAGAAGGCGAACCGTACGAAGGGCGCGCCCTGTTCGCGGTGGTCGTAGAAGACCGCGTTCGGGATCGCCACGACCCCGCACCGCTCCGGCAGCGAGCGGCAGAAGGCGAAGCCGTCGGACTCGCCCAGCGAGCGGATGTCGGTGGTGACGAAGTACGTCCCGGCCGGGCGGTAGACCTCGAACCCGGCGTCCGCGAGTCCCGCGCTGAGCAGATCGCGCTTGGCACGCAGATCGTCGCGCAGCCCCTCGAAGTACGTCTCGGGCAGCCGCAGCGCCTCGGCGACCGCGTACTGGAACGGGCCCGCCGACACGTAGGTGAGGAACTGCTTGGCCGAGCGGACCGCAGTCACCAGCTCCGGCGACGCCGTCAGCCAGCCGACCTTCCATCCCGTGAAGGAGAAGGTCTTGCCCGCCGAGGAGATGCTGACCGTGCGCTCCCGCATCCCGGGGAAGGACGCGATCGGCACATGCTCGCCGTCGAAGACCAGATGCTCGTAGACCTCGTCGGTGACGACCAGCAGATCGCGCTCGACGGCGAGTGTCGCGATCGCGGCGAGCTCCTCGCGCGTGAGCACTGTGCCGGTCGGATTGTGCGGGGTGTTGAGCAGGATCAGCCGCGTCCGGTCGGTGACCGCGTCCCGCAGTTCGTCCAGGTCGAGGTGGTACGAGCCGTCCCGCGGCCGGAGCGTCACCGGCACCCGGCTCCCGCCCGCCATCGCGATGCACGCGGCGTACGAGTCGTAGTAGGGCTCCAGCGCGATCACCTCGTCGCCGGGCTCCACCAGGGCCAGCAGCGAGGCCGCGATCGCCTCGGTCGCACCCGTGGTGACCAGCACCTCCGTGTCCGGGTCGTACGACAGGGAGTAGCGGATGCGCTGGTGGTCGGCGATCGCTGTGCGCAGCTCGGGGACGCCGGGGCCGGGCGGGTACTGATTGCCGCGGCCGTCACGCAGCGCCCGTACCGCCGCCTCCCTGATCTCCTCGGGGCCGTCCGTGTCGGGGAAGCCCTGGCCGAGGTTGATCGAGCCGGTCGCGACGGCCAGCGCCGACATCTCCGCGAAGATCGTCGTGCCGAATTCGGCCAGCCGGCGGTTGAGCAGCGGTCGTGGTCCCGCATCGCGTGCAGTCATGGTCGCCATCCTGTGCCGAAGCTCTGGAGTTGCTCAAGTCAGCTTTGGGTCTGTGGGGCCAGGGGCATCCCCCTCACACGCAAGAAGCGGTCACGCAACGACGCGGGGGGCTCGCTTCGGGGGAATGGAAGGACGGTGAGTGCAGTGACAACCTTCATCGGGATACTGATCATCGGGTTCGTCTTTGTCGTGATCGTCGCGATGGCCGCCGGTTCCAAGAAGGGCGGGAGCGGCAGGGGGCGGCGCCGGAGCAGTGCCTCGGGGGGCAGCGGCAGCTGGTGGGCCGGTGGCGGTGACTCGGGCGGCTCCTCCTGCGGGGGCGGTTCGTCCTGCGGCGGGGGCTCGTCGTGCGGGGGCGGCGGGGGATGCGGTGGCGGAGGCAGCTGACACGGGGCAGCTGGTCCGCGACCACTGAAAGGCACTCGGCGGAGCGAACTCCCGCCGGGTGCCTTTCTGTTGATGTTGGCCGGGTGGCCTTAGTGGCCGTTCTCAGTTGAACAATTGAACCGTGAGGCCCCCGGGGGGATGGAAACCCTTGCAAGTTGGGTAAAAATGCTGTGGGCGCCGCTTACTTCATGATTCCCTCGCTGTCGGAACCTGTTGGAACCATCCAGCCCTCGGACCTGATGTGGACCCGAGCAGGCGCTCCCCCGGATCTTCTTCAACTCCCCCTCAGGGGCGCCCCCGGTCCACGTGTCCACCCGCCGAAGCGTGTTTTGCGGAGCCGACCCATGCTCACGATCCTCCATACCGCGTACACCGACACCCGCGCCGACGACCTCGCCTGGGCGCTGGGCCGGGAGCCGCTGCCCGCCCTCGCTGTCCTCGACCTCGAACTGTCCGGAGCGAAGCTCCAGTTGAGGCTGCTGGGCGCCTCGCACCAGGTGCTCCTCGAGGAGAAGCAGGGAAGCTGCTCCGAGACCGTCGCCTGCATGCCCGGCAGCAGCACCCCGCTGCCCCTCGGGGTCGCCAAGCGGCTCGGCGACTGGGAGTACGAGTTCGCGGCCCGCGTCGAGACACTCTCGAACGGCTCCTTCGCGGGGCGCGCGCAGGAACTCCTCGCGCTGGTCGCCGATCACCCCCAGGGACTGGCCGGCACCTTTCCCGGTTCGCCGCACGCGTTCACGGCGATGCTGGCGCAGCGGCTCGAAGGCCAGGTGCGCTGGCGCACATGGCACGCCTATCCGCAGGAGGGCCGTCTTGTTGTCACCCGTACGCGGGTCGGTGCCCGTATGCCTGCCACGCTCTAGTTGAACCCTTGTGGGTGACAGGCTGCACGCAACCCGTGACGTAGCGTTACAAACATGATCGATCGGCCGCCCACCTCACCGCCCCCGTGTGCGGTGCGGCTGCCCGTGCGCCCCGACGCCGGCCGGTATCTGGTGCTCACGGCCGTCTTCGTCTGCGCCGCCTGCGGACTGGTGTACGAGCTCGAACTGGTCGCGCTCGCTTCGTATTTGATCGGCGACTCCGTCACCCAGGCGTCCGTCGTGCTGTCGGTGATGGTCTTCGCGATGGGCATCGGCTCGCTCCTCGCCAAGCGGCTGCGCTGCCGGGCCGCGGTCGGATTCGGCGTACTGGAGACGGCGCTCGCCCTGGTCGGCGGCTGCTCGGCGATGGTGCTGTACGCCGCGTTCGCCTGGATCGGCGAGTCCCGGTTCGTGCTGGTGTGCTTCTCGCTCGCCATCGGGGTACTGATCGGCGCGGAGATCCCCCTGCTGATGTCCCTGATCCAGCGCATCTCCCGGCGTGACGCCGAGGGCACGGTCGCGGATCTGTTCGCCGCGGACTATGTGGGAGCCCTCGTCGGCGGGCTCGCGTTCCCGTTTCTGCTGCTGCCGTGGCTGGGTCAGCTCACGGGCGCTCTGTTGACGGGCGCCGTCAACGCGGTGGCGGGCGGCTCGCTCGTACTGTGGCTGTTCCGGCGGGATCTGACGGCCCGTTGGCGCGGCTGGCTTCTGGTCGCCAACGTGACGGTGCTCGCGGTGCTGGCGACCGCGACCGTCATGGCCGACGACTTCGAGCGGGCGGCGCGTCAGGCGGTCTACGGCGACGAGGTGCGCGTCGCCGTCCACACCGACGTTCAGGAAGTCGTCCTCACCGGCAGCCGCTCGGGGCCGCCCGACCTCTTCCTCGACGGACGGCTGCGGGTCAGCGGGCGCGACGAGTACCGCTACCACGAGGCGCTGGTCCATCCGGCGATGCTGGGGCCGCATGCGCGGGTGCTGATCCTGGGCGGGGGCGACGGGCTGGCGGCGCGCGAGGTGCTGCGCTACCGGGACGTCGAGTCGGTGACCGTCGTCGAACTGGATCCGGGTGTCGTCCGGCTGGCGCGCACCGACCCGGCGCTGTCCGTGCTGAACGAGCACGCGTACCGCGACCCGAGGGTGCGGGTCGTCATCGCGGACGCCTTCACGTGGCTGCGCGTGCCCCGCGGGGCGTACGACGTGGTGATCTCGGACCTGCCCGACCCGGGCATCACACCGAGCACGAAGCTCTACTCCCAGGAGTTCTACGGGCTTGCCGCACGGGTTCTCGCGGGTGGCGGGCGGCTCGTCGTGCACGCGGGGCCGCCCGCCTCGCGCCCGCGCACCTTCTGGACGGTCGACGCGACGCTGCGGGCGGCCGGGTTCCGCACCAGTCCGTACTGCGGCGGGGCGATGTCCGCGCTGCACGGCTGGGGGTTCCTGCTGGCGGCCACGGGGTGGGCGCCGGACCTCGGGCTTGCCCCGGGAGCCCCGCGGCTGCGGGCGCTGGACCCGTCCGAGCTCGCTGCGGGCGCGTGGTGTGCGGAGCGGACAAGGCTGCCGGGTCTGCCGCCCTCCACGCTGGTGCACCCGCGGTACGCCGGCTGAGCCGAACACGGGCTGAGCCGAACCGCCTGAAGGACACCGGCTGAGGAACACCGACCGGGCCGCAAACCGACTGAGCCTTACACGGACCGAAACGCAGACGTGGCGGGCGCGTCTGAGTAGGCTCGGCTCCCATGGAGCATGAGGTGTTCGTTCCGGTTCCGGCAGAGACCGTCCGACAGGCACTGAGGGACCCCGCCCGGGTCGCCCGCTGTGTGCCGGGGCTCCAACAGGACGCGGACGAGTCCGCGGGACCTCTCGCCGGCCGGCTGAAGGTCCGGATCGGCGGGCACACGATCACCTACCGCGGCACCCTGCGCGTCGTGGAACAGGGCGAGATCTTCGCGGTCGAGGGCGACGGCGTGGAAGCGCGCGGCACCGGCTCGGCCAAGGTGAGCCTGACGATCCGTCCGGAGCCCGCGGAGGGCGGCACGACGCTCAGCTTCACGGGGACGTCGAGTGCCGAGGGACGGCTGGCTGAGCTGGAGGACGCGACGACGACGTCGGCCGCGCACCGGCTCCTCGACCGCTTTGCGGACCGGCTCGCGACGACGGCGGAGGACCCGGCGGTGGCGGGCGCGCCGGTCGACGACGCCTCCGTCGATGATGCTTCCGCCGACGATGCGGCGCCAGGCGACGCGGTTGACGTGGCGGCGGATGACCAGGGCGGCGACGCCCCGCAGCCGTCCGTGTTCGATGCGCCCGTGCCGCCGCCCTCGCTCGACCCCGCCGCCGAGGAGGAGTTCGACGCGGCCGAGTCGTACGAGGAGGAGGGGCCGGACGAGGTGGACGGGCCCGAAGAGCCGGCGGAGCTCCGTGAACTGCGTGAGCCTCCCGTCGTCCCCGACGAGCCGCCCGCCGAGGCCGCGCACGCCCGCCGCACCATGATCGGGCGCAGCGCCGAAGAGGTCGACCACGCCCCGCCGCGCGGGCGTTACGCACCCACGCCCGCCCCCGAAGCCGGCACCGCGAGCGCCACCCTGCGCTGGATCGCGCCCGCCGCGGCCCTCGCGTTCGCCTCCGCCGTGGTCGTGAGCCGGGTGCTCCGCCGCCGCAAGTAGTCACCGCCAGTACTGTCGTGGTGTGAGTAGCGAAGAGAGCGTCCGGCTGGCCGCCGGCGACGTCGAGTTGACCATCCGTCCGGATCACGGCTGCCGGGTCGCAAGCCTGACCATCGGTGGCACCGAGGTGCTGCGCCAGGGCGACCGGTACGGCTCATTTCCGATGGTCCCCTGGTGCGGCCGGGTCAGGAACGGCCTGTTCCACAACGGCGACGTAGCGCATCAACTGCCGCTCAACTCCCCGCCGCACGCCATCCACGGCACCGGCCGCGACACCGCCTGGCGCACCGCCCGCACGGCCAAGAGCGACGCGTCCTTCACCTACGACCTTGCCGAGCCCTGGCCGTACACCGGACGTGTCACCCAGACCTTCGAGCTGGCCGAGGACTCGCTGACGCTCGCCATGGGCATCGAGACCTACGACACCTCCTTCCCGGCCCAGGCCGGCTGGCACCCGTGGTTCCTGCGCAACCTCGGCGGCGGCGAGGACGTGCGCATCGACTTCAGCGCCGAGTGGCAGGAGCTGCGCGGGGACGACCATCTGCCGACCGGGCAGCGCATCGCGCCCCTGCCAGGCCCCTGGGACGACTGCTTCGGGATGCCGGACGGGGTCAAGGTCACGCTCACCTGGCCTGATCAGCTGGAGCTCACCGTCGCCAGTCGCGCCGAATGGGTCGTGATCTACGACGAGCAGGCCGAGGCTGTGTGCGTGGAACCGCAGTCCGGGCCGCCCAACGGTCTGAACACGCACCCTCAGCTGGTCACTCCGATCGAGCCCCTGGAGATCGCGACAACCTGGAGCTGGCGTCGGCTTTAAGCTGGCGACCATGACTGACGTACGCGCTGAGCTGCTCCAGCAGATCAAGGACAAGGCCGTGGTGCACGGCAAGGTGACCCTCTCCTCGGGTATTGAGGCCGACTGGTACATCGACCTGCGCCGGATCACGCTGGACGGCGAGGCCGCGCCGCTCGTCGGCCAGGTGATGCTCGATGCCACCGCCGACATCGACTACGACTGCGTGGGCGGGCTGACGCTGGGCGCCGACCCTGTGGCCACCTCGATGCTGCACGCGTCGGCGGCTCGCGGGCAGCGGCTCGACGCCTATGTCGTACGCAAGACGGGCAAGGCGCACGGCATGCAGCGCCGGATCGAGGGCACCGACGTCAAGGGCCGCCGCTGCCTGGTCGTCGAGGACGTCTCGACCACCGGCGGCTCTCCGCTGACGGCCGTCGAGGCGGTACGGGAGGCGGGCGGCGAGGTCGTCGCGGTCGCCGTGATCGTCGAGCGGGGCGCGGCCCCGGCCATCGCCGAGGCGGGGCTGCCGTATGTCAACGCGTACTCGCTCGACGAGCTGGGTCTCGCCTGAGACCTCTCCGCGAGCAACTCGTGACCTGAGTCGCGAAGTGGCCTCTGACCTGCGGTGATGATGAGGGCCCGGCCGTTCGGGGGTCCGGGGGTCGCCCCCCGGGAAGGCACAGAACCTGAAACAGCCGGGCCCTCACGCATGCCCGTGACGCACGCTGGGTGGAGCCGCGCCGAGAGTCTGGAAAGATGGGCCGCGACGATGACGTCGCCCCCAGGTCAGGGCCAGCAATACATACCCGCACATCACAAGGAGCGGACACATGCCCATCGCGACTCCCGAGGTCTACAACGAGATGCTCGACCGGGCGAAGGCAGGCAAGTTCGCCTACCCGGCCATCAATGTGACCTCGTCCCAGACCCTGCACGCTGCGCTGCGCGGCTTCGCGGAGGCCGAGAGCGACGGCATCATCCAGATTTCGACCGGTGGCGCCGAGTTCCTGGGCGGCCAGCACAGCAAGGACATGGTCACCGGCGCGGTCGCGCTGGCCGAGTTCGCGCACATCGTCGCCGCCAAGTACGACATCACCGTCGCGCTGCACACGGACCACTGCCCCAAGGACAAGCTCGACGGCTATGTCCGTCCGCTGCTCGCCGTCTCCGCCGAGCGCGTGGCCAAGGGCCAGGACCCGCTGTTCCAGTCCCACATGTGGGACGGCTCGGCCGAGACCCTCGCCGACAACCTGGCCATCGGCCAGGAGCTGCTGGCGCTGGCAGCTGCCGCCAAGATCATCCTCGAGGTCGAGATCACCCCGACCGGCGGCGAGGAGGACGGCGTCACCCACGAGATCAACGATGAGCTGTACACCACGGTCGATGACGCGCTGCGTACCGCCGAGGCGCTCGGCCTGGGTGAGAAGGGCCGCTACCTGCTGGCTGCCTCCTTCGGCAACGTCCACGGCGTCTACAAGCCGGGCAACGTCGTGCTCCGCCCCGAGCTGCTGAAGGACCTGCAGGCCGGTGTCGCCGCCAAGTACGGCAAGGCCGACCCGTTCGACTTCGTCTTCCACGGCGGCTCCGGCTCCACGGCCGAGGAGATCGCCACCGCGCTGGAGAACGGCGTCGTGAAGATGAACCTCGACACCGACACCCAGTACGCCTTCACCCGCCCCGTCGCGGACCACATGTTCAAGAACTACGACGGTGTGCTGAAGGTCGACGGCGAGGTCGGCTCCAAGAAGACCTACGACCCGCGCACCTGGGGCAAGGCCGCCGAGGCCGGTATGGCCAAGCGCGTCTCCGAGGCGTGTGCGGCCCTGCGCTCCACGGGCACCAAGATCAAGTAAGCGCCGTCCGTACGCCGGGCCCGGCACCCCTTCGCGGGGGTGCCGGGCCCGCGGCATGCCCCGGGAAGGACTCATCGTGAGCTATGACTTCGACACCCCCGTCGACCGGCGCGGCACCTGGTGCATCCAGTGGGACGGGGTCGCGGACCGTTTCGGCGTCGACGGACTGCTGCCCTTCACCATCTCCGACATGGACTTCACCTCGCCGCCCGAGGTGCTCGCAGCGCTTCAGCGCCGCATCGCCCACGGAGTCTTCGGCTACACCGACTGGCGGCACGATGACTTCCTGTCCGCCGTGAGCCACTGGTTCACCAGCCGGTACGACACCCAGATCGACACCGGACGGGTCGTGTACGGCCCGTCCGTGCTCAACCAGCTCTCGCAGTTGCTGCGGATGTGGACCGAGCCGGGTGACGCGGTCGTCGTCCACACACCCACGTACGACGGCTTCCTGAAGGCGATATCCGGCCTCGGGCGGGAGCTGCGCGGGGCGCCGGTCGGAGACATGGCCGCACTGGAACGGCTGCTCGCCCGCGCCGACAGCAAGGTGCTCGTCCTCTGCTCGCCCCACAACCCCACGGGCCGGGTGTGGACCGAGGCCGAGCTGACCGAGACGGCGCGGCTGGCGGCCGCGTACGACGTCGCCGTCATCAGCGACGAGATACACGCCGACTTCGTCCACCCCGGCTTCGTGGCCGACGGGCAGCGCCATCTGCCGTGGACGCGGTTCGGGACCGGGCGCTGGGCGCTGATCACCTCCGCCACCAAGGCCTTCAACTTCCCGGCGCTGAGCGGTTCGTACGGGATCATCGGCGACCTGGACGACCATGCCGCGTTTCTGCGCCGGATGCAGACCGGCGAGGGGCTCGCCTCGCCCGCCGTGCTGTCGCTGACCGCGCACATCGCCGCGTACCGCGAGGGCGGGCCGTGGCTGGACGAGCTCGGCGCGTATGTGGCGGGGAATCTGCGGATGGTCGCCGAACGGCTGGGCTCCGCCTTCCCCGAACTCGGCTGGCAGCCGCCGCAGGCCGGCTATCTCGCCTGGATCGATCTGCGGGCGCTGGGCATCGACGACGCGGCGCTGCAGCAGGAGCTGATCCAGCGCGAGAAGGTCGCGATCATGCCCGGCACGACCTACGGCGTCGAGGGCTTCGTACGGCTCAATGTCGGCTGCCCGCGTGCCAAGGCGGAACAGGGTGTGGACGCCCTGATCCGTGCGCTCCGCCGACTCGTCTGACCTCGCGTCTACTGGGATGATCCCCGGTATGGACAACAGTCCGGGCACCATCAGACTGTCCTCGGCAACCGGCCGCTGGGTGGTTCTGACCACCGTGCTCGGGTCCAGCATGGCGCTGCTGGACTCGACCGTCGTCAATGTCGCACTGCCTCGCATCGGCGAGGACCTCAACTCCGATCTGGCGGTCCTCCAGTGGACCGTCAACGCCTACACGCTCACCCTGGCCGGGCTGATTCTGCTCGGCGGGGCTCTCGGCGACCGCTTCGGGCGGCGGAAGATCTTCGTCCTCGGCGTGATCTGGTTCGCGATCGGCTCGCTGCTGTGCGGCCTCGCACCCAACGACGTTCTCCTGGTGGCCGCGCGAGCCCTGCAGGGCGTCGGCGCGGCGCTGCTCACCCCGGGGTCGCTGTCGCTGATCCAGGCGAGCTTCCACCCGGACGACCGAGCGCGTGCGGTGGGGCTGTGGTCGGGTTTCGGCGGTGTCGGCGCGGCGGTCGGTCCGTTCGTCGGCGGCTGGCTCGTCGACGGGCCCGGCTGGCGCTGGGTGTTCCTGATCAATGTGCCGCTGGCCGCGCTGTGCGTACCGGTGGCGCTGCGGCATGTGCCGGAGTCGCGCGACCCCGAGCACCACGGCCGGTTCGACGTCCTGGGCGCGGTGCTCGGCGCGGCGGCGCTGGCGCTGATCACGTACGGGCTCATCGCCCCGCAGGTGTGGGCGGGCGTCGCGGGCGTGGTGGTGGGCGTCGCGTTCGTGCTCGTCGAGCGCTCGCGGTCCGATCCGATGCTGCCGCCGTCGATCTTCGCCTCGCGGCAGTTCACCGCGGCCAATCTGGTGACGGTGTGCGTGTACGCGGCTTTCGCCGGCTTCTTCTTCCTGACCGCCCTGCAACTCCAGGTGGTGGCGGGTTATTCGGCGCTCGGCGCGGGGACCGCGCTGCTGCCCGCGACGGTGCTGATGCTGCTCTTCTCCGCGAGATCGGGCGAGTTGGGGGAGCGGATCGGCCCGCGCATCCCACTCACCGTGGGCCCTCTGCTGTGCGCGGGAGGGATGCTGCTGATGCTGCGCGTGGGCGAGGACGCCTCGTACGTACGCGATGTGCTGCCCGCCATGCTGGTCATGGGCATGGGCATGGTGACGCTGGTCGCGCCGCTGACCGCGACCGTCCTGGCGTCCGTGGAGACCGCGCGGGCGGGGCTCGCCAGCGGCATCAACAACGCGGCGGCCCGCGCGGCCGGACTGCTCGCGGTGGCGGCGCTGCCGCTGCTGGCGGGGATGGGGCCGGAGGCGTACCGCTCGGCGGAGCAGTTCGGGGAGACGTTCCGGCGGGCGATGCCGATGTGTGCGGGGGTGCTGGTGCTGGGCGCGCTGATCGCGTGGACGACGGTACGGAGGCCGGAACCGGCGGATGTCCTGGCGCGGGCGCGGCCGCAGTGCCGGGTGAACTGCGGGGTCTCGGCGCCGCCGCTGGAACAGGCGGCGGAACGGGTGACCGGGTCCACCGGACCCTGACCCGGGCCCGGCGCCTCGAGCGCGTGCGAGGCCGGACCGTCTGTGACACTTGGACCCATGGCCATCCATGAAGATCTGCTGGGGGGACCGCCCCCGACCCACCTGCCCGACGACCCCGAGCCGCGTGAGCTGCTCGCGGCCGGGACGGCGCCCGCCGAGGTCGCCGCCAAGTATCCGACCTCCTCGCTGGCCTGGGCCCAGCTCGCCGACGACGCCTTCGAGAACGGCCGCGTCGTGGAGTCGTACGCATACGCGCGCACCGGCTACCACCGTGGCCTCGACGCGCTGCGGCGCAGCGGCTGGAAGGGCCACGGCCCCGTGCCCTGGGAGCACGAGCCGAACCGTGGCTTCCTGCGTGCCCTGCATGCGCTCGCCCGCGCCGCGCAGGCGATCGGTGAGCAGGAGGAGTACGAGCGCTGCTCGACGTTCCTGCGCGACTCCTCGCAGACGGCGGCGGACACGCTGAGCTGATGCATGTATCCGAAGGCCCGTATCCCCTGTCTTGATCACGGGGTGCGGGCCTTTCGGCGTGCACGGTCACCCACGGATGTCGCGCCTGGCCCTACGACGAGGACGGGACGCACATCACAGGCCCGACGCTCTGACCCGGAAAATGCCCCTCGGCTTATGATGCCGGTGGGGACCGGGGCTCCCGAGCCAACAGGAAGGGGCGGACCGCTACCCGGACTCGTCGAGGAGACAGCGATGTCACATGACGCGGCCCCGAACCTGGATTTCGCGGGCACCACTCCCTATGAGGACTATGTCCAGGCGGACGTTCTCACCCACCTCCAGAAGACGCTCTCGGACGACCCGGGAGAGATGGTCTTCCTGGTCACCACCCAGGTGATGGAGCTCTGGTTCACCGTCATCGTCCACGAGTGGGAGACGGCCGCACGCGCCCTGCGCGAGGATGACCTGCCCGTCGCGCTCGCCGCCCTGAAGCGCAGCACGTGGGAGCTCGAATCGCTCAACGCCTCGTGGAAGCCGCTCGCGCAGCTGACCCCCGCGCAGTTCAACGCGTACCGCAGCGCCCTCGGCGAGGGCTCCGGCTTCCAGTCCGCGATGTACCGGCGGATGGAGTTCCTGCTCGGTGAGAAGTCGGCGTCGATGCTGGTGCCGCACCGCGGTGCGCCGCGCGTGCACGCTGAGCTGGAGAAGGCGCTGCACGAGCCGAGCCTGTACGACGAGGTGCTGCGGCTGCTCGCCCGGCGCGGGCTGCCGGTTCCGGCGTCGGTTCTCGATCGGGACCTGTCGCAGAAGTACGAGCCGTCGGAGGAGATCGAGAAGATCTGGGCCGCGGTGTACGGCGCCGAGGATCAGGACACCGAAGTGGTCCGTCTCGGCGAGGCGTTGACCGATGTCGGCGAGCTGGTCTGGCGATGGCGCAACGACCATCTCGTCGCGACGCGGCGGGCGATGGGCTCGAAGGCGGGGACGGGCGGTTCGGCGGGCGTTGCCTGGCTGGAGAAGCGGGCCCGTAAGAACGTCTTCCCTGAGCTGTGGACGGCGCGCAGCCATGTCTGAGTCACTGGCCCAGAGGGCCGCGGCGCTGGACGCCGCAGATGAACTGGCCGGGGTGCGCAAGCTGTTCGCGCTCGACGAGGTCGTGTATCTGGACGGGAACTCGCTGGGCGCACTGCCCGCGCATGTACCCGCGCGGGTCGCCGATGTGGTGACCCGGCAGTGGGGCGAGCTGCGGATCCGCTCGTGGAACGAGAGCGGCTGGTGGACGGCGCCGGAGCGGATCGGCGACCGGATCGCGCCGCTGGTGGGGGCGCGGCCGGGACAGGTGGTCGTCGGTGACTCCACAAGTGTCAACGTTTTCAAGGCGGTTGCCGGGGCGGTACGGCTGTGCGGGGACGACTCCCGTACGGACATCGTCTGCGACGCGACGACGTTCCCGACGGACGGCTATATCGCCGAGTCTGCGGCCCGGATGACGGGTAAGCGGCTGGTGCCGGTCGACCCGGCGGACCTCCCGTCGGCGCTCGGGCCGGGCACGGCGGTCGCGCTCGTCAACCATGTCGACTACCGCACGGGCCGCCTGCACGACCTGCCGGCGCTCACCGCGGCGATCCACGAGGCGGGCGCGCTCGCGGTCTGGGACCTCTGCCACAGCGCGGGCGCGCTGCCCGTCGGCCTGGACGAGCACGGCGTGGACCTGGCGATCGGCTGCACGTACAAGTACCTGAACGGCGGTCCCGGTTCACCGGCGTATCTGTATGTCGCCGAACGGCATCAGGCGGCGTTCGACTCCCCGCTGCCGGGCTGGAACTCGCACGTGGACCCCTTCGCGATGACGCCCGGCTTCGAGGCGGCGAGCGGAGCGGTCCGTGGACGGGTCGGGACGCCGGACATCCTGTCCATGCTGGCGCTGGAGGCGGCGCTCGATGTGTGGGACGGAGTCTCGATCGACTCCGTACGGGCGAAGAGCCTGGCGCTGACGGACTTCTTCCTGGAGTGCGTGGCGTCGTACGTGCCCGAGGGGGCGGTCACCTCGCTGACCCCGGTCGAGCATGCGTCGCGCGGCAGCCAGGTCGCGCTGCGGTGTGCGGATGCGCCGTCGGTGATGGAGCGGCTGATCGCGCGGGGCGTGGTCGGGGATCTGCGGCGGCCCGATGTGCTGCGGTTCGGGTTCACGCCGCTGTATGTGGGCTTCGCGGACGCGGAGCGGGCGGCGGCGGTGCTTGCGGAGATCCTTGCCGTCTGACGCTGCGACGAGCTGATCGGCGGGGACTGGTACCGTCCCCGCTGATCAGGTCAATTCCGCCGATCCGTCGGAAGGTTGGAGCGCAATGCCGGACCCCGTCGACCCCGTCGCCCGTGACGCAGCCGAGGCCGAGTCGGTGTTTTCGCATCCCGCCGTCGCGCCGGACGTGTCCGTCGCGTACGGGGAGCATCCCGACCAGGTCGTCGACTTCTACGCACCCCGCGGCGGGCAGGCCAGTGCCCCGCTCGTCGTCGTGCTGCACGGTGGGGCCTGGCGGGCCGCGTACGACCGGCAGCATGTCACCCCGTTCGCGGACTTTCTGGCCCGCCGCGGGCTGGCAGTGGCCAATGTCGAGTACCGGCGGGGGCGCGAGATTCCGCAGCAGCGCGGGAGCGGGCCCGTCGCCGGACGGTGGCCGGACACGTTCGACGACGTCGCCGCGGTGATGGACGCCCTGCCCGATCTCGCGCGGAAGGCGCTGCCGCAGGCGGACGTCCGGCGCACCGTTGTGACCGGGCACTCCGCGGGCGGGCAGCTCGCGCTGTGGGCCGCCGCGCGGCAGGTGCTGCCCGTCGGGTCGCCGTGGCGCCTCGCCGCGCCGCCCGCGCTGCGCGGGGTCGTCGCGCTCGCCCCGATCGCGGACTTCGCGCAGGCCGTCGAGCTCGACGTATGCGGCGGGGCGGTCGTCCAACTCCTCGGTGGTGAGGCGGAGTTCGAGGCGCGAAGTGTGCACGCCGACCCGGCCGCGCTGCTGCCGACCGGTATCGCGACCGCCGTCGTGCAGGGCCGCACCGACATTGTCGTGCCGTACGCCGTCTCCGAGGCGTACGTCGACGCCGCGGCGAAGGCCGGGGAGACCGTCGGGCTGACCCTCCTCGAAGAGGTCGGGCACTTCCCGCTCATCGATCCGGCCGCCGACGCGTGCGCGGTCGTCGCCGACGAGATCGCTCAACTCGCCTGGTGAGAGCCCGGACTTGCGGACAGAGGCTGACCGCAAGTCTTTCTACGTTGTTCTCATGACGAATCCCGAGAACATCCTCGTGACCGGAGCCACCGGAACCGTCGGCCGCCAGGTCGTCGCCGAGCTGCTCAAGCTCGGCCACTCCGTGCGCGCCCTCACCCGCGACCCCGCGAAGGCCGACTTCCCGGCCGGTGTCGAGGTCGTGCAGGGCGATCTCACCGACCCCGACTCCCTCGTGCCCGCCCTGGAGGGCGTGACGGGCCTGCATCTGATCACCTTCGGCGGGGCCTACTTCGCCCCGCTGGAGACCGGCCCGCGGATTGTGGAACTGGCCCGCGAGGCGGGCGTACGCCGGGTGACCGTGCTGCACGGCGGCGGTCCCACGCTGCTCGAGGACGCCGTCCGCGCCAGTGACCTGCACTGGGCGGTGATCATGCCGGTCGAGTTCATGTCGAACGCCCTGGCGTGGGCGGACGGGATCAAGGACGACGACACGGTGCGCGAGCCCTTCACCGACCGGCTCAGCGCCATGGTCCACGAGGGAGACATCGGTGCCGTCGCCGCGGTCGCTCTCACGGAGACCGGCCACGGCGGCCAGGAGTATGTGATCACCGGGCCCGAGGTGCTGACCCTCAAGGACAAGGTGGACGCGCTGGCCGCGGCCCGGGGACGGAAAATAGCGCTCGTCTCGATGACTGAGGACGAGGCCGTCGAGCAGTGGCGGGCGGCGGGCCACCCGCAGGAGGTGATCGGCTTCCTGCTGGACGCGTACGGGAACACCCCGGCCGTCGGCCGTACCGTCGTCGACACCGTGCAGAAGGTCACCGGACGCCCGGCGCGGACCTTCGCGGAGTGGGCGGCCGAGCACGCGGACGCGTTCCGCCCGTAGGGCGCGCCTGACCAGGAAGTACCGCAAGCAGACGGGGGTAGTACTCAGGACGGACGCGGCAGGATCCGCAGCGATGCTGACGACCGCGTCCGTCCTTCCGCTTACCGTTCTGTACGTGACCGAGATGAACCGCAGCCCCGAGTACCGCCTGGCCGTGGGCGCCCTGAGCGGCCTCCGCCAGGACCTCTTCCACGATGCCTTCGCCTACCGGCCGCTGCCGCCCATGCGCACGGACGGGCCGCTCACCCGCCGGCTCCCGGGCCGGATACGCGACTACGCGGCCTGGACGCCGCATGCGGCGGTCGGCGCCGTGGCGATGTTCACGCTGCTCCTGGCCTACGGCGGCGAGGGCGTAGGACCGGCGTTTGTGCTCACCGGGTTCATCCCGGCGGCCGCCGTGGTGATGACGCTGCTCAGGCCGGTCGGCGCGTGGTGGCTCTCGCTGGCGTCGACGCCCCTGGGCGTCACCGCCGACTTCGTCGGTGACTGGCCGTGGACGCCCAGCGGCTTTGTCTCGCATCTGGCGGTGATGACCGTGGTGGCACTGCGGACCCGGCCGCGGACCGCGGCCTGGATGTGGCTGCTCACCGCCGGATACGGCCTGTTCGCCGAGGTCGTGCTCTCCCGGGGCTTCAGCTCCAACATTCCGGAGATGCTCTTCGTCGCCGCGCTGGTGCTGTTGGTGGTGACCGTGTGGCACGTACGCCGCGAGGCCAAGGAGGAAGTCGCGGCCCAGCAGACGGTGACGGCCGTCGAGCGCGACAAGCGCACGCTGCTGGAGGAGCGCACCACCATCGCGCGTGAGCTGCACGACGTGGTGGCCCACCACATGTCGGTGGTGGCGATCCAGGCGGAGGCGGCGCCGTACCGGGTGGAGAACCCGCCGCCCGAGCTGGAGCGGGCGTTCGCCACGATCCGGGAGAACGCGGTGGCCGCGCTGACCGAGCTCCGCCGGATCCTCGGAGTCGTACGGGCCGAGGACTACCAGGCCCCGGACGCACCGCAGCCGGTGCTCGGCGACCTGGACAGCCTGCTCGCGAATGTCCGTGACGCGGGCCTGGAGGCGGAGAAGACGATCACCGGCGCGGTCCGGCCGCTGCCGCAGGGCGTGGAGCTCTCGGCGTACCGGATCGTCCAGGAGGCGCTCAGCAACGCGCTGCGGCATGCGCCCGGGGCGACCGCGAAGATCGAGATCAGCTATGTCCTCGGGGGCCTGGGCCTGCGGATCGTGAACACCGCGCCCCAGGGCCTGGTCAAGCCCTCACCGGGCGCCGGGCACGGCATCACGGGCATGCGGGAGCGTGTGACGATGCTGAACGGCGAGATGACAGCGGAGCCCACGGACGAGGGCGGCTACGAAGTCACCGCCTACATTCCCGTCGCCGCGACCGAGCCCGCCTCCGAGGAGACCTCATGACGATCCGCGTCCTCATCGTCGACGACCAGATCATGGTCCGCGAGGGCTTCTCGGTCCTGCTGAACGCGATGCCGGACATCGAGGTCATCGGCGAGGCCGTCAACGGCCGCGAGGCGGTCGCCAAGGTCGCCGAGCTCGCACCCGACGTGGTCCTGATGGACATCCGTATGCCGGAGCTGAACGGCATCGAGGCGACCCGCGAGATCGTCGCGGCGCACGGCGAGTCCAAAGTGCTGGTGCTGACGACCTTCGATCTCGACGAGTACGTGTACCAGGCGCTGCGCGCGGGAGCCTCCGGCTTCCTGCTCAAGGACGCGTCCGCGCGCCAACTGGCCGACGGTGTACGGGTGGTGGCGGCCGGCGAGGCACTGCTGGCCCCGACGGTGACGCGCCGCCTGATCACGGAGTTCTCCAAGCTCTCCCAGAACCCGCGCCCGCCCGCGCTGGCGCAGGTCGGCGACCTCACGGAGCGCGAGACGGAGGTCCTGGTGCTGATCGCGCAGGGCCTGTCGAACGCGGAGATCGCCTCGCATCTGGTGGTCGCGGAGTCGACGATCAAGACGCATGTGAGCCGGGTGCTGGTGAAGCTGGGGCTGCGGGACAGGACACAGGCGGCGGTGTTCGCGTACGAGGCGCGCTTGGTGACACCGGGCTGACTTTTCCCCTCCCCGCCCTCCCCCGGACTCCGTCCGGGGGACCCCCAACCTCCCCGGGCTGCGCCCGGGCCACGGTCGGGGCTCCGGCCGAACCCCGCGGCCCGGGGCTTTCGCCTCGGCCGGCGAAGCCCCCCACGCGGCGGAGCCGAAAATGTCACGGCCGGGAAGGGACGGGGTGAGGGAAGAGCCCTCCTCCCGGTAGCGTCCACCTATGGCAGAGACGTTCGACCCCTGGTCACCCACCTTCCTCGCCGACCCCTACGCCGCCTACGCCGAACTCCGCGCCCGCGGCCCCGTGCACTACTACGAGCCCACCCGGCAGTGGCTCGTACCCCGTCACGAAGATGTCTCGGCCCTGCTGCGCGACCGCCGTCTCGGCCGGACGTATCTGCACCGCTTCACGCATGAAGAGTTCGGGCGGACCCCGCCGCCCGCCGCGCACGAGCCGTTCCACACGCTCAACGACAACGGGATGCTGGACCTGGAGCCCCCGGACCACACTCGTATCCGTCGTCTGGTCTCCAAGGCGTTCACGCCGCGCACGGTCGAGCGCCTGAGCCCGTACGTCCAGACGCTGGCCTCCGAGCTGGTGGGCGCGCTCGTCGCGGACGGCGGCGGTGATCTGCTGACGGCCGTCGCCGAGCCGCTGCCGGTCGCCGTCATCGCGGAGATGCTGGGCGTCCCGGAGAGCGACCGTGCGCAGCTGCGGCCGTGGTCGGCGGACATCTGCGGGATGTACGAGCTGAGCCCGTCCGAGGAGACGGCGGCGAAGGCGGTCCAGGCGTCCGTCGAATTCTCCTCCTACCTACGGGAGTTGATCGCCGCCCGCCGCAAGGAGCCGGGCGATGACCTGATCTCGGGCCTCATCGCCGCGCACGACGAGGGAGACCGGCTCTCCGAACAGGAGATGATCTCCACCTGCGTCCTGCTCCTGAACGCGGGCCACGAGGCGACGGTGAACGCCACCGTCAACGGCTGGTGGGCGCTCTTCCGCCACCCCGAGCAGCTGGCGGCCCTGCGCGCCGACCGCTCGCTGCTGTCCACAGCTGTGGAGGAGCTGATGCGGTACGACACCCCGCTCCAGCTCTTCGAACGCTGGGTCCTCGACGACATCGAGATCGACGGCACGACGATCCCCCGGGGCTCCGAGGTCGCCCTGCTCTTCGGCTCGGCCAACCGCGACGCGGACGTCTTCGCCCAGCCGGACACCCTGGACCTGTCCCGCGAGGACAACCCGCACATCTCCTTCAGCGCGGGCATCCACTACTGCATCGGCGCGCCCCTGGCGCGTATCGAACTGGCAGCATCCCTGGCGGCCCTGCTGGACCAGGCCCCGACGCTGCGCCTCGCGGCCGAGCCGGAACGCAAGCCGAACTTCGTGATCCGCGGTCTCCAAGAGCTGCGCGTCGAGCTGTAGACCTTTCCTTAGCCCACTTCGGTCATCGTCTCCGGCCGTTCGTGGGACGGGTGCGCTGCCCCGGTTGCGGTTGCCGGTCCCTTCGGGCACCTATGCCTCGCGCCGGGTGACCCGGCAGACGAGAGCTAGCGGGGGCCGGACATCCGGCTCGACCCGCTCGGACAGGAGACAACAGCATGCTCAAGATGCGAGCGACTCGGGCTGCGTGGCGCCGTTGGGCGCCGGTGGTGACCGTGGCGGTCACCGCGGCCACGGCCGGAGTGGTCTCGGCCGCCCCCGCCTCGGCCCAGACCATCGTGTTCTGCCCCACCCAGAACCTCCAGACCGCAATCAACGCAGCGGCCCCGGGGGCGACGATCGTGGTCGGAGGGACCTGCGTCGGCAACTTCACCGTCAACAAGAGCCTCAACCTCGTCGGCTTCGGCGGGGCGACCCTGAACGGCAATGCCGCGGGTACGACCCTGACAGTTAGCGGAAACACGGCCACGCGAGTGCAGGTCAACAATCTGAGCATCGCCAACGGCAGCGCCTCCGACGGGGGAGGCCTGTTCAATGGCGGCGCCACGGTGACACTGAACAGCGTCACGGTGCGCAACAGCACCGCCAGCAATTACGGCGGCGGCATCGCCAGCACCGGAGTGCTGACGCTGAACAACTCCACGGTGCGCGACAACACTGCGGCGGCGGGTGGCGGCATTCTCAACAACGGCACGATGACGACGAACCGTTCCACCCTGCGCACCAACACCGCCAGCCAGGGCGCCGGCGGCCTTCTGAACGCCGGCATCTCGCGGCTGAACTACTCCGCGGTGACGGGGAACATCTCGAATGGCGGCGCCAACACCGGCGGCGGAATCTACAACCTCTTTGGTTCGGTGTTCCTGCTCGCCACCAACGTCAGCGGCAACACCCCGAACAACTGCACCCCGGCCATCGCGGGCTGCACCGGCTGACCGGACAAGCCCGGCGCCGGGCCGACGGCCTCACAGGCCCTCGGTCCGGCGCCCGTCAGGTCTGCATGTCCCGGCGCCGCAGGCCCACCAGGCCGCCCGCCACCAACACCACCGCCAGCGCCGTCAGCGTCAGCACCGGGGCCCACTCCATCTCCGGGCCCGGCAGCTTCGGCAGATGCCCGAACGGCGACAGGTTCATCACGGACTGCGGCAGGTTCAGCGCCGGGCCGATCCAGCCGAGGGCGAGCGCGATGCCCGACGCGCCCCAGGCGGCCGCCGCTGCCTTCGGGACGACTCCGTGCAGCAGTGTCGCGAGCCCGCCGAACACCCAGATCGCGGCCAGCTGGACCAGGCAGGCGCCGAGGATCGGGCCGAAGTCCTTGCCGTAGCCGATGGCCAGGCCGAGGCCGCCGAGCACCATCAGCAGCGCCGCGCCACCGAAGGCGATGACCAGGTGGCCGGCCGCCCAGCGGGTCCGGCCGACCGCGTTGGCCAGGATCGGCTCGGCGCGCTGTGCCGTCTCCTCGCCGTGCAGCCGCAGCACCGCCTGCACCACATACAGGGCCGCGACCATGCCGAGCATGCCGACCATCGCGGCGAGGAAGGCGTCGGTGAGCCCGGACTGCCCGCCCATCCGCTCGAAGATCTCGCGGGTGTTCTCGCTGTCGCCGACCAGGTCGGCCGCGCTCTCCGCCATGCCGCCGAACATGACGCCGGCGGCCAGGAACCCGGTGCCCCAGCCCAGCAGGCTGCCGCGCTGCAGCCGCCAGGCGAGAGAGCCCGCCGTCGCGAGGCTGCCTTCGGCCGGACCGGGCCGTGTGGGCAGGAAGCTCATGCCGATGTCGCGCCGCCCGGCCAGGACGAAGGCGATGACGCCCTGCGCCGTGACCGCCCCGGCGAACAGCAGCAGTACCCACCAGTGCTCGTCGGCGAAGGCCCGCATGTTCTCGGCCCAGCCGACCGGCGAGAGCCAGGTCAGCACGGACGAGCCGTCGTCGGCCCCGGCGTCGCCCGCCGCCCGCAGGACGAACGCGAGCCCGAGCACGGCCGCCGTGAGTCCCTTGGCGAGCCGTGCGCTCTCGGTGAGCTGCGCGACGATGCCGGCCATGGTGGCGAAGAGCATGCCCAGGCCGCCGATGACGAGCCCGAGCGCCAGTGCGCCGTCGCGGCCCTCGCCGCCGAGCCCGGCCGCGATGAGCAGGGCCAGCGCCGCGTTGGCGATGAACGCCGTGAGCAGTGCCGCGGTCAGTGGGGCGCGCCGGCCGACCATGGCCGCGGAGAGCAGCTCCTGACGGCCGGTCTCCTCCTCCTCGCGGGTGTGCCTGACCACGATGGTCAGGCTCATGATCCCGGCCATCAGCGCGCCGAAGGTGACATAGCGCCAGGCCGTGATGCCGCCGATCGAGTCGCTGAAGACCGGTCCGTACAGGGCGCGCAGCGAGCCGTTGGCGGACATCGTGTCGACCAGGCGCGAGCGGTCGGCCGCGGTGGCGTACAGGGATTTGAGGGAGTCGGGGGCGCTGGAGATCGCGCCGCCGAGCACGAGCACCCAGAGCGGCATCATGACCCGGTCGCGGCGCAGCGCGAGCCTGACCAGCGCGCCCGTGCCCGCCAGCGGACGGGAGCCGCCGGTCCGCGGGGCGAAGGCCGCGGCCTGAGCAACGGCGGTCATCGCGACATCGCCTCTTCGGGTGCGTAGTGCCGCAGGAACAGCTCCTCCAGGGTGGGCGGGGTGCTGGTCAGCGAGCGGATCCCCGACTCGGTGAGTGAGCGGAGCACGGCGTCCAGCTTGTCGGTGTCCACCTGGAGCTTGACGCGCATTCCCTGTACGTCGACGTCGTGCACGCCGGGCAGTTGGGCAAGCCCGTTCGGTGCGCCTGCGAGCTCCGCGGTCACGCTCGTACGGGTCAGATGCCGCAGCTCGGCGAGCGAGCCGGTCTCCACGGTCCGGCCGTTGCGGATGATGCTGACCCGGTCGCACAGTGCCTCGACCTCGCTCAGCACATGGCTGGAGAGCAGGACGGTACGGCCGCGGTCCTGCTCCTCCTCGACACAGCTCTGGAAGACCTCTTCCATCAGCGGGTCGAGTCCGGAGGTCGGCTCGTCGAGGATCAGCAGATCGACGTCGGAGGCGAAGGCGGCGACGAGGGCGACCTTCTGGCGGTTGCCCTTGGAGTACGTACGCCCCTTCTTGGTGGGGTCGAGTTCGAAGCGCTCGACGAGGTCCGCGCGGCGCGCCTTGTCGAGACCTCCGCGGAGTCTGCCGTAGAGGTCGATGACCTCGCCGCCGGAGAGGTTCCGCCACAGGGTGACATCGCCCGGTACGTACGCGATCCGGCGGTGCAGCTCGACCGCGTCGTTCCACGGGTCCCGGCCGAGCAGCTGGGCCGCGCCGGAGTCGGCGCGCAGCAGTCCGAGCAGGACCCGGATGGTGGTGGACTTCCCGGCGCCGTTGGGGCCGAGGAAGCCGTGGACCTCACCGGTCTCGACGGCGAGGTCGAGGCCGTCCAGCGCATGCGTCCGCCCAAACGACTTGTGCAGTCCGGCGACGGTGATTGCCTTCGTCATGTTTCTGAACGTACGCTACTTTCACAAAGTTGCGAAGTTAAGGAAGCGTATAAACTCGCGGTGGGGTGCCGGCCAGGGGAGATGATCGGGCGATGACCAAGGCAGAGAAGACCGGCAAGGCCGACACGGCCGAGAGCGGCAGAGACGACGAGACGGTCTCGCGGTTCGTCGAGCGGTTCGCGGCCCAGCTCGTCGAGGCCGGGATGCCGCGCATGCCTTCGCGGGTCTTCGCCGCTCTGCTCGCCTCCGACGCCGGGACGCTGACCTCCGCCGAGCTCGGCGAGCAGCTGCGCATCAGCCCGGCCGCGGTCTCCGGCGCGGTGCGCTATCTGGCGCAGCAGCACATGGTCTCGCGCGAGCGTGAACCCGGTTCACGGCGCGAGCGCTATCGCGTGCACAGCAATCAGTGGTACGAGGCGCTCACCAACCGGGACGCGGTCCTGAAGCGCTGGGAGGACGCGCTGCGTGAGGGTGTCACGAGCCTCGGGCCGGACACTCCGGCGGGACGGCGGCTGGCGGAGACGGTGGCGTTCTTCGAGTTCGTCCACGGGGAGCTGGTGGGGCTGATGGAACGGTGGAGTGTCCGCCGTGAGGAACTCTTCGGCCAGGGCCGCCCATAGGGGCAGCCCCGGCCTAGCCACCCCCCGCCGCGCCCGCCGTCGACGGCAGGGTCAACCCCCACGCCCCCGGCCGCAGCGTCCACGTCCGCGTCCGGACCGGGCCCGTGATCAGTGCGTCCGCCCGGTAGCGGAAGTCCGCGCCCGACACCGTCACCGTGAGGGCCCGGGCCATCACCGGCTCCGTGTGGGCCCCGTGCCGCACCGTCACCTCCGCGCGCCCGCCACCCGCCCGCACCGTGACACCCTCCACCAGCCGGTCCATGTCCGTCAGGAGCACCCCGTCCGCCTCCACCCGCAGCCGGTGCGTGCGGACCACCGGCGCGGGGACCGGGCGGACCAGGGTGCGGACCAGCGAGCGGCAGGTGTCCCACACGGAAGCACCGCCCGCGCCGTTCGCGGCAGGTGCCGCCACCGGCCCCGCCGCCGCCGGGATCGCCAGATCCCCCAGCACCACCCCGTCGCTCTCGTCCACCAGCAGATCGAGCCGCCGTACGACCCCGTCGAGCACCGCCCGCGCCGCCGCGACCGCTCCCCGCGGCACGCCCAGCGCATGCGCCAGCTCTACGGAAGGCCCGACCGGGACCATCGCCAGCGCCCCGTCGCCGAGCCAGCGGTCCCGGTGCAGAAGGGCCACCGCCCGCAGCAGCGTCCGGTCGTCACCCACCACAACCGGCCGCCGAGACCCCCTGCGGGCCAGTGCCCGCGCGAATTCCTCCGGCCCCTCAGGGAGGCAGATCTTCGCCTCCGACCCGCCACACAGCACATCTTTCGCGATCCGCACGGACTCGCCGTCATTTCGGCGGGCGACCGGGTCGATGACCACCAGTAGCTGGTCGTGAGCCGACACCTCGGTCCTTCCTCGGGTAGCATCTTTGTGCAAGAGCCCCTTGCGCTATTGCGCCAGGGGCTTCGTCTATTCCGGGGCAACCGGTCCGAAGACTCAGGTACGGCTCAGGCCCCCTGACCTTGGTCTTGCCCCGCCCGGAAGGGGTGTACGCCTGTGCCCGCACTTGTGCTGCTCGGTGCTCAGTGGGGTGACGAGGGCAAGGGAAAGGCCACCGACCTGCTCGGTGGATCCGTGGATTATGTGGTGCGCTATCAGGGCGGCAACAACGCCGGCCACACGGTTGTCGTGGGCGACCAGAAGTATGCGCTGCATCTCCTCCCTTCCGGAATCCTCTCGCCGGGATGTACCCCGGTCATTGGCAACGGCGTCGTCGTGGACCCGGCGGTTCTGCTCTCCGAGCTGAGCGGGCTGAACGACCGTGGCATCGACACGTCCAAGCTGCTGATCAGCGGTAACGCCCACCTGATCACTCCGTACAACGTCACCCTCGACAAGGTGACGGAACGGTTCCTCGGTACGCGGAAGATCGGCACGACCGGCCGCGGCATCGGCCCCACCTACGCCGACAAGATCAACCGCGTCGGCATCCGCGTCCAGGACCTCTACGACGAGTCGATCCTGGAGCAGAAGGTCGAGGCGGCGCTGGAGTCCAAGAACCAGCTGCTCGCCAAGGTCTACAACCGGCGCGCGATCGAGGCCGGGAAGATCGTCGAGGAGATGCTCCAGTACGCGGAGCAGATCAAGCCGTTCGTCGCGGACACCACACTGATCCTTAACAACGCGATCGACGAGGGCAAGGTCGTCCTCTTCGAGGGCGGCCAGGGCACGCTTCTCGACGTCGACCACGGCACGTACCCCTTCGTCACCTCGTCGAACCCGACCGCGGGCGGCGCCTGCACGGGCGCGGGCGTGGGCCCGACGAAGATCAGCCGGGTCATCGGCATCCTCAAGGCGTACACGACGCGCGTCGGCGCGGGCCCGTTCCCGACGGAGCTCTTCGACGAGGACGGCGAGGCGCTGCGCCGCATCGGCGGCGAGCGGGGTGTGACCACCGGCCGCGACCGCCGCTGCGGCTGGTTCGACGCGGTCATCGCGCGCTACGCGACCCGGGTCAACGGCCTGACGGACTTCTTCCTCACCAAGCTGGACGTGCTGACCGGCTGGGAGCAGATCCCGGTGTGTGTCGCGTACGAGATCGACGGCAAGCGGGTCGAGGAACTGCCGTACTCCCAGACCGACTTCCACCACGCGAAGCCGGTGTACGAGTACCTGCCCGGCTGGTCCGAGGACATCACCAAGGCGAAGACCTTCGCGGACCTGCCCAAGAACGCGCAGGACTATGTGAAGGCGCTGGAGGAGATGTCGGGCGCGCCGATCTCGGCGATCGGTGTCGGTCCGGGCCGGACCGAGACGATCGAGATCAACTCGTTCCTGTAGCAGGGATACGGACAAGGGGCGCCCCGGATGCTTCGGGGCGCACCCCGTCGTCCGTTCAGGGGTGCTCGAAGGCCTGCAGTACGCCGCCGGCGGCGAAGCACAGCGCGCCGGTGAGCGTCCCCCAGTAGGCCACATCGGCGCTCACCAGGTCGCCTGTTCCCGGCACGGTGAAGTCCGCCAGCGCCGAGACCATGAACAGCACGGACCCCAGCTGGTTGACGGCCACGATCCACCAGCCGAGGTCGTGCACGCGCAGGCTCGCCCGCCCATGGCTCACCTCGGCCAGAGCCAGCTGACCGGAGATCAGGAAGAGCACGCAGCCGATGATGTCGGGTGCCCAGATCAGCCGGTTCGTCTGCTGGGTGGTCAGCCCTTGAAGGAACGAGTCGAGCAGGTTGACTCCGAACACGAGCGTCCCGGCGAACAGCAGGAACGTACTGAGCCAGTCGATCCGCATCGGTTCGTAGCTCCACCACCGCCAGGGGACGGGCTCCAGTGTGTCGGAACCGGCGCGCCGGCGAGGCGCGTTGACGGCCTGAAGCAGGGAGGCGTAGCCGCCCGTGTTGAAGAACAGCCCTCCGGCGAAGAAGACCGACACGCCTGCCGTCGCGCTGCTCGATGTGAGAGCGAACGCGGCGCCGAGCGCGAACAGCGTGCCGCCGATCGAGAACGCCACGGCGGCGACGGTGTTGAGCCTGCGCAGCCGCCGGAGGGACTGCGTGTCCGCCGGATGCAGGACGGCCTCGGCGTCCTCGGTGGCCCGGACCTTCAGCACACCGAGCTTGCGCACCGCTCGCGACTCCCAGACCGCGATGTCGCCCTCGGCGTTGCGCCAGGTCAGCTTGGTGGTGAACGGCCCGGCGCCTTCGGCGAGCTCCTCGGTGCGACTCACGCGCGCCAGCGTAGAGCGCGCCCGCCGGGAAGCGATGGAGGCACCTGCGCAGAGCCATGTCACCGGCACCTCGTAGGCTCCCGCCCATGAGCGACGGGGAATCCGGCAGACGGGTCATAGACGGGCGCTTCGAGCTGGAGGCCCGGCTCGGTGGCGGCGGCATGGGCATGGTGTGGCGAGCACGCGATCTGGTGCTTGACCGGGCCGTGGCCCTCAAGGAGGTGCGGCCGCCCGATCCCGGGCTCGCCGAGTACGACCCGCAGGCCGCGGCGATGCTGCGGGAGAGGGTGCTGCGGGAGGCGCGGGCGCTCGCCCGGGTCGACCATCCCCATGTCGTGACCATCCATCACGTGGTGGACGGCGGCGAGCACATCTACCCGTGGCTCGTCATGGAGCTGGTGACCGGCGGATCGCTTCAGGACCGGCTGGACAAGGGGCCGATGGAACCCGTCGAGGCCGCCAGGATCGGCCGCGACGTGCTGGCCGCACTGCGGGCCGCGCATGACGTCGGCATCCAGCACCGTGACGTGAAGCCCGCCAACGTCCTGATGCGGCCCGACGGGCGCCCCGTCCTCACCGACTTCGGCATCGCGGCGATCCGGGAGTCGACCTCGCTGACCGTGACCGGGTCGATCATCGGCACGCCCGACTACATGGCGCCGGAGCGCATCTCCGGTGACGAAGGCGGCCCCGGCTCCGACCTGTGGTCGCTGGCGATGATGCTGTACGTCGCCGTCGAAGGGAACCATCCGCTGCGCAGGGGGACGACGCTGGCGACCTTGGCCGCCGTGCTCAAGGAGGAGCTTCCGCCTCCTCGCCGCGCGGGTGTGCTCACCGCGGTACTGGCAGCGGTCCTCGTCAAGGACCCGGCCGCGCGGCCGACCCCGGAGACCGCCGACCGGATGCTCGCGGAGGCGGCTCAGGGCACGGCAAGTGCTCCTGGCGGGACCGGCGGGACCACGTCGTACCGGCTGACGCCCCCGCCGGGACCGGCGACCGCGCCGCCCGCACCGGCCGGGTTCGGGCCGCCGATGGGCTTCGGACCCGCGACTCCGCATGATGCCGTGCCGGGCCCCATGGGGCCGCCGACCCCCTACCCGGCGGGCCCCACACGGCAGACGCCGCCCCATCCCGCTCGTGCGCGGCGCCGGGCCGCGATCGCGGCGTCCGTGGTCGGGACCGCGCTGACCGGCGTCCTGGTGTGGACCCAGCTGCCGGACGGTAGCGAGAAGAGCGGTGACATGACGTCGAATTCCCCGGCCGGCCCCGCCGTCACCGGGTCGCGGACGCCGACTCCCACTCCCACGCCGTCGAGAACCGCCGAGACGAGAAACCTGCTGACACCGGACGGTATCCGCGCGGCCATCAAGGAACTGAAGGCGAAGACGGGCACCGACCAGGTGGGCCGCTTCGTCGTGTACCCGGAGTACATCTCCGTCGAAGCGATGGTCAAGGGCAGCAGGACCAAGTACGACAGCTACACCTACCGGGTCGGCGAAGGCGTCACGCAGGACTCGATGAAGGGCACACTGTCGGGAGGCGATCTCCCGGTCAGCACGGACGCATTCGACTGGGACGTCCTCCCCGCCCTGCTGAGCAAGGCGGAGAAGGAACTGAAGGTGAAGAACCCGACCACGCGCTACCTCGTGATCCGGCAGCCCAACGACGTGTTCGACACCCCGGCGGGTATCGGCGTCTACATCGGCGACGAGTACGACACCGGCTACTTGGACGCCGACCCCAAGGGGAAGGTGACCCGCGTGATGCCGGCCGGGAGCTGACCTGCCCGGGGGCGTACCGCCTTCTTGGGGACCCGTCGTTACGGACGCCGGTACTCGCGGGGCGAGTTGCCCGTGTCGAGGAAGGACCGGGTCAGCGTGGAGCCGCTCACGGTCAGGACCGACGACCCGGCCGCCGCGCAGTCGCCGCTCAGCACACGGGAGGGACCGATCACGAGGCGGTCCCCCGCCGAGAACAGCTCGGCGTCCGACGTACAGGTCGCGCCGTCCGTCGTGGTGGTGAACGTGACGACGCTGCTGCCCACGGCACCCTGTGACACGGTCAGCCGCTGCGCACCCTTGGAGCCGCTCAGCGACCGCTCCCACGAGCCCAGGAAGCTCGCCTGGACCCGGTCGGAGCCCGCCTTGCGCAGAGTCGAGGTCCGGCCGCCGCTCGCCGTCCACGCGAGGGTGCCGTCGGAGCGCGCCGTCAGGGTCTGCTCGCCGATGGCGGAACACTTCCCGGCGGGCGTGCTTGCGGTGACACCGGTGTCGATACGGATCGAACCACCGCCTGCCGCAAGCAACTTGCCGGTGCCCTTGCACAGATAGCTCTCGCCCACGCTGATGCTCGCGACGACCGTGTCGCCGACCTTGCCGGGGGAGAGGGTGATGCGGCGCTGGGAGCCGGTGTCCGCGCCGTCGCGGTAGACGCTGCCGGTCCAGGTCCCGGCATACGCGGCGGGCAGTGCGGCCGGTACGGCGGGCTTCCCAGGCTCACCCGGCTTCTTGCCCGCCGGGTCCTTGGCCGCAGGGTCCTTCGCATCGGCGCTCGAGCCGCTCCCGGGCTCGGACGACGACAGCGACTCCCTGTCCTTGTCCCGTCCTGCCGCGCCGGGCGCTCCGGTGGTCTGCCCGCCGCCTCCCGGCCGGCTGCTCACCGTGTCGCCGTCCCCGCGCAGCAGAGTGACGGCGGTGAAGGCCGAGCCCAGCAGCGCGGCCACGGCAACTCCGGCGATCACCACGGTCCGCCGGGAGCGCTTGCGCGCCTGGGGGCTGGTACCGGTGGTGTCGGGTGCGTCGGCGCCCGTGAGGCTCGCCTGTACCCAGGAGCCGTAGGGGGCGGCGGCCGCGGGGGGCCCGGGGGTCCCGGGTGCCGGGGCGCCGTACGTGCCAGGAGTGCCAGGAGTGCCGGGGGCGCGGTACGCGGGGGTGCCAGGAGTGCCGGGTGCGGGGGCGCCGTACGCAGGAGTACCGGGGGTGCCCGGCGACGCAGGGGTGCCGTATGCCGCTCCACCCGCCTCCGGCGCCGGTGGGTTCGCCGCGGCGCCCCTCGCCGGTGTATCGGCGTCCAGCAGCGACACCGCGTGCTGCCCGAGTTCCGCGATCAGCGCCGCGGGCAGCCAGGGTGCGGCCGGGTCGGCAGGGCGCGTGCGCTCCACGATCTGCTCGGGCGTCGGCCGCTGGGCCGGGTCCTTGGCCAGACAGTCCGCGATCAGCTGCCGCAACTCCCCGTCCACGCCGCTCAGATCGGGCTCCTCGCTCACGATGCGGAACATGACCGAGTGGATCCCGGTGTCGGAACGCCCGAACGGCAGCCGCCCGGTCGCCGCGTACGCCAGCACCGAGCCCAGCGAGAACACATCGCCTGCGGGACCGACCCGCTCGCCCTGGATCTGCTCGGGCGACATGTAGCCCGGCGACCCCACCACCACGCCGGTTTCGGTCAGTCCCTCGGACGGGTTCTCCAGCGCGCGGGCGATGCCGAAGTCGATGACCCGAGGACCGGCGATGGTGACCAGTACGTTGGACGGCTTCAGATCCCGGTGGACGAGACCGGCCCCGTGCACGCTCCGCAGCGCGCCGGCCAGACCGTACGCCAGTGTCCGCACCGACTCCTGAGGCAGCGGGCTCTTGCGTACGACGTGCAGCAGCGAGGGTCCGGCGACGTAACCGGTCGCCACCCACGGCTCCGCCGCCCCGGTGTCCGCGTCCAGCACGGGCGCGGTCCACTCCCCGCCGACCCGGCGCGCGGCGGCCACCTCCTGCCGGAACCGGTCACGGAACTCCGGCTGCCCGGCGAGCTCGGCCTTGATGAGCTTGACGGCGACCGTACGGCCGCCCGCGGAACGTGCGAGGTAGACCCGCCCCATCCCGCCCTCGCCAAGGCGGCCGAGCAGCCTGTACTCACCTATGGAGGGCGGATCCTGGGGCGTGAGCTGTTCCATGCCGCGAAGCCTACGCAGTCAGCCCTCGCCGCAGATCCTCAGCCCCTTGGGCGTCGCGCACGGCAGATGGCCGTGCGTGCGGATGACGTCCTGTCCGTTCCCGCGGCTCATATAGCCGAGGAAGCTGGACGCCAGCGAGTCCGCCGGCGGCTGCCCATAGGTGTACGCGTACTCGATCTCCCGGTACGGGTACGCGCTCTCGCCGATGTCGTCCACCGACGGTGGATCCCCGTCGATGCTCAGCCGGTGCAGACCCTTGAGCCCGGACCCGGCACGCAGTTCGCTGTAGCCGATGGCTCCCGGCAGCCTCGCCACCGTGTTCAGCACCTGTTCCGTGCTGTCGAGTTCGCAGCGCACGACCTTCGCCTCGCCGTCGTCCTTGCTCTCGCAGTCGCGTGAGGAGTTCGCGGGCTCGTTCCGCAGCAGCACCCGGCGCTGGAACACTTCACGCGTACCGGAGTTGGCGTCCCTGCTGACCAGCCGTACGGCCATGTCCGGGCCGCCCAGCTGCTTCCAGTTGGTGATCTCGCCGCGGTAGAGCCTGCGGATGTCGCCGGTCGACAGATTCCGCACCGGCACCTTGTCGTTGACGACGAGCGCGAAGACGGAGACGGCGACGCTGTCCTCGCGCAGCTGCGGATAGCCGCCCGGCTTGGGCCCGTCGGCGAGGGCGATCAGCGCGGGGGAGCCCTTCGTGGACTCGGCGCCCGCCTCCGCGAGTGCTCTTATCCCGGCGGTGCTGTCGTGCGCGTCGACGACGACGGTGGAGCCTTCGCAGTCCTTCTCGTACTTCTTCGCCAGCTCCTTCACGACGGGCGCGAACGCGGTCGAACCGGTCAGCCTCAGCGTGCCCTTGGCGCAGCCGATCGGGGGCCGGGTGTCGTCCCGTACGACGATGATCGTGGCGAGCGTGACCACGCAGACGGTCAGTAGCACGGTGATCCACCGGGCCGCCCGGCTGAACAGCGGGGGCTTGTCGTCGGGCGTCGTACTGCGGTTGGGCATCACATCGCCGTCGCGGATGCCACCGGTGACCTTGACCTCGCAGCCGACGGGCCCGCCGGTGAGCAGCACGAGCAGCTTGAAGTGCTGGCCACGGTTGAGCGGGACCCGCGGCAGATGGATCGTGCTGCCGCTGTGCCGCATCCCCGCCGCCGGGGTGAAGTGGTCCATCAGATGCTCGGCGCCGGGCGGCTGGGTGACGGCGATGGCCCGCACGGTCCGGTCGATGAACTCGGCCGTCAGGCCGTGGACTTCACGTCCCGTGTAGTCGTTGTCCGCGATGCCCTGCGAGCCGTCGTTCTCGATGCGCAGCAGGACGAGCGTGGCGTCGGACATCTCCGGGGCCTCGTTGAACAGCCCGAGCCGGAAGTTGGGCCGCCCGGCGCGTACGTCGCTGCCGATCGGGGTGTCCAGCTGTACGCGGTACCCGATGCGCTTGCGCCGCGGCACCCGGCGCTCGTACCAGAGCACGGCCACGGAGGCCAGGATGCCGAGCACGGCGGTGAGCACGGCCACGATGTTCTCGGCGCTGAGCCACTCCACGGGGTCTTCTCCTCGCACTCTTCGCGGGGGGCCACCGTAAGAGGGGTGCGGAGGGAGGGAGCGTGGCTTGGGGGTACGGACGCCGGATGTTCGCCGGTCGTTCAGGAGGCGACGTGCCTCGGGTGAGTGGTCAGCCCGCCTTCGTGTACGTGAGCGGCGCGCCGCCCGAACCCACCAACTCGCGGACGATCGTGGTGTCGTTCGGCATGTCCAGGCGGCTCCACTGGCCCGGTGAGCACTGCTTCGGGTCGCCCGAGGTGACCTGGGTCGGGCCGAGTTCGAGGGGTGGGCCCGAGGCGCGGAGCGTGGCGGACCAGGCGCAGTCGTAGTTCGGGCCGATACCCGAGAGGGTCATCACCTGGGTGCCCGTCGTGCCCTGGGTGATCGTCATCGTGCGCGTGTTGCTGCCGTCGGCCGTGTCGAACGTCGCCCGCCAGGTGCCGACGTACTCCGCCGGGACGCCGCCCTGCTGGGTACCGGGGGTCGTCGGGGGCGTGGTGGAGGGGGTGGTGGAGCCCGGGGTGGTCGGGGTCGTCGGCGACGAGGTCTTCGGGCCCGGCTTGCCGTCGGCCGACGACTTCTTGCCGTCGTCGCCCATGAAGGCGTACACCGAGCCGCCCGCCCCGACCGCGACCAGCAGGGCGACCGCGATCAGCATGACCGTGCCGCCCTTCTTGCGGGACGGGGGAGCGGATGCGGGCATGGGCTGGTAGTAGTGCGCCGGCTGGTACGGCATCGGCGGGCCGTGCTGGACCTGGGCCGAGACGTGCGGGTAGCCGTACGCCGGCAGCGGAGGGGGCGGTGTGGGCAGCGGCGTCGGGCCGGGTGGTTTCGGGGCCGAGGTCATCGTCGGCGGCTGCTGAGGGGCCGGAGCCTGCGGCTGTTCCACCTCAAGCAACTGCACGGCGTGGCGGCCGAGTTGGGCGATCAGCGCGCCCGGCAGCCAGGGCTCGGCGGTCGCGTCGGAGGTGGTGCGCTCCAGGATCTCCTCGAGTGCGGGGCGCGCCCCGGGGTCCTTGTGCAGGCAGTCCCGTACGAGATCGAGCAGGCCCTCCGGGAGGGCCTCCAGGTCCGGTTCCTCCTGCGCGATGCGGAACATCAGCGCGTGCACCCCGCTGTCCGCCGAGCCGAACGGGAGCCGGCCCGTCGCCGCGAACGCGAGGACCGAGCCGAGGCAGAAGATGTCACAGGCGGCGGTGACGCGGTCGCCGCGTACCTGCTCGGGAGCCATGAAGCCGGGCGAGCCGACGAGCGCGCCGGTGCGGGTCAGACCGCCGTCGGTGACCGTCTCCAGGGCGCGGGCTATGCCGAAGTCGATGACACGGGGGCCGTCGATGGTGATGAGGATGTTGGACGGCTTGAGGTCACGGTGGATGAGCTCGGCGCCGTGGATGTTGCGCAGGGCGTGCGCGAGACCGGAGGCGAGGATACGGACGGAGCGCTCGGGGAGGGGGCCGTGGTCGCCGGATACGACGCTGTGCAGGGCGGGCCCGGCGATATAGCCGGTGGCGACCCAGGGCACGGGCGCCTCGGTGTCGGCGTCCAGGACGGGCGCGGTCCACTCGCCGCCGACGCGCAGCGCGGCACGTACTTCCTGGCGGAAGCGGTTGCGGAACTCCTCCTGCTCGGCGAGTTCCTGGCGTACGAGCTTGACGGCGACGGTGCGGCCGCGGTCGTTGCGGGCGAGGTAGACCTGGCCCATGCCACCCGCGCCGAGCCGGGCCAGCAGACGGTACTCGCCGATGTGCCGTGGATCTCCTGGTGCCAGAGGCTCCATCGCCGCGCGCCCTTCCCCCGTACCGCTTCGTTCGACGGACCGAGGATAGTGCGCGCGGGGCACCCCCTACAGGCCAGGATCCGACGTGACCGGCCCGAGACTGTCGAGGGCCTTGGAGAGCTGCTCCAGGATCCGTGCCGTTTCGGCGAACTGCTCGGGGCCCAGCGCCTCGGCGAGGCGGGCGGCCAGCTCCGCATGTCCGGGGTTGATGCGCGCGATCGCGGCACGGCCCTCGTCGGTGGGGCGCAGCAGTTTGGCGCGGCGGTGGGCGGGGTTGGGTTCGTACGCCGCGAGGCCCCGCTCGACGAGCAGGTCGGCGATCCGCTGCACGCTCTGGCGCGTGATGCCCATGTCGCGGGCGATCCCGGCGACGGGCAGCGGCTGGTGCAGTACGGCTCCGATGACCTGCCACCAGGCCGCGGTCAGCCCGGCGGGTTTCGCCAACTCCTCGGAGACGGCGAGGAATTGGCCGTTCAGCCGGAAGACGCCGAGGGCTGTGCGGCTGAGCAGGTCCTGTTCCTCGCGGCTCATGAGTTGAGGACCGCGAAGGCGGAGGCGTCGGAGTCGTGGAACA
This sequence comes from Streptomyces sp. NPDC005408, assembly GCF_040606445.1. Classification (NCBI taxonomy): domain Bacteria; kingdom Bacillati; phylum Actinomycetota; class Actinomycetes; order Kitasatosporales; family Streptomycetaceae; genus Streptomyces; species Streptomyces sp. NPDC005408. The sequence goes on along the minus strand of NZ_JBEXEX010000003.1, from coordinate 16,593 downwards.
GCCGGTACCAGGCGTCGAGCTTCTCGCCCTCGTACACACCGAGCTCGGCGAAGACCTCGCGGGCGAAGGCGACGGGCTCGGTGGGGCCCGCGGTGATCAGGCCGCGGTCGGTGACGGCGTCGGCCTCGCGGTAGTGGTCGCCGCCCTTGTAGCCGGTGGCGTCGAGGTAGAAGGAGACGGCGCTGGTGTGATCGCGGTCGTCGAGCAGCCCTTCGCGGGCGAGCCCGGCGGTGGCACCGCAGATGGCGGCGACGGGGACGCCGGCAGCGAGGAAGGCGCGAGCCTTGGCGGCGAAGGGGGCGAGATCGTCACCTGTGTCCCAGAGGTGTGCGCCCGTGAGGATGAGCAGGGCGCTGTCCTGGGGGTCGAGGTCTGAGAGGGCGAGATCGGGCTGGATGCGGACGCCGCCCATGGTGGTGACGGGGTCGGTGGAGGGGCCGACGGTGCGGACGGTGAAGCCGTTCTGGGTGAGGTGGGCGGTGGTGTGGCCGGTCTCCCAGTCGGCGTAGGTGTCGTAGACGGCGAGATGAACGGTGCGGTTGTTCATGGCGTCCTCCTTGGCTTGATGACAGCAGCCTGTCATATGGACAGCATGCTGTCAATGTCCTGAGTGAGCGTGCAGACCGCAGGTGGCCCCAAAGGCGACACAGTGCCCAGGAACATCGCCACCGCCATACACCGTGGCCATGTCCGCCCCCACCCGGCCGTCTCTACCCTTGCCCGCATGACCCCTCATCCCGACCCCCAGGCCGGCGCAGCCGTGAAGGCCGCAGACCGTGCGCATGTGTTCCACTCCTGGTCCGCCCAGGGCCTGATCGACCCGCTCGCCGTCGCCGCTGCCGAGGGCTCGTACTTCTGGGACTACGACGGGAACCGCTACCTCGACTTCACCAGCGGTCTCGTCTACACCAACATCGGCTACCAGCACCCCAAGGTCGTCGCCGCGATCCAAGAGCAGGCCGGCAGGCTCGCCACCTTCGCGCCCGCGTTCGCCGTCGAGGCTCGTTCCGAGGCCGCACGCCTCATCGCCGAGCGGACCCCGGGCGACCTCGACAAGATCTTCTTCACCAACGGCGGCGCCGAGGCCGTCGAGAACGCCATCCGGATGGCCCGTCTGCACACGGGCCGCCCGAAGGTCCTGAGTGCCTACCGCTCGTACCACGGCGGTACCGCGACCGCGATCAACCTCACCGGGGATCCGCGCCGCTGGGCCTCCGACAACGGCACATCGGGTGTCGTGCGCTTCTGGGCGCCGTTCCTCTACCGCTCGCCGTTCTACTCCGAGACCGAGGAGCAGGAGTGCGCCCGCGCGCTCCAGCACCTCGAGGACACGATCGCCTTCGAGGGCCCTGCGACGATCGCCGCGATCATCCTGGAGACGATCCCGGGGACCGCGGGCATCATGACCCCGCCGCCCGGCTATCTCGCCGGCGTACGCGAGATCTGCGACCGGTACGGGATCGTCTTCGTGCTCGACGAGGTCATGGCCGGGTTCGGGCGCACCGGCGAGTGGTTCGCCGCCGACCACTTCGGCGTCGTACCCGACCTGCTGACCTTCGCCAAGGGCGTCAACTCGGGCTACGTGCCGCTCGGCGGTGTCGCTATCTCCGCCGAGATCGCCGCGACCTTCGAGACCCGCCCCTACCCGGGCGGTCTCACCTACTCCGGGCACCCGCTCGCCTGCGCCGCCGCCGTCGCCACGATCAACGTGATGGCGGAGGAGAAGGTCGTCGAGCAGGCCGCGCACATCGGCGAGACCGTCCTCGGCCCGGGTCTGCGCGACCTCGCCGAGCGGCACCCGAGCGTCGGCGAGGTGCGCGGTACGGGTGTCTTCTGGGCACTCGATCTCGTACGCAACAAGGAGACGCGCGAGCCGCTGGTGCCGTACAACGCGACCGGTGCCGCGAACGCCCCGATGGCCGCCTTCGCGGCGGCCTGCAAGGCGCATGGCCTGTGGCCGTTCGTGAACATGAACCGTACGCACGCGGTGCCGCCGTGCAATGTGAGCGAGGCGGAGGCGAAGGAGGGCCTGGCGGCTCTGGACTCCGCGCTCGCGGTGGCGGACGAGCACACCGTCTGAGCCACGGTCCGCCGAAGGCGCCGCACCGGAATCCGGTGCGGCGCCTTCGTGCGTGGCGAGCTCTCGCCGAAGCCGTTTCGAAGGGTGCATGACACCTGATCGCGTGAAAGCACGGCCCCGAAAAACAGCGAAACGTTACCGCTCGGATACGTTCCGTGACGTGCACATCCGCTCGCATCTGCGCTCAGAGAGGTCCGCACATGGCAGCCATCACCAAGGTCGAAGCGTACGTCTACACAGCTGAGGACGAGGAGGGCGGGACCGACTCGTACGTCTATCTCGGCCTGGGCGGGCGAGAGTTCGCGCTCGACACCTCCGCCGACGACTTCCAGAAGGGCGCGACCCAGACCTTCGTCCTCGGCCAGGACGGCAACGTACTCAACGAGAAGACCAACGACCCGCGCCGCCCGCAGCTCGACACCAGCGATCTGCATCTGTTCCCGGTGTATCTGCGGATCGAGCCGACCGGCAGCGAGCCCGACTGGTGCGTGGAGCGGGCCACCGTCACGGTCAACCCCGGCCAGGACAGCCTCGCCAAGTACGACTACCTGTCCCTCGCGGGCACCGAGGCGCACCAGAAGATCTGGCTCGGCACGAGCCACGGCAAGCTCCTGCACCTCAAGCGGATCTGAACCACCAGAAAGAGGTCTGACATGCGACGCGTCCTCAACCGGCTGGTCCTCGTCCTCGGCCTGCTCGCGGCACTGCTGGGCGGGGCGACCGCCACCGCCACCACGGCGAGCGCGGCCGACCCCGCGTACCGGATTCTCAACAACGCCACCGGCGGCAGCCTGCTGCCCGCGGGCTACGGCAACAACCACAACGACGGCATCTACATGTACGCCTGGAACCCCGCCTACACCTACGGCGGCGATCAGTGGACCTTCGAGAACGCCGGGGGCTACTACCTCATCCGCAACACCAAGACCGGCAAGTGCCTCAAGCCGGGGGGCGCGTACGGAGCCAAGACGTACGTGACCCAGGGCACGTGCAACAACACCTACGAGTTCCAGTGGTTGTTGAACCAGAGGTTCGACGGCCAGTACAAGATCACCTCTCGTTCCGCGAATCAGGTGATGGCGCCGTACTACGGCAACGTGCTGAATGAAGTCGTCGTCCTGGAGCCCAACAGCGACATCGCAAAGGTCTGGTGGTCCATCAACCCGATCTGACCCGGATGCCGTTCGGCGGGGTCAGCCGGCGACCGTGAGGACGATCTTCCCGGTCGTACGGCCGGCCTCGCCGAGCTCGTGCGCCTTCGCCGCCTGTTCCAGGGGCAGCACCGTGTCGATCTCGACGCGCAGCGTGCCCGCCTCGATCAGCGCGGCGATCTCCTTAAGGCCTCCGTTGTCGGGTTCCACGATGGTGAACCCGGCACGGAGGCCCTGCTGTTCGGCCACGGCAGCCAGCGGCGCCTCCGCGGGTGAGGCGATCGAGACGACGATGCCGCCGGGGCGCAGGGTCTTCAGCGAGCGCGGACCGTAGTCGCCACCGATCGTGTCGAGTACGACGTCGATGTCGCGGGCGGCGGTGACGAAGTCGGCCGTCGTGTAGTCGATAACCTCGTCGGCGCCGATGCGGCGTACGAAGTCGTGCTTGCGCCCGCTCGCCGTACCGATGACATACGCGCCGCGGGCCTTGGCGATCTGTACGGCGAGATGGCCGACGCCGCCCGCCGCCGCGTGGACGAGAACCCGCTGACCTGGGCGTACGTCCGCGGTGTCCACCAGCGACTGCCAGGCGGTGAGCGCGGCGATCGGCAGGGCCGCGGCCTCCACATGGGAGATCCCGGCGGGCTTGCGGGCGAGATGGCGGGCCGGGGAGGTCATGAACTCGGCGTACGCGCCTGCCGGTTCGGGCAGCCGCGGCATGCCGAACACCTCGTCGCCGGGCCGGTACATCGTCACACCCAGGCCGACCTCCTCGACCACGCCGGACACGTCCCAGCCGAGCGGGACGGGCCGTCCCTCGTTCAGCAGGCCGCCGGTCGTGCGGTGCCACCAGTCGGTCGGGTTGACGCCGGCCGCGTGGACGCGGACCAGGACCTCCGAGGGCCCGGGGACGGGGCGGTCGATCTCGACGATCTTCAGTACTTCGGGTCCGCCGAGGGTGTCCTGGCCGATGGCGCGCATGGTCGCACTTCCTTCTGTGGGTGTCTCCTGCTGTGTACGGACAACCCTGCGGGAGCCGGTCTGCCTCTTCGAGTGGCCAGATGGCCACAGTGTGCAAGGATCTGGCCATGCATCGTGTCGTCGTACTTGCCCTCGAAGGCGTCTATCCCTTCGAAATGAGCATCCCCGTCCGGATCTTCGACACCGCGGAAGGAGCCGGCGGCGAACGGCTCTACGAGGTGATCACGTGCAGCCTCGACGGCGGTCCCGTCCGCACCAGCGCCGACTTCTCCGTCACCGTCGCGCACGCCGTCGATGTCCTCGCGACCGCGGACACCCTGGTCGTCCCGCCCTTCGCCTGCGGCCCCGACGAGGAGCGCAACTGGCTGCCCGAGCCGCTAGCCGAAGCCTTCGCCCGGCTGCGGCCCGGCACCCGCATCGTGTCGATCTGCACCGCCTCGTACGTCCTCGCCTCCGCGGGTCTGCTGGACGGCCGCCCGGCGACGACGCACTGGAACGAGGCCGAGGCGTTCCAGCGGATGTTCCCCGAGGTCAAGGTCGATCCGTGCGTGCTGTTCGTCGACGACGGCGATGTGCTCACGGCGGCGGGCGTCGCCGCGGGGGTCGACCTGTGCCTGCATCTCGTACGCCGCGACCACGGCAGCGAGGTCGCCAACCGGGTGGCGCGGCTGTGCGTCGTACCGCCGTGGCGTGACGGCGGCCAGGCGCAGTACATCGAACGCCCCGTCCCCGAGCCCACCGAGGCGACCACGTCCGCGACCCGCTCTTGGGCGCTCGCCCGGCTCGGACGGCCTCTCACGCTCGCGGAGTTGGCGGCGCACGCGCGGATGAGCGTGCGGACCTTCTCCCGGCGGTTCCGGGACGAGGTGGGGATGACGCCCGGGCAGTGGTTGACGCAACAGCGCGTCGAGCATGCGCGGCGCCTCCTTGAGACGACGGACTGGCCGGTGGACCGGGTGGCGGGCGAGGCGGGCTTCGGCACGGCGGCGAGCCTGCGGCAGCACATGGGGGCGGCGGTGGGGGTGTCGCCGATGGCGTACCGCCAGACGTTCCGCGCGGGATTCAGCCCGTCCGGCGTTTGAGGACACGCGACCGAAGGTCGCATACGGAGTCCGGGGCCGAGCCCCGGTTGCGGGAAGGGGCGGGTAGGGGAACAGCCCCGCCGCAGGCGGTCAGGCCCGCGCCCGCTCAACCTCCAAGAACCGCCGCTTCCGCGGCCCCCGGTACATCAGCGCCTCCCACCCCAGCGCGGCCAGCGCCGACGCGCACTCCGCCAGCCGAGACTCCTCCTCCCGCGCCGCCCCACCCCCCGGCGGCCCAAGCCAGTCCACGCACACCATCCCCGCGCTGTCCGCTGCGCGTACGCGATAACCCGTCGCCGTCCGTGCGCCCGACGCGTCCACGGCGGAGGGCGGCTGGCCCGCGGCCTCCAGGACGAGCGCGACCGCGCGCACCATCTGCTTGAGCTCCCACGCCGCGGGCGCGGTGTTCGTGACACGACGGATCTGGAGCAGGCCGTCCAGGGCGGCCCGCACTTCCGCGGCCCGTAGCTCCGCGGCCCTTGGCGAGACGTCGGCCACAGGCCCGTCACCAGTCGCAGCCTCGAAGACGTCTGTCATGTCAGAATCCCCTGTCCGCACCCGGTTCGTGACGTCTGGCCTATCGTGTCCGGGACCCCGGCGAAGGAGAAGGCCACGATGCAGGGCAACGGCAGCAGTACCGCTGTCACCCGCAACACCCTGCGGCAACAGATCGCGGACGCGCTGCGTGATGAAGTCCTGGCCGGGCGTCTGCAGCCCGGACAGGAATTCACCGTCAAGCAGATCGCCGAGCAGTACGGCGTTTCCGCGACGCCCGTCCGGGAAGCCCTCGTCGACCTCTCGGCCCAGGGGCTGCTCGACTCCGACCAGCACCGGGGCTTCAAGGTCCACGAGTTCTCGGTCGACGACTACCGCGGCATGGTCGAGGCGCGTGCCCTGGTCGTGGACGGTGTCCTGCACCATGCACAGAAGCGCGGCATCACCGGGGTGCACGGCAAGGCGCTGGTGTCCGTACGCCGCCGGGCCGAGGAGGCCGCCCGCGCGGCCCGCGCCGGGGACCTCGACATTCTCATCGGCTACGACCTGCGCTTCTGGCGCGAGCTCGGCGCACTCGTGGCCAACCGCTACATTTGCGACTTCCTGCACCGGCTGCGCGTCCAGACCTGGGTGTTCGCCGTGCCGCATCTGCGCGGTCTGGGCGGCGACGAGGAGCTGCGGCAATGGCTGTGGAGCGGACACGAAGAGCTGGTGGACGCCGTCACGGTCGGCGACGCCGATGGTGTGCGCGCGGTCATCGGCGCGTACAACGAGCATGCGCTCGCCTGGGCGGATCGGCTGGAACAGTGAGCGTGGACCTGAGCGTCGTCGTCCCGGCGTACAACGAGGAGGGGAGACTGCGCCCCACTCTTGACGCGATCTGCGCCCATCTGCGCGCGGAGCCCGGCCGCTGGGGCGAGTGGGAACTGATCGTCGTCGACGACGGCTCCACCGACGCCACCGCCAGGATCGCCAAGGAGGCCGCGGCCGAGGAGCCGCGCATCCAGCTCATCAGCGGTGACGGCAACCGCGGCAAGGGCAGCGCCCTGCGCCAGGGAGTGCTCGCCTCGTACGGCCGGCGCGTCCTGATCACGGACGCCGACCTCGCGACGCCCATCGAGGAGTTGGACCGCCTCGACAAGCAGCTCGCGGCCGAGGACAGCGCGGCGGCGATCGGCTCGCGCGCGCACCCCGACTCGCACATCGAGGTGCACCAGCGGCGGATGCGCGAATGGCTCGGCCGGATGGGCAACCGCCTCATACGCGCCGTCGCCGTGCCCGGCATTCATGACACCCAGTGCGGCTTCAAGCTCTTCCACGGGGACAAGGCGCGCGCTGCCTTCGCCGACTCGCGGCTCGACGGGTGGGGCATCGACGTCGAGATACTGCTCTTCTTCCGGCGCGAGGGCTGGCCCGTGACGGAGGTCCCGGTGCGCTGGTCGCACCAGGCGGGCTCCAAGGTCAGACCGCTGGACTACGGCAAGGTGCTGCTGGAGCTGGTCCGGCTGCGGGCCCGGGCCGTACGCCGAGTGGACCTGGCCGTCGTCGGGCTCTTCGTCCTCGCATCCGTACTGCTCTACAAGAATCTGTGGACCGACCTCGACCGGGGCTACCTCGCCGACTCGGGCCAGGACCAGAACCAGTGGGAGTGGTTCTTCGCGGTCACCGCCGACAACGTCGCGCAGCTGCGAAATCCCCTCTTCACGACGCTCCAGGGGTTCCCGGACGGCGTGAACCTGATGGCGAACACCGTCATGCTCGGGCTCTCCGTCCCCCTCGCGCCCGTCACGCTGCTGTTCGGCCCGACCGTCACCTGGGCGCTGGTGCTCACGCTCGGGCTCGCGGCCACCGCGAGCGCCTGGTACTGGCTGATCGCCCGGCGGCTGGTGACCCATCGCTGGGCGGCCGCGCTCGGCGCGGCCTTCGCCGCCTTCGCGCCACCGATGATCTCGCACGGCAACGCGCACCCCAACTTCCTTGTGCTGTTCATGATTCCGGTGATCATCGACCGGGCACTGCGGCTGTGCGAGGGGCGCAATGTCGTACGCGACGGGGTGCTGCTCGGCCTGTTCGCGACGTATCAGATCTTCCTCGGCGAGGAGCCGCTGCTGCTCGCGTCGATGGGCATGCTGCTCTTCGCGCTCTCGTACGCACTCGCGCGCCGTGATGTCGCACGGGCGGCCTGGCGGCCGCTGCTGCGCGGGGCGGCCGTCGCGGCCGCCGTCTGTCTGCCGCTGATCGCCTTCCCGCTGGGCTGGCAGTTCCTCGGCCCGCAGAGCTACAAGAGCGTGCTGCACGGCGACAACGCGGGCAACAGCCCGCTCGCCTTCCTGGAGTTCGCGGGCCGTTCGCTCGCGGGCTCCGACGAGGGCGCCGACCCGCTCGCGATGAACCGCACCGAGCAGAACGCCTTCTACGGCTGGCCGCTGATCGCCCTCGCGGCGGCGATCGTGGTGCGGCTGTGGCGGCTCGCGCTGGTCAAGGCGCTTGCCTTTACGGGGCTTGTGGCGGCGTTCCTCTCGCTCGGCCCGGAGTTCCGCATCCCGTACACGGACATCGTGCTGACCGGTCCGTGGCGTGCGCTGGCCCATCAGCCGCTCTTCGAGTCGGTCATCGAGTCGCGGGTGGCGCTGATCTGCGCGCCGGTGCTCGGCGTCCTGATCGCGCTCGCAGCCGACCGGCTGGTGGCGTCCAGGGAACGGGTGAACCAGGTGGTGGGCCTGGCTGCGGTCGCGGCGGCGCTGCTGCCGGTGCTGCCGACGCCGTATCCGGTGCGGGAGCGGTCGCAGGTCCCGGAGTTCATCACACAGGGCATGTACCGCTCGTACCTCTCCGAGGGCGAGTCGGTGGTCACGGTGCCGCTGCCCAACCCCGGCAGCGCGGAGGCCCTGCACTGGCAGTCGGCGACCGGCCTCGGCTTCCGGATCGCGGGCGGCTACTTCAACGGGCCGTGGGGGCCGGACCACATCGGCATCTACGGCGCGACGCCCCGGCACACGTCGAACCTCTTCAACGATGTGCGCACCAGCGGGCGCGTGCCCGAGATCGGCCCGAACTGGCAGGCACAGGCGCGCTACGACCTGGCGGCGTGGAAGGCGGGCGTGGTGGTGCTGGAGCCGCAGTACAACGACGTGGCCCTGTATGCGACGGTGGAGAAACTGCTCGGGCGACCGGGGAAGCGTGTGGGCGGCGTGTGGGTATGGGATGTGCGGAACCCGAAGGCTTCCGTTCGGACAGACAGTTGACCGGCACCCTTCGCCGAACGTATCCGTGGCACTACGCTGTCCTCCCCCCGACCGTGCCCGACCCGCGACCGCGACCGACCTCGTGACCGATCCTGTGTCCCAACCGCTGCCCGACCCAATGCCCGACCCGCTGCCCGACCCTGTGCCCGATCCCCTGGAGAGCGAGCCTTCCCTTGGCCTGTGACCTGTGGCTGGTCCCCCTTGTCGACGTGCTGTGCCACAGCCCCGACAATCCCTTCGCCGAAGAGATCGCCGCCTACGACAAGGCACTGACCGACGCCGGTCTGCCGACCGTCCCCGTCTTCGCGTACATGCCGGGCCTGTCCGGCGACGTGGCCCCGGTCGCGGGCTTCGACTACGACGCACTGCACTTCCTGCGGCGCGCGTATCTGCTGCAGCTGTGCGGGCTCGCGGTGACGCCGGTGGACGAACTGGGCGGTGACTACGAGCAGTTGCTGGAGATGTTCGAGGCGACGGCGCAGCAGTCACATCTGGTGTGGCACTACGACCACGCGGGTGCGTACGTCCCCGTCGACTTCGCATCGCCGCTGTTCAACGACGAACTGCTGGCCGGGGGCGGGCCGTTGGGCTCCACACAGGGTCTGCTGCGGGAGCTGGAGTTCGTCGCGCAGTCGATCGGTATCGACCCGGCGAACCCGCCGGAGGCGCCGCAGCCGCCGGACCGGCCGACGTCTCTGGAGGAGCCGGCGGGGCCGATTCCGTACGACGAGAGCCCGTTCGCGCGGGAGCGGCATGTATGGCTGGGGCTTCATGCGGCGGCGACCCGCAGCCTCGGCCAGGGCTCAATGATCATTTTCAGCTGACGCACATCCTGCGCACATCCGTTGAATGCGCGGTCTTAAGCTGCGGGACATCTCGGCCCGGTAGGACCGGTGCATGTCACAGACGAGTACCCCGGCGCCGGGGGAGATCGCAGAAGAAGCGCTCCCCCGGCCGACGCGCTTCGCGGACGTCAAGGGCTGGTTCTGGCCCGTGGACCAGCTGCTCTTCGACTGGTTCCTGTCCTATCAGCGGGACACGGATCCGGACGGGCGGGGGGATCTGCTCGAGCTCGGCGCGTACCTGGGCAAGAGTGCGATCTTCACGGCCGACTATCTGCGGGAAGGGGAGGCGTTCACGGTCTGCGACCTGTGGGACTCGCCGGCGCCGGACGACTCCAACAGCGCGGAGATGGACCGGTCGTACTCGACCCTGACGAGGCGGGGGTTCGAGGCGAACTATCTGTCGTTCCACGACGAACTGCCCACGATGGTGCAGGCCCCGACCTCCGTGATCACCTCCCGGGTGAGCGCCGGGAGCTGCCGCTTCGTGCATGTCGACGCCTCGCACCTGTACGAGCACGTGCACGGCGACATCGAGGCGGCGAAGGACCTGCTGCAGCCGGAGGGCATCGTGTCCTTCGACGACTTCCGCGCGGAACACTGCCCCGGGGTCTCGGCGGCGGTGTGGGGCGCGGTGGCGACGTCGGCCCTGAAGCCGATCGTGATCACGGGCACGAAGCTGTACGGCACGTGGGGCGACCCGGCGCCGACGCGGGAGGCGCTGCTGACGTGGCTCGAGTCGCGTAAGGACCTGTGGCACGGGGTGGAGGAGGTGGCGGGCCTGCCGCTGATCCGCATCAAGGGCAACAAGGCGGAGGCGCCGGCGCACCCGAAGTCCCGCCACAAGCCGGAGCCGGTGCGCGAGCCCGTACGGCCCGCGCCCGCGTCCCCCGCTGCCCCTGCCCGGAACCGCCGCCCGTCCCGCACCCGCCGCCTGGCGAAGGACCTGCTGCCCCCGATCCTGACGAGAGCGCTGAGGCCACGCCGCTGACCCTGCCCTGCGGCTCCGCCCCAGACCCCGCTCCTCAATCGCCGGACGGGCTGCATGTCGACCCGTCCGCCGCGAAGCTGCCGGGTCCATGGCCGGGGTTGCGCGGCGGCGCGAAGCTGCCTGGTCCTCGGCCGGGGTTGCCGGTTGCCGGTCGGCGGTCGGCGTCGGCCCGTCCGCCGCGAAGCTGCCTGGACCTCGGCGGCGGGCAGCGAGTCGGCGCGAAGCTGCCTGGACCTCGGCGGGGATTGCCTGGCCGCGCGAAGCTGCCTGGCCCTCGGCCGGGGTTGCTCGGCGGCGCGAAGCTGCCGCTTCCCGGGGGCCGGGGCCCCGCCCCGGACCTCTTCCCCGCAGGGGGCCCGGGGGGTACCCCCGGTTTAGGGAAGGGGCGGGGTGGGGGACAACTCAGCGCGGCGCCTCCGGCGGTCGCTGCCGCGGCATGTTCGGCCGTGCCCCCGGCGGCAACGGCACCCGTCCCGACCCGTGCACCTCCGGCCCCCGGCCGGACCCCGCACCCGGCGACTGGATCACCAGCGGCGCCGGGCTCGAGCCGAATTCCACCATCCAGTCCGCCGTCTCCGACCGCACCAGCTCCGAGACGTCCTCCGTGAACCTCCGCAGCACCCCCAGGCACCTCTCCGCGGCCTCGCTCGCCGTGCCCTCCGTCGGGCCCAGCACCTCCCGTACGCACTCCGAGGCCCAGTCGAACTGCAGCCCCTGCAGCCTCCGCTGCACCGCCTGCGCCGTCGCGACGTTCCTTATCCAGCCCGACGTCAGCCCGAAGTACCGGTCGCAGGCCAGACACGCAGCGCCCAGCAGCAGCGAGATGTACCCCCATCCCGCCGCCCCGTCCCGTACGCCCGTCACGTCGAGGAGGGGGAGCGCCGCCCCGGCGATCACGCCCAGGGCCGTGCCGACGCGCAGCACCCGCGCCGCCCGCCGTTTCCAGACGCGGTCGGCCAGGTACCACTGCGCCGTACGCAGCGCGCCCCCCTCGACCCACCTGTACAGCTCGTCGAGGCGCTCTGCCGGTTCTCCCCAGTCGCCGAGCGGAAACGGCCTCCCGGCCAGGTCACCGCGCGGCGCCTCGCCGCGCTCGCCCCGGGCCGGCCCCCCGGGCTGCATCTCCGGCTGGCTCACCGGTGCACTCCTCTACGACGTGGAACGAGGTGATACGAGGTAACACTGCGTGACATACGGTGCGCGCGAGCATCGCGTGCATTCTGATGCGCATGCCCTTCCTACCGCCGAATGGTGGGCTGTGCGCCAGAAATCCCGGTATTTCCGCCCGCAAGAGGTCCTTGATCAGGTAGGGGTGTCCCGCCCCACTCACTCGAAAGAGTTGGTCACCGCAGGGTGGGGCGAGCCGCCCGGCAAGCACGTAGGCTCGGCTTACCGAACAATCGTCGTCGAAATGCCAGGAGTGACCGTGATTCCCGGTGGTGGCCAGCCCAATATGCAGCAGCTCCTCCAGCAGGCGCAGAAAATGCAGCAGGATCTCGCGCAGGCCCAGGAAGAGCTGGCACAGACCGAGGTCGACGGCCAGGCGGGCGGCGGCCTGGTGAAGGCCACCGTCACCGGCTCCGGCGAGCTGCGCTCCCTCGTCATCGACCCCAAGGCCGTCGACCCCGAGGACACCGAGACTCTCGCGGATCTCGTCGTCGCCGCCGTCCAGGCCGCGAACGAGAACGCGCAGCAGCTCCAGCAGCAGAAGCTCGGCCCGCTCGCCCAGGGTCTTGGCGGCATGCCGGGCCTGCCCTTCTAAGGCGCAGAGCGACCAACTACCGTAAGCACCACAGCACTCCACGAGAGGCGTTCCGTTGTACGAAGGCGTGGTTCAGGACCTCATCGACGAACTGGGCAGGCTGCCCGGCGTCGGTCCCAAGAGCGCCCAGCGGATCGCCTTCCACATCCTCCAGGCCGAGCCGACCGACGTACGCCGGCTCGCTCACGCCCTCCTCGAGGTGAAGGACAAGGTCCGCTTCTGCGCGGTGTGCGGCAATGTCGCGCAGCAGGAGCAGTGCAACATCTGCCGTGACCCGCGCCGTGACCTGTCGGTCATCTGCGTGGTGGAGGAGCCGAAGGACGTCGTCGCGATCGAGCGGACCCGGGAATTCCGGGGCCGCTACCACGTGCTCGGCGGGGCCATCAGCCCCATCGAGGGCGTCGGCCCCGACGACCTGCGGATCCGTGAGCTGCTGGCCCGCCTCGCGGACGGCACGATCACCGAGTTGATCATCGCCACGGACCCCAATCTGGAGGGCGAAGCCACCGCCACGTACCTGGCGCGCATGATCAAGCCGATGGGCCTGAAGGTCACAAGGCTGGCCAGCGGTCTGCCCGTGGGGGGAGACTTGGAATACGCCGACGAGGTCACGCTGGGGCGTGCCTTCGAGGGGAGACGACTTCTCGATGTCTGACGCCAATCTGCACGCCGTCAATCAGGACCCGGACAGCTTCGCGGTCCAGATCGCCGACTCGATCGAGTCCTTCATCGTCGCGACCACGGAAGTGGCGAAGGGCGACGAGCCCGACAGCGCGGTGCCGTTCCTTCTGCTGGAGATCTCTCAACTCCTGCTGACGGGCGGCCGGTTGGGCGCGCACGAGGACATCATCCCGGACGAGCGGTACGAACCGGACACGGGCCCCGACGTGGACGTGGACGACCTGCGCGAGCGCTTCGCCGTGCTGCTCGACCCGGTGGACGTCTTCTCCGAGGTCTTCGACCCGTACGAGCCGCGGAAGGCCCCGGTCGCCTCACGGATCTCCGACAACCTCGCGGACATCGTCACCGACCTGCGCCACGGCCTGGCCCACTACCGGGCGGGCCGCATCAGCGAGGCGCTGTGGTGGTGGCAGTTCTCGTACTTCTCCAACTGGGGCCCGACCGCCTCCGCGACCCTGCGCGCGCTGCAGTCGCTGGTCGCCCATGTCCGTCTCGACCAGCCGCTGCAGGAGCTGGAAGGCCTGGACACGGACGAGGACCTCACCGAGGACGCGCTGGCCGAGGAGGCCGGCAAGGTGATGGCGGAGGAGATCGCGGGCCCGCTCGGCCTGCGCAGGGTCACCTGAGCGGACTCCGCTGACGGCTCTCTGCTAGTTTCCGGCCACTGTCGGAAAAGGGGCTGGGGAGCGTACGCGGTGAGAAGACGTACAGGGGTGGGGCTCGCGGCGGTCGCGGCCGGTCTGCTGATGGCCGCGTGCTCCCCCGACACGGTGCAGACGGCTCCCGAGCCGAAGGCGACACCCTCCGTGGCCCTCTCGCCCAAGGCGTCCCCGTCAGTCTCTCCGTCCCCCTCTGTCTCGCCGTCGGCGTCGGTGTCGCAGACCCCGTCCGAGGCTCCGTCCCGTACCTCTGCCGCACCTTCCGTCCGCCCGGCCAGGCCGACCGTCCTGACCATGTACGCCTCGACCGCGGCCGGTCGCCTGGACCTGGTGCGCGGTGGCGCCGCCCGGGAGTTCACGGTCACCGTGTCCAACGGCAACACCCGTGCGTACAGCGCTCTGAGCGTCGTCTTCCAGATGGAGATGATGGTGGCCGACGAGGGTTCGACCCCGCCCCGGAACGGCTTCGTCCTGGAGCGCCGCGACCCGGCGACCGGCGCCTGGCGACCGGTCGAGCTGCGGGTCGCCAACGACGTCCAGCCGCACTCGCTGTTCAGCGGCGGCACCCCGCTGGCCAAGGACATGCGCCGGACCGAGCACTTCCGCATCCGGGCCGGGGAGCGCGGCCGGGCGGGTTCCACGCCGCTGATGATCCGCCTGATCGACACCGCGGCCCCCGAGAACGCGAGCGAGGAGCGGGGCGTCCCGGCGCGTACGTCGCTGATGGTCACCGCGCGCGGGAAGTGACCGAGGGGGGCCAGGGTCAGCCGAGGACGGTTGCGAAGGCCAACGCCACCCGCTCGATCCAGTCGATGGCGTCACTCGTCTCGGCCTCGGTGATCGGGCGGCGCTTGCCCAGCTCTCCGTCCTCCGGTAGGGCGCCGCTGATCACCTGGGCATTCCTGCGCGCAGGCCACGGCGGGCTGTGTGCAGGCCGACGTCAGCGAGCAGGAAACAAGCTCGTCGGCGGCAGATCTAAGCGAGAGCCGAGAGCAGGGCCGGCGGGTCGACGAAGGGCGCGGTGGGCGTCGGTTCGGAGTACCAGCGCAGGGGCCAGGTGTTTCCACCCAGCGCCGGGATCCCGATGTACGCGACCGTGCGACTGCCCGCGATGCCGAACCGCTGCACGCCCAGCGGCCAGGCGTGCTCCAGCGCGGTGCCCGGTGGCAGCAGAAAGTACATCCACCGGAATCCGGTCGCCTCACAGACGACGGGCCCGGCGTCCCCGTCGGCGGCGGCGATGAGGCGGGCAGCGGTTTGCTCGCCGCGGACGCCACATGCTGCATGAGCGGCAGGCGATCACTCTGTGGTGGTACGAACCCACGTTGATCCCTGGCCTGTTACAGACGGATGCGTACGCGCGGAAGCTGATCGGCAACTTCACGCCCCCGTTGGACGAAGAGACGGTCGAGGAGCGGGTTGTGGCGAGACTGGAGCGCCAGGATCTCTTGACCCGCAAGCCGCCGGCGGCATGCAGTTTTGTGCTGTACGAGGCCGTGTTGCGTGTGCCGCACGCGGACAAGGAGCAGCTGCTCAGGCTCCTGGAGATGGGTCGGCGGAACAACGTTGCGATACAGGTACTGCCGTATGAGCGGGCCATCACTGCTGCCCTCATGGGTCCGATGGTCTTTCTGGAGACCGGCGACCATGAACGGCTCGCCTATTCGGAAGGACAGGCGGTGAGCCAACTGACCTCCGATCCAGAGGTCGTCAGTTCGTACACGGAGCGACTTAGCATGATCCGCGCGGAGGCCTTCAGCCCCGCTGAGTCGGCCCGGTTCGTCGAGCGGATGGTGGAAGAGCTATGAGCGAGCAGCTGAAGTGGTTCAAGTCCAGCTACAGCGACGGCGAGGGTGGCGCCTGCGTCGAGGTCGCCGCCTGCCCCACGACCATCCACGTTCGGGACTCGAAACTCACGGCGAGCGCTGAACTGACCCTCCCCGCCGCCGCCTGGGCCGCATTCATCGCCGACCTCGCAGGTCGGCCCGGAGCTTGAGCCTCGGGCCCCGAGCCCTCTTTTCAAGGAATGGGTGGGTTGAATTGAACCCACCCGCCCACCCCCGTAGGCGAGTTGATGCCACATCACCCGCACAGGTGACATTGTGTGATCAGCTTGCATCAGAACGTAAAGACGTCCTACGTTCGCGGCAATGAAACGGCCCCGGCCGGTGCTAGCAACACCGGGTCGGGGCCTCACCTACGGATCGAAAGCGACTCGATCGTGGCTTGCTCACACCCTAGCCGTGCCCTGCCCGCGCCCGCCCACCCCATGGCCAATCCAGGCTACGGAAAGCGCCTCACGGATGACGAAAACCCGCGCGGAGAGGCGGACTTCGCACATCTGCCCAGCCGTGCGGCGGAACTCGCCTCGCTCATCGACCGCCTGCCCGAGGGCTCCGCGATGGGCTACAAGGCCCTCGCCGCCACACACCCCGTCTACGGCCAACAGGCCTGCCGCAGCGCCCTCAGGGAGCTCACGGACGCCGGACACCTGCGGCTGGTCAAGGAGCACCTGACGCTGGAGGACTCCTCGATGCGCTGGGTGACGAGGACGTACTGGTCCCGTATCCGCAGGTCGGACGTGTGGTGGGCGGAGTTCGTCCGCCGCGTGCACGGGATCGACG